>JAZFWH010000294.1:0-24625 GCA_036482635.1 Myxococcota bacterium
CCGATCACGTCATACTCCTTTCGAGCTAAAAGCACTCGGATCATCGAATCGCAGACGGAGCCGCCCGCGCACAGGCGGGCGACCGCCGCGGACGTTATCAGTCTTCCGTCGGCAGGCAAGCAGCGCCGAGCGCCGGCGCGGCCCGCAGAAGGCCACCCGCCGGGCGCGCCCCCCGGGGGCGTCTGGCCATCGACCACGGGCTTCGAACAAACGCGACGCGATCGGGTAGGGCCATCATCGCAGGGCACGAGGGATGTGGTCGGGGTGGTGGGATTCGAACCCACGACGCTGACCCCCCAAAGATCAGGCTCTGGCCGCTGAGCTACACCCCGACCGAACCAAGACTACAACGCGGTCCCCGCGCGGGCAGCACCACCCCGGCGGGCGCTCCGCGTGCGCCGGGACTCGCGCGAGCTGCTCACGCCAGCTTGATGGGGGTGAGCACCTTGTCCTCGAGCCACGTCACGATGTCGCGCAGCGCCTCGGGCCGAATCTCGTGCCCCATTCCGTATTCCCGGTACGCAGTGGGCACGTCGAGCCCGAGCAGCAGGTCGCGGGACTCGCGGGCCCGCTCGACCGGGATCATGGGATCTTCCGTCCCGTGGACCACCATCACCGGCAGGCTCGCGTGCTCGGGCTGCTTCGGCACCGCCGCCACTTCGGGGGGAAGCCAGGAGGAGAGTGCGAGCAGCCCGGCGAAGCGACCGGGCTCGCGCAGGGCCAACTCGTAGGCCAGCACACCGCCCTGGCTGAAGCCGATCAGCACGAGCTTGCGGCGGTCGACCGGGTAGAACTCGAGCGCCGCGTCGAGGAAGCCGCGCAGCGCCGCCGCGCCCTTCGCGAACTCCGCGGGGTCGGACTGCCCCCCGCCGGTCAGCGGAAACCATCCGTAGCCTACGGAGCCGCGATCCACCTGAAACCCTATGGGGCCCTGCGGGCACAACACCAGGGCCCGACCCGCGTGCAGGACCGGCGCCAGCCCCATCAGGTCGTGCGCGCTGGCGCCCCAGCCGTGGAGCGCCACGATGGTCGGAAACGGGCCCTCGCCCGAGGGTACGTGCGCGGTGTAGACCAGCTCCACGCCGCCAGCATACGGCATGCGCTGCCGGGCCCGCCCGTGCTATCTCACCGACGTGAGTGTCGGCAAGAGCCTGCTCGACAAGGTCTGGGACGCCCACGCGGTGCGCGAGCTGCCGGGTGGACAGACGCAGCTCTTTGTCGGTCTGCACCTGGTACACGAGGTCACGAGCCCGCAGGCCTTTGCCATGCTGCGCGAGACGGGCCTGAGCGTGCGCTTCCCGTCGCGGACCTTCGCCACCGTCGACCACATCATTCCCACCGACTCGCAACGCCGGCCCCTGCTGGACCCGCTGGCCGAGGCGATGCTGGTCGAGCTCGAGCGCAACTGCCGCGAGGCGCGCATCCCGCTGTTCGACCCGGCCAGCGGACACCAGGGCATCGTCCACGTGATCGGGCCGGAGCTCGGGCTCACCCAGCCCGGCATGACCGTCGCGTGCGGCGACAGCCACACCTCCACCCACGGCGCGTTCGGCGCGGTGGCCTTCGGCATCGGCACGACGCAGGTGCGCGACGTGCTCGCCACCCAGTGCCTGAACCTCGCGCGGCCGCGGGTCCGGCGCATCGACGTCACCGGCAAGCTCTCGCCCGGCGTGTACGCCAAGGACGTGATCCTGGCGATCATCCGCAGGCTCGGCGTGAAGGGCGGCGTGGGCTACGCCTACGAATACGGCGGCCCCGTGATCGATGCGATGAGCCTCGAGGAGCGCCTCACCGTCTGCAACATGTCCATCGAGGGCGGTGCGCGCTGCGGCTACGTCAATCCTGACGAGCTGACGGTCGAGTACCTGAAGGGCCGCGAGTTCGTGCCGAAGGGCGAGGAGTTCGAACGCGCCGCCAGCTGGTGGCGCCAGGTGGCCAGCGACCCGGATGCCGCGTACGCCGACCGCGTCGAGCTCGACGGCGACGCGCTGGCGCCGTTGGTCACGTGGGGCATCAACCCCGGCCAGAATGTCGGCGTCGACGAGAACATGCCGCGTCCCGACGCGGCGCCAGCCGAAGATCGCCATTCCCTCGAGGAAGCCTTCGCCCACATGGCCCTGCGACCGGGCGAGCCGATCCTCGGAACCCCCATCGACGTCGCCTTCATCGGCTCCTGCACCAACGGCAGGATCTCGGACCTGCGCGAGGCGGCGCGCGTGGCGCGCAGCGGCACGGTGCCGCGGCACGTGCGCGCCCTCGTCGTACC
Source organism: Myxococcota bacterium (assembly GCA_036482635.1). Classification (GTDB taxonomy): domain Bacteria; phylum Myxococcota_A; class UBA9160; order UBA9160; family SMWR01; genus JAZFWH01. The sequence continues at coordinate 2,267 of JAZFWH010000294.1, forward strand.
GGGTTCGCAGGCGGTCGCTCGGCAGGCACAGGCCGAGGGGCTGGATGAGGTGTTCCGCTCCGCGGGCTTCCAGTGGCGCGAAGCGGGCTGTTCCATGTGCCTGGCGATGAACCCGGACAAGCTGGTCGGCCGCGAGGTGTGCGCCTCCTCGAGCAACCGCAACTTCAAGGGGCGCCAGGGCTCTCCGCTGGGCCGAACCCTGCTGATGTCGCCCGCCATGGTGGCAGCCGCGGCGCTGCGCGGCGAGGTCGTGGACGTGCGGGAGATGCTGTAATGGCAACCGAGTCGATCCGGCGCGTGGCCGGACGTGGATGCGTGCTGCGCGGCGACGACATCGACACCGATCGGGTCATACCCGCCCGTTTCCTGCGCTGCGTCACCTTCGACGGTCTCGGCGAGCACGCCTTCGAAGACGATCGAGTCCAGGCCAAGGGCGATCACCCGCTCGACGACGAGCGCTTCCGCGGCGCGAGCGTCCTGATCGTGGGCCGGAACTTTGGCTGTGGCTCTTCGCGCGAGCACGCGCCACAGGCGCTCTTGCGCTGGGGATTTCGCGGCTTCGTCGGCGGATCGTTCGGCGAGATCTTCGCGGGCAACTGCACCGCCTTGGGACTTCCGTGCGTGACGCTGGAGCCCGACGACCTGGCGCGTCTGATGGACTCGGTCTCCTTCGACCCCGCCCAGGAGATCGTCATCGACCTGGAGAGCCGAAGCGTGACGTCGCGGGCCGGGAGCGCGCCCGCGCGCATCGCCGACGGCACCCGCAGCCAGCTGCTCGAGGGCACCTGGAACGCGACCGCGGTGCTCCTGGAAGCCGGAGACGCCATCGAGGCCACCGCCTCGCGACTTCCGTACCTGAACGGATTCGGCGGCTAGGCCCGACGTCCTTCGACTGGAGCTACTTCCGCGGGGTGAAATCCAAGTCCGGCGGGGGGTGGTCCGGCACCTTCCAGCGGATGTAGGGCTTGTCCTTCTTCTCGTGCCACGCGTTCGCAGAATCGACCGCCTTGTCGAAGGCCCGCAGGAAGGCGTCGAGATCCTTGGCCGCGATCGCCGACTCGAGGGGCACCCAGTCGTCGCGCAGGTACTCTTCGATGGCCGCCTCGTGCTTGGGCCGGGTGTAGGCGCCCAGCTCGAAGAGCTTTTTGGTCTCCTTCCACTGGTACATGGCGTTGTCCCAGTTCTCGGCCTTGCCGGCGTAGTAGAGCTTCCAGGTCCGCGCACCGATCTCGGGCATGATGCGCCCCAGGCCCGGCTGGATCATCGCAATCTCGTCGACCGCCATCTCCCGCTTGCCGCTGAAGAACACCATGGCGTTGACGATTTCCTTGACGCGTTCCTCGTCCATGCGCTTCTCCCTCGGCGCCCCTGCTGCGCGCAGCCCGTCGAAGGGCGCCAAGCATAACGATTTTTCTCCGAAAACTCTCCGCGCGCGGGGTTACAATTTGCACGGCGATGGAAACGGAAGCCAACCAGCCCTCCAGCTCCGAAGGCGTCGGGCGCAGCGCCCTGCCCAGGGGACGCATCGCACGGGCCCGCGCGTGGCTGTCCGCTGCGTGGAGGAATCCGGCCTATCGTTTCGCCGCTCTCTTCCTGCTCTACCTGGCCGTCATCGGCTTCGCCTACCCGGCGCTGCGCACATACTTCCGCGAAGTCGGCAATGCCATGTCCACGGGGACCGCCCAGCTCGAGTACTACCTGTTCAAGCTGTTCGGCACCGACGTGTCCGTTTCGGACACGACGCTCACGTTCGGTGGATTCGCAGTGCAGATCATTGAGGAGTGTACGGCGATCTACGAGATCCTGATCTTCTCGGCGGCAGTGCTCGCCTTTCAGACCAGCTGGAGGAAGAAGGCCGTGGGGCTCGCCCTGGGGCTCCCGCTTCTCTACGCGATCAACCTGTTCCGCATCGCCGTGCTGATGGTGGTGGGGCGCTACTACGCCTCGGTATTCGACTTCATGCACCTCTACTTCTGGCAGGCGACGCTGATCCTGATGATCACCTCGGTCTGGCTGCTCTGGATCTTCAAGGTGGTCCAGCGTGACGAAGAAACCCTTCCTGCTCGCAGTTGAGTTCGTCGCGCTGAGCGTCCCGCTCACGTGGCTTTGGATCGAGTGGGGGAGGGAGGCGTACCCGCAGCTCTTCCTCCAGGTGGTGACGCCGATCCTGCCGTCGGTAAGGCCCAGCCACCTGCCCGACCGCTTCGTGAACTACGTGCCGTTCCTGTTGCTGATGGTGATCACACCCGGCATGGGCCTGGTGCGGCGCGTCGTCGGCACCGCGGCGGGCTTTGCGCTGATCTTTCTGACGCACGTCGCTTTCACCTGGTTCGCGATCGCCATCGACAGGTACCCGGAGCTGGCGTCGAGGCCGTTCCGCAGCATCTTCCCGGCGTTCATCCTGCTCGACGCCTTCCCCATCGCCCTCTGGGCGATCCTGGCCGCGGACTTCCTGCGAGAGCTGATGTCCGGGGCGCGGCGCAAAGCGCCGGCCGAGCCGACCCGCCGCGCCTAGCGGCCGCGGAACTTCGGCTCGCGCTTCTCGAGGAAGGCGTCCATCCCCTCGGCCCGGTCCTCGCTGGCGGAGACGAGGCCAAAGGCCGCCTGCTCGAGGGCGTGGGCCACGTGCGGGTCCGCCCCCTGCCCGGCCTGGATCACCCGCTTCGCCTGGGCGACGGCCAGCGGAGCCTTGCGCGCGATCGCATCGCCCGTCTCGAGCGCGGCTTCGAGGAGGCCCTCGCGCGGATGGATCCGGTTGACCAGGCCGATGCGCAGCGCGGTCTCGGCGTCCAGGCGCTCGCCGCCCAGCACGATCTCCTTGGCCCAGGCGATGCCCACGCGTCGCACCAAGCGGCTCGTGCCGCCGAAGCCCGGGATCAAGCCAAGCGCCACCTCCGGCTGCCCGAAGCGCGCGTCGGGCGAGGCGTAGATCCAGTCGCACGCGCAGGCCAGCTCGAAGCCGCCGCCCAGCGCGTAGCCGTGCACCGCGGCGATGGTCGGAAGCGGGAGCTCCTCGAGCGCGAGGAAGGCGCGGTGGCCGAGCCGGCTGAACGCCTCGGCTTCGGCGGGGCTGTGGGCGCGCATCTCGGCGACGTCGGCGCCGGCCGAGAAGGCCCGGCCCTCGCCCGCCAGCACGGCGGCGCGAACGTCCGCGTCGCCCGCCAGCTCCTCGCAGCAATCGAGCAGCGCGTCCAGCGTCGCGCGGTCGAGCGCGTTCAGCGCCTTGGGTCGCGAGAGCGTGAGCAGCGCGACCGGGCCGCGGCGCTCGGATCGGATGCGGTCCACCGGGGTCGACTCCCGCCCGTTGGGCGCCGCAGTCTATCACAGGCCCGCGCGGCGCCGTGATAGACTGCGCGGCCGAACCACCGGAGGATCCAGCCGTGGAGACGCCCTCGCGTGTCGCGACACTGGCAGCGCTGTTCGGCGTGCTGGGAGCGCTGTTCTTCGCCCTCGGTCCGCTGACGATCCAGATCGGACTGCTCTCCGCGTTCTTCGGCTTTCGGCTGTTCGGCATCGGGGTGCTGTGCGGACTGCTCGCGTTGCTGCTCGGACCCGTCGGGATGTGGCTGACGCGGGCGGCGGCGGGCCGCAGCGGGCGCGGGCGCGCGCTCAGCGGCGCGCTTCTTGGGCTCGCCCTGGTGGCGTTCGTGGTGGTCACGTCGGCAAGGGCCGGTTTCCCTCCCGCCATCAACGACATCACCACCGACCTGGACGACCCGCCGGTCTTCTCGGCCGCCGCGCGCGCCGAGGCGAACCGCGTGGGGCGGGACCTGGTGTATCCGGGGGCGGAATTCGCCCGCGCCCAGCGGGCTGCGTATCCGGACCTCGCGCCCATCGCGCTGGGCCAATCCGCCGCCGAGGCCTTCGAACGGGCGGAACGCGCGGCCGCCGAGCTGGGTTGGCAGATCACCGTCCGCGATCCCGAGTCCGGCGCGCTCGAGGCCGTCGCGGTGACCCGGACCTTCCGCTTCGAGGACGACGTCGTGGTCCGCATCCGCAGCAGCGACGGCGACGTCGTGGTCGACGTGCGATCCAAGTCGCGGGACGGGCGGGGAGATCTGGGGGCCAACGCGGCGCGCATTCGCGCCTTCCGGGAAGCCCTGCAGCGCTAGGCGGGCCGCGCCGGGCGCGAGGCCCGGGCTCGGGAAGCGGCCTCGATCCCCAGCCCGCGCAACGCCGTCGCCCGGGCCCAGCCGTAGTCGGGCTTCCCGCTCGGCGAGCGCGCGATCTCGGCCACGAACACGAAGGCCTTGGGGAGTTTGTAGGGCGCGACGTGCTCGCTCGCCGTGGCGCGCAGCTCGTCTTCGCTGGCGGCCTCGCCGTCGCGCAGCCGGACGACGGCCGTGACCTGCTGACCCCAGCGCGCGTGAGGCGTCGGAACCACCACCGCGTCGTACACTGCGGGGTGGTGCTTCAGGGCGTGCTCCACCTCTTCGGCAAAGACCTTCTCGCCCCCGGTGTTGATGGTGACGGAGTCCCGACCCAGCAGGCGCAGGGTGCCATCCGCCTCCAGCTGTGCGCGGTCGCCCGGCACCACGTAGCGGATGCCGTCGACCACCGGGAAGGTGCGGGCCGTCTTCTCGGCATCCTTGTAGTAGCCGAGCGGGAGGCGCCCGCGACGCACCAGCCAGCCCTGCTCCCCCGAGCCCGGCACCACCGCTCCCGAGAGGTCCTCCTTGAGAACCAGGTTGTCGGGCCCCAGCGCAAAGTCGCCGGTGGTCGTCTTCTCGTCGCGGCTGCTGAACTGGGTGGCCTGGGCGCCGCTCTCCGAAGAACCCAGGGCGTCGAGGATGCGGACTTCGGGCAGCAGTTCCAGGAACTCGCGCTTCAGGGCCGCCGTGAGAATCGCGCCACCCGACGTGAGCAGCTTGAGCGACGAGAGGTCGTAGTCGCGCTCGCGCAGCTGATCGGCCAGGGGCCGGCCGAACGCGTCTCCGACGATCGTCACGGTATTGACCCGCTCGCGCTCGACGGTGGACCACAGGTCGTGCGGGTCGAGCAGGCGGGGTTTCGATTGGACGACCACGGTTCCGCCGACGTGCCAGATGTTGAACGCCGCCCAGTGGGCCGCTCCGTGCATGAAGGGCGGCGCAGGCAGCGAGCGAATGTCCCCGGCCTTGGCCCGGTCCACGATCCCGGTCACGGTATCCACCTGCCCCGGGTAGAGGGCGGCGCGGAGGATGTCCTCCTGCCTCCACAGGACTCCCTTGGGCATCCCGGTCGTGCCGCCGGTGTACAGGATGTAGAGGTCATCTCCCGAGAGGTCGCCGGGCGGCAGCTCGGGCGTCGCCTCGGCGAGCGCCTGTTCGTAGTCGAGGGCGCCGGGTAGCAGAGGCCCGCCCGACTCGTCAGCCACCTGGAGCCACAGCGATACGTTCGGGAGCTTGTCTCGAATCCGCGCCAGGGTGGGCGCGAAGACGGAGTGATAGATGACGGCACGCGCGTCGGAGTTGCCGAACAGGTATTCGAGCTCCTCGTCGACGTAGCGGTAGTTGACGTTGATGGGCACGGTCCGCGCCTTGAAGCAGCCCAGCATCCCCTCCATGTACTCGTTGCCGTTGTACAGGTAGAGGGCGACGTGGTCCTGGCCGGATTCCCAGTTCGACAGCCCGGCCCGTTCCTCGCGGCAGCCCAGTCCGTGTCGGCGCAGCACGTCGGCGAGCCGGCGCGTCCGGTCGGTCACCTGCTCCCAGGTCAGACGACGCTCGCGGAAGACCAGGCATTCGCGGTCGGGGACCGCGCTCGCGATCGCCTCGTGGATCACCGCCAGATTGAACATCGCCCAACCTCCCGCAGCCGGCAGAAGCCGAAGGCTGCCACGGCCGGCCACCTCAGTCGAGTAGGCTCAGCCCAGGCGCACGAGAGCGACCAGGGCGTCGAGGGTGTGGGTGACGCGCGCCTGCGCCGACCGGTCGCCCGCCGGTCGCCAGCTGCCGTCGGCGACCTGTTCGGAGAGCAGGCTACAGACGAGCTCGGCGGCGTCGATCCGCGCGCCCGGCAGGGCGTGGGCGTCGCAGTAGGCGAACACGCGCGCGGTGCGGACCGCGTCGAAGCAGCGCGTGCGAAAGCCGCGCTCCAGCTCGCGTCCGCACCACTGCAGGGCCTGGTCCGCCAGCTCGTGGGGCGCGTTGGCGAAGAAGTGGGCGAAGGCCGCGATCGCCGGCCAGTCCGGCCCCTGCACCCGCTCGGGCGCCCAGTGCCGGGCCAGGTAGGCGCCGGCGGAATCGAGGGTGTGGGGGCGCACGCAGCGCGTCTTGGCCAGGTGCCCGGCCAGCATCCCGGTGGCGAACACGCGCTCCTGCGTCGGGCCCTCGCCCCACGATCCATCGCGGGCCTGCGCGCGCTCCAGCCAGCCGCAGGCGCGCTCCGCCGACGGGGCGTCCAGCGCGCGCAGGTCGTCGAGCAGTCCCAGCCCGCGCAGGGTGGCCGCGACCCCGGCCGGCCCGCCCGGACGCTGGGAGAAACCGCCGTCGGGCTGCTGGAGTGCGTCGAGCGCCGCCAGGCCGTCGGACAGCGGACGCTCCGCGACCAATACCGCGGCGATCCGCCCCTCCAGCTCGTCGGCGTGCGCGTCGAGGAAGGCCGCCGCGCGCACACTTGCTTGCGACGCGCCGCTCACGCGCGGAGCAAGAGTCCCGTCAGGTACGAACCCTCCGGGTGGTCGATCGAGGCGGGGTGGTCGGAGGGTGGACCCAGCGTGCGAAGCACCTGGACGGAGCGCCCTGCGTCGAGCGCCGCGGCGAACGCGATCTTGCGGAACAGGTCCGGCCCCACGTGATGGGAACACGCGAAGCTGAGCACGAAGGCACCGGGGGCGGCACAGCGCAGCGCGAACAGCAGCGCGTCCTTGTACGCGCGGGCCGCGCGCGACACGTCGCGGCGCTGTCGCGCAAGCGGCGGTGGATCGATCGCGATCAGATCGTACGCGCCGCTCTCGCTGCGCGCGAAGCGGAAGGCATCTCCCTGCACGAAGCGCGCGGGGACCGCGGGCCCGTTCGCGTCGAGGTGGAGCCGGGCCAGGTCGAGCGCGGCGGCCGAAGACTCCACCAGCGTCACGCTGCGGGCACCGCCGCGCGCCGCCGCCGCGGCGAACCCCCCGCTGTAGGCGAAGAGATCGAGCACCCGGCGTCCGCCCGCGATCGACTCGACGAGATCGCGGGCGTCGCGCTGGTCCAGATAGAAACCCGTCTTCTGGCCGGCGACGGTATCCACCGCGTAGCGCCGTGCCCGCTCGAGGAACCAGATCGGGGCCGTCGGCGCGTCGCCCCACAACACGCCCTGCCGCGCCGCCATCCCCTCGCGGCGGGCCGCGGGCGCGTCGGCCCGCTCGAAGCCCGCACGGGCCCCACTCGCGTTGCGCAGCGCCCGCGCCACCCGCTCGCGCCGGGCGCCCATACCCGCGGACGTGAGCTTCACCACGACGCAGTCGCCGTAGCGGTCCGCGACGAGTCCCGGCAGGCCGTCGCCCTCCGCGTTGACCAGCCGCACGCCTTCGGTTTCGCCCAGCAGGGGATCGCGGGCGCGGAGCGCCACCGCAGCGGCGATTCGCTCTTCGATCAGCGCGCCCGGGGCCGGCGTCTCCTTGCCGAACGTCAGCAGGCGAACACGCAGCGCGGAGTGCGGCGAGAAGTCGCCAAAGCCCAGGACCTCTCCCTCAGCCGAGAGCACCCGGGCCAGGGCGGCCGGCTCCGCCGACCCGTCTACGCGCGCCACCGCCCCCGAGAGCAGCCAGGGGTGGCGGCGACGCACCGAACGGTCGCGGCCGGGATGGAGTACCACGTCGATCACGGTGGGACTGTAGCCTGGGGGCTGCCCCGCGGTGGCCGGTTGGGCTAGGGGTATCGCTTTGGGACCCGGAGCTCACGTGACCGACGGCGCGCACGACCGCCCGACCAACCGCCTGGCGCAGGAGACCAGCGCCTACCTGCGGCAGCACATGCACAACCCGGTCGACTGGTACGCCTGGGGCCCCGAACCCTTCGAGCGAGCGCGGCGCGAGGGCAAGCCCGTGCTCGTCTCGATCGGCTACAGCGCCTGTCACTGGTGCCACGTGATGGAGCGCGAGTCGTTCGAGGACGAGGAAACGGCCGGCGTCATGAACCGGCTGTTCGTCAACATCAAGGTGGACCGCGAGGAGCGACCCGACGTCGACCAGATCTACATGGACGCCGTGACGCGGCTCAGCGGACACGGCGGCTGGCCCCTGACGGTCTTCTGCACACCGCAGGGAGAGCCCTTCTACGCCGGCACCTACTTCCCGCCGGAGCCGCGCCACGGTATGCCCGCCTTCCGCAGCCTCCTCGAGGAGGTGGAGCACGCCTACCGCACGCAGGGTGAAGAAGTCCGGCAGAGAGCCGCCCAGATCGTGGCCGCGCTGGCGAAGCGTCCCACGGGCGTCGCGAGCCAGCCGCCGGGCGCACACACGGCCCGGGAGGCGGCGCTGCGGCTGCTGCAACACGCCGACCCGGACCACGGCGGGTTCGGCGGAGCCCCGAAGTTCCCCACCCCCACCTCTCTCGAGCTGCTGCTCGCCGCTTGCGACGCGCTCCCGGAACGCAAGGCGCGCGAAGCCGTCGACCACGTGGTGCTGAGTTGTCGCGAAATGGCCCGCGGCGGCCTGTACGACCATCTGGGCGGCGGCTTTCACCGCTACAGCGTCGACGAGCGCTGGGCGGTGCCCCATTTCGAGAAGATGCTCTACGACCAGGGCCAGCTCCTGCGCGTCTACGCGGAGGCGTGGCGCCGCGCCGGAACGGACGACGAGGACCTGCTCTGGCCGGTGCGCGAAACCGCCGAGTTTCTGCGCCGCGAGCTGACCGCCCCCGAAGGCGGCTTCTACGCCAGCCAGGACGCGGACAGCGAAGGCGAGGAGGGGGTGTTCTACGTGTGGACGCCGGCGCAGGTCGAGAGCGTGCTCGGCGCTGAGCGCGGCGCCGCCTTCTGCACCGCCTACGGGGTGACGCCGCGCGGAAACTTCGAGGGCGGCGCGACGGTGCTCCACGACGTCGCCCGGGAGCCCCGCGCGCAGTTCGCCGAAGAGCGCGCGGCGCTGCTCGCGGCCCGCATCAAGCGCACCGCGCCCGGCACAGACCGCAAGCGGGTCACGGCGTGGAACGCGTTGACCGTCTCCGGGCTGGCGCGCGCCGGAAGCCTGCTCGGCGACGAACGCATGCTGGCCAACGCCGCGGCCGTCGCCGACTTCGTGCTCGAGGGCATGGTCGACGGTGAGGGCCGGCGCCTGCGTGTGTTCGATCAGGGGCAGGCTCGCGTCCCGGCCTTCCTCGACGACCTCGCGGCCCTGCTCGAGGCCTGCCTCGACCTGCACCGCGCCGGCGCTGGAGACCGCTTCCTGACTGCGGCGCTCGGCGTGGCCGACGACATCGCGGACCGCTTCTACGACGACGCCGAAGGGGACCTGTTCCTGACGGCCTCCGACGGAGAGCCGTTGGTGCACCGTCCGCGCTCGGACCACGACGGGGCCACGCCCCACTCCACCGGGCTCGCGACGCTCGGCCTGCTGCGGGCCTCCGCACTGGCCGGACGCGAGGACCTGCGGCGCATCGCCGATCGCGTGATCCGCACCCACGCCTTCGTCCTCGATCGGGCACCCGAGGCCTTTCCCACCCTCGCGCGCGCGGTCCTGTTGGCCGAGCGCGGCGTTTCCGTGGCGGTGATCCTCGGTGAGCCCGACGCCGACGCGACCCGCGCCCTCGCCGACCGGGCGCGCCGGGTGCTGCTCCCCGAGGATGCGGTGTGGGTCGCGCCACCCGGAGCCCCGCCGCCGCGGGGCGTGGATCCCGCCTGGCTGGCGGGCCGGGCTGCCGTTTCGGGCCGGGCGACCGCGTACGTGTGTCGCGGCGTGGCGTGCTCGCTACCGGTCGTCGAGCCCGAACAGCTCGAGCCCCTCGAGCCGCAGACTGGCGCAGCGTCCTGACTTCCCGGCGGGCCCGTGCCGATCGCGTCGCTCGCTCGCGGTTTGCTAGGGTGCGCGCGCCGTCGCGAGCGACGTCGGAGGTGTCGATGGCGAAGGTCCGCGACGAGAATCTCTACGGCTCCGGCCACGACGATGGACTGACGCCCCTCGCGCCCCTCGACCCGTCGCAGACCACCAGCGTCGACGCCCTGGTGCGCGCCATGAGCCTCACGGCCTTCGGCGGTCGCCGGCTCGGCGAGGCCGCCGACGTTCTCGAGGCCATGGTCCGCGATCCGGATTGCTTCCGCGTGGTCACGGTCTCGGGCGCGATGACGATCGCGAAGCAGGGCCTGCTGCTGTGCGAGATGATCGACCGCGGCTGGGTCCAGGCTCTCGTCACCACGGGCGCCCTGACGACCCACGGGCTCAGCGAGGGCGCCGGCTTGCTGCACTTCAAGCACCGCCCGGACATGCCGGACGAGGAGCTCTACCGAAAGGGCTACAACCGCGTCTACGACACCATCGAACTCGAGAAGAACCTCGACGACGTCGAGCGCCTCCTGCAACGAGCGTTGGACGGACTGCCCGACGACACCGTGCTCTCGAGCCGGCTGATCGCCGAGCGTCTGGGGCGCCAGCTCCAGAAGGACGCCCCGGGTCGCGCGATCCTGGTGAGCGCCGTCGAGCGGCGCGTTCCGATCTTCATCCCGGCCTTCACGGACTCGGAGCTGGGTCTGGACCTGGCGATCCACAACCACATGCGCGCCGCGGGCAAGCGGAACACGCTGCGTTTCGACCCGTTCATCGACCTCGACGACTTCGCAGGGCTCGTCCGCGAGCAGGAGACGCTCGGCATCTTCACGATCGGCGGCGGCGTGCCCCGCAACTGGGCACAGCAGGTGGGACCGTACCTGGAGATCCTGCGCAAGCGGCTGGGCGCGGACGAACCCGTGCGCCGCTACAAGTACGCCGTGCGGATCTGCCCGGAGCCCGAGCATTGGGGCGGGCTCTCGGGCTGCGGCTACAGCGAAGGCGTCTCCTGGGGCAAGTTCGTGCCCGAGAGCCAGGGCGGGCGCTTCGCCGAGGTGTACGCCGACGCCACCATCGCCTGGCCGCTGGTGGTGCGCGCGGTGATGGAGCGGCTCGACGGCTAGGCGCGGCGACCCGCATCGGCCTCCACTCGCGCCGGGCTGTCTGCGCCAACGCGCTTCAAGTGCCGCTCGCCGCGGTGCTACCCTGGCGTCCCATGGCGCCCCCGTCGATGCGAGCCGCCTTCAGCCGCGGCGGCCAGCGCCTCGAAGTCGCGCGCGTGCCCATCCCCGAGCCGGGGCCCGGCGAGGTACGCATACGCGTCCACGCGTGCGGCGTGTGCGGCAGTGATCTCCACCTCTTCAACGCCGGTCTTCTGCCGCCCGGCCGGACTCCCGGCCACGAGATGGCGGGCGAGGTGGACATCGTGGGCGACGGCGTAGCGGGCCTCGCCGCCGGCCAGCGCGTGGCCGTCGAGCCCCTCGACTCCTGCGGACGCTGTCCCGCCTGCCGGGCGGGCCGCGACTCCATCTGTCCGCAGCTCGAGGTGTTCGGCATTCACCGCAACGGAGGCTTCGCCGAGTACGTCAACCTGCCCGCGCGACGGGTCTTCCGCGTGGCCGACGATCTCGACCCGCAACTGGCTGCACTGACCGAGCCGATGGCCGTAGCCGTGCACGGCCTGCAGCGCGGAGGGTTCTCGCCCGGACAGCGCGTGATCGTGCTGGGCGCGGGGTCGCTGGGCCTCGTCAGCGCGGTCGCCGCGCGCGCGTTGGGAGCGGGCGAGGTGTGGCTGACGGCGCGTTATCCCCATCAGGTCGAGCTCGGCGCAGAGCTGGGCGCCACTCGCGTGCTGGGCGAAGCAGAGGCCGGCCCCCTGGAGCTGGCCAGGCTCGGCCGGGAGGTCGGCTTCGATCTCGTCGTGGAGACCGTGGGCGGGACAGCGGACACGCTGCGGGCGGCGGCCGCCGCCGTGCGCCCGGGAGGCACGATCGCCGTGCTCGGCCTCTTCCTGGGTGACGTCACCCTCGATCCGCTCACGGCCTTCATGAAGGAGGCGACGCTCGCCTGGTCGAACTGCTACGCCCACCCCCACGAAGGGGCGGACTTCGAGACGGCCGCCCGCCTGGTCGACGCGGAGCGTGCGGCCCTGTCCCGCCTGCTGACCCACGCGGTGCCGCTGGACGAGATCGCACGCGCCTTCACACTCGCATCGGACCGCAAGGCCGGCGCCGTCAAGGTGACGGTCCTGCCCTGACGCCGGTCCCGGGCCGGCCGTGAACGGCTGGAGGAAGACATGGATTTCGAGACCTCGGAAAAGGGGAAGCTGATCCAGCAGCAGCTCCTGCGCTTCATGGACGAGCAGATCTATCCGGCCGAGCCAATCGCAAAGCAGCAGATCGAGGAGTCGGGCGATCCGCACGCCGAGCCGCCGATCCTGCGCGAGATCAAGGGGAAGGCCAAGGCGATCGGGCTGTGGAACCTCTTCCTGCCCGACGTGGAACACGGGGCCGGGCTCACGAACGCCGAGTACGCGCCGTTGTGCGAGATCATGGGTCGCAGCCCGCTCGCGCCGCGCGCCTTCAACTGCAACGCGCCCGACACCGGCAACATGGAGATCCTGGCGGAGTTCGGGACCGCCGAGCAGAAGGAGCGCTGGCTGCAGCCACTGCTCGACGGGGAGACCCGCTCCTGCTTCTCGATGACCGAGCCCGAGGTCTCCGGCTCGGACCCCACGGGTTTGCAGACCCGCGCCGTTCGCGACGGCGACCACTACGTGATCGACGGCCACAAGTGGTTCACCTCGGGGGCCATCGGCGCCGCCTTCGCCATCGTGATGGCGGTGAGCGATCCCGACGCCCCGCCCCACCAGCGGGCCAGCATGATCATCGTGCCCACCGACGCGCCCGGCTTCAACCTGGTGCGGGCGATCTCGGTGATGGGTCAATCCCATGGCGGCGGCCACTGCGAGATCCGCTACGAGAACTGCCGCGTCCCCGTGGCGAACCGGCTCGGACCCGAGCACGCCGGCTTCATGATCGCCCAGGCTCGGCTCGGACCGGGTCGGATCCACCACTGCATGCGCGCGATCGGCATGGCGGAACGCGCCTTCGAGATCATGTGCCGGCACGCCAACCAACGCGTGGCCTTCGGCGGGCCGCTCGGCGAGAAACAGTTCGTCCAGGATTGGGTGGCCACTTCGCGCATGGAGATCGACCAGGCCCGCCTGCTCACCCTCTACACCGCCTGGAAGATCGACACCCACGGCAAGAAGGTGGCCCGCCAGGAGATCTCGATGATCAAGGTGGTGGTCCCGAACATGATGATGAGGGTCCTCGATCGGGCGATCCAGTGCCTCGGCTCGCTGGGCGTCTCCGACGACACGCCGGTCGCCGCCATGTGGCGTGAGGGGCGAGCGCTGCGGCTGGCCGACGGTCCCGATGAGGTGCACAAGATGGTCGTCGCCCGCCGGGAGCTGAAGCGCTTCGCCTGATGCGGATGTCTTCGGGCAGGTCTAGCGCTTCGGGCGGCTGCCGTAGTCGCCGAAGGGATCGTCGCGCTCCCGCACCGCCTGGCGAAAGCCCACCTCCTCGGCGCGGCCCACGAAGTCGAGCCCTTCCTGGGTGTGGCGCGCCACGCCATCGAAGAGCGTGCCGAGCAGGCGGCTCGAAGCGAAGCCCATGTTCTCCACCGTCTGGTTGCACAGTAGCTTCAGCATCACCAGCTGATTGGTCGGGACGCGAGCCATGCGTTTCGCCAGGGCGAGTCCGCGCTCTTCGAGCTCGTCGTCCGGGACGGCCTCGAGGATCAGGCCGATCTTGGCCGCGGTCTCGGCCGGGATCTCGTCTCCGGTGAGGAGGTAGCGCTTCGCTCGCTCGAGGCCCATGCGGTAGACCCACATGGCGGTGGTCGGCGTACCCCAGACTCGCGAGGGTGGATAGCCGAACTTCGCTCCCCGAGCGGCGATGATCATGTCCGCGCACAACACCAGGTCGGTGCCGCCGCCGATGCACCAGCCCTGGACCGCGGCGACGGTCGGCTTCCGGGCGTACCAGAGCTTCAGGTAGGTGTCGACGAACGTCCCTATCAGGCGCTCGTCGGCAACCGAGTCCCAGACCCTGCCCGGCCCGCCCTCGCTCCGTCCCCTCTCCCGCGCCTGGGCCTCGGTGGCCCAATCCAGGCCGTAGCCCGCACAGAAGGCCGGCCCCTCTGCCCGCAGCAGGATGACCCGCACCTCGCGATCCGCGTCGGCCGCATCGATCGCGGCCGCGAGCTCGTCGCGAAACACAGGGGTGATGGTGTTGTACTCGTCGGCCCGGCACAGCACGATCGAGCGCACGCCGTCACGGGTTTCCGTCCGGAGCGTCTGCATACGAATCTCCCCTTCACTGACGTCGCGGTTCGCGATCGCCTGCGGTCGAGCGCGCTAAGCTGCCGGCTTCGATGAAGCCCTCGGAAAGCGAACGCGGGCTGCTCCGCTACGTCAAGCTCCGCTCCGCCACGGCGCTGGTCATCGCCAACATGATCGGAGCAGGGATCTTCACGACCACGGGCTTCCAGGCCGCCGAGCTGGGCCACCCGGGTACCATCTTCCTGCTGTGGATCGCGGGCGGCTTGCTCGCCTTCTCGGGAGCGCTCTGTTACGCCGAGCTCGGCGCGTCGATGCCGCGGGCCGGCGGAGAGTACGTATACCTGCGGAACACCTACGGCGGCGCGGTCGGTTTCATGAGCGCCTTCGTGTCGTTGATCGCGGGCTTCTCGGCGCCGATCGCGGCGGCGACCAAGGGGTTCGTCCGCTACATGACCCATTTCTTCCCAACCCTGGCGGAAGACCCGACCCTCGCCGGTGTGATCGGTATCAACGACCTGATCGCCGTGGCAGCCGTCTGGCTGTTGATCGCCGTCCAGCTTTCCGGCGCGCGGACCGGAATCAGGTTCAGCGATTGGATCACCCTCGTCAAGGTGGTCGGCATCGTGGCCATCATCCTGGCCGCGGCGGCAATCGGGCGTGGAAGCGTGGAGAACCTCACGGGAGTGTCCGACGCCTACGCCGAGCTGACGCGAGTCGGAAGGTACTCGGCGCTCGGCACCTCCCTGATCTTCGTCATGTTCTGCTACTCCGGCTGGAACGCTTCGGCCTACCTGGCGGGGGAGTTCGAGAACCCGCAACGCGATCTGCCGCGCAGCCTGATGCTGGGCACGGGCATCGTCATGGTGCTGTATCTCGGACTGAATGCCGTTTACTTCTACGGCGCGGGAGTGGAGGGCCTGGCGGGCGTGGTGGAGGTCGGCCTGGTGGCCGCGCGGAACCTGTTCGGCGCTGGCGGGGTAACCCTCGTCAGCCTGGTTCTCTGCGTGTCGTTGCTGGCGTCGGCCTCGGCCATGACGATCGCGGGCCCGCGGGTCTACTACGCACTGGGTCGGGACTACCCGCTCTTCGCCTTCCTTTCGAGGGCTCGGCCTGACCGGGGCGCTCCGGTCGCCGCCCTGGTAGTCCAGGGTGTCGTGACATCGGCGATCATCGTCACGGGAAGGATCGACCAGATCATGCAGTACGCGGGCTTCACCCTCACGCTGTTCGCGAGCCTCGCGGTGTCGTGCGTGATCGTGCTGAGATTCACGCGGCCGCAGCTCGACCGCCCGTTCCGCGCCTGGGGCTACCCGCTGACCCCGCTGGTCTTCCTGGGCGCCTCCGCCTGGACCATGTTCTGGGCATTCCGCGGGCGGCCGCTGGAATCGAGCCTGGCCTTGCTCACGGTCGCCGCCGGGGGGATCGTCTTCCTGTGGACCGCGGGACGGCGGTCGGGGGCCGAGCGCGCCCGGTAGGACCGACCGGGCGCCCCGAGGGGCGGCGGCCCCCGGGACAGCCCGGGATCCGGCAAGAAAGAGGTCAAACGCGCCGTCCCGGCCACCGATAATGGAGTCCCAGGGGTAGCTCGATGTTCCGCGCGGCCGTCGCCATCAGCCTCGCCCTCGGCCTTTCCGGCACTTGGGGTTGCACGAGGCCCTTCGGACGGGACCCGGGAGAGATCGCCTCCGCCTACGCGTCGGCGGGGCGCTACGACGATGCGGCGCGCGAGATCGAGCTCGCCGTGCGAACCCATCCGAGGGACGCCGCCCTCCACCGGCAGGCGGCCGGGATCCACGAGCGGCGCGGAGACACGGCCCAGGCCATCGGGCACCTGGAGGTCGCCATCCAGATCACCCCGTCGGACGCGGAGCTCTGGATCCAGCTCGGCGAGCTGGAGAACTCGCGCGAGAACATCGCCGACGCCTACGTCGCCTTCCGCCGGGCGACGGAGCTCGCCCCCGACGACGTTCGCGCCGTGTCGGGGCTGGCCCTGTCGGCCGACAACCTCGGCTTCGACGAGGAGGCCGAGGCCGCCTACGCGCGTTGGACCGAACTCGAGCGAACGCGGGAATCCAGCTCCCCCGCCCGGCACTGAAGGGTGACCTCAAGCGCCGATGAGGGAGGGGTCGAGGGCGAGATCCTTGGTCAGGTTCTTGTGATGGGCCTCGAGCGTTCCGCCGCCGATCTCCAGCAGCTTCGCGTCGCGCCACAGCCGCTCGACCACGTACTCGCCCATGTAACCGTAGCCGCCGAGCACCTGGATGGCGGCGTCGGCGGCGCGCTTGGCGACCTGCGCAGCCAGAAGCTTGGTGGCGTCGGCGTCGACGCGCTGCCCGACCCCACCCAGGTCGAGGCGGCGCGCCGTGTCGTAGACGTAGGTCCGCGCCGCCCGGAACTCGGCGAAGCTCTCGGCGATGTAGCGCTGCACCTGGCCGTGCTCCCGGATCAGCACCCCGTAGGTCTTGCGCTGGTTGGCGTAGTCGACCATGACCGAGACGCAGCGCTTCGCGATCCCCGTGGCCATCGCGGCGAGCGCAAGCCGCTCGATCTCCAGGTTGCGCATCATGGCGAGCGTCCCCTCGCCCTCCGCACCGAGCCGGTTTCCCACCGGTACGCGCACCCCGTCGAACAAGAGCTCGGCGGTGAAGGAAGAGCGCATCCCCAGCTTGTCCTTCCACTTCTGCCCGAGTCGGAAGCCCTTGCCCCCCTTCTCGACCAGAAAGGCACTGATGCTCTGTTCCCCGGTCGCCGCGTAGACGACGAAGGCGTCGCCCAGCGTCTGCTCGTCGATGCCGCCGTTGGTGATGAAGGTCTTGACGCCTTCCAGCACGTAGGCGTCGCCCTCCCGCCGCGCCCGGGTGCGCATGGCCAGGACATCGGTCCCGACCTCGGGCTCCGTCATGCACAGGCCGCCGATCCACTCGCCGCTCACGGCGTGCGGGAGTACGTGCTTCTTCAGCACCTCGGAGGCGTTGACGTTGACGTTCTGCGCGAAGAGGATCGCGTGGGCCAGCACCGCGAGGGCGAAGCCCGGATCCGAGGTGGAGAGCGCCTCGAACACCTGAACTGCCGCCGTGGCGTCGAGCCCCGCGCCGCCGTGCTCCTCGGCGATCGTGACGCCGAGCAGCCCGAGCTCCCCGGCTCGTTTGAAGAGCGCGTGGTTGAAGGTCTCGCTGCGGTCGTGCTCGGCCGCCTGGGGCTCGACTTCTCGCGCGACGAACTCAGCGAGGGTCTGCGCCAGGAGGTGGTGCTCCGGCGTGGGAGCGAAAAGGTCGAGTTTGCGCCATTCGCTCTCGGTCACGAGCTCCCCGGACGGCGGGCTGGCTCAGTCTACCCAGTGGCCCACTGATGCGCCCGCGCGTCCTGGTGCTGACGAAGACGACGGCACTCGGCGGGGCCGAGCGCCTCGTGATGAACGGCCTGCCCTATCTGGACCGCGAGGCGTTCGACTACCGGTTCGCCGCCCTGGACCGGAGCGGACCGCTCGCGCGGGAGTGCGCGGAACACGGCTTCGCATTCGATCGCCTCGGGCACGGCAACCAGCTGGATCCCCGCACGGCGTGGTCGCTGCGCCGGCTGCTCGCGCGCGAGCGCATCGACCTGGTGCACGCGCACCTTCCGCTACCCGGTGCGCTGGCCCGCTTTGCGGCCCGCGCCACGTCGACCCGCGTCGTGTACACGGAACACACCACCCAGGATGTCTACCGGCCTGTTTCGCGCTGGCTGAACGCCCTCAGCTACCACTGGCAAGACGCGGCGATCGCCGTCTGCAGACGGGTGCGGGCCAGCGCGGAGACTCGCATCGGTCCTGCGGCGCAGCGCATCCGCGTGATACCCAACGGGGTCGACTTCGCCCGGCTGGACCGCGAGGCAGCGGCGGCGCCGGGGCCGTTGCCTCCGCGCGCGCCCGACTCGCTGGTCGCCCTGGTTCCCGCCAGCCTGGTGCCGGTCAAGGGGCACGACGTCCTGCTCGAGAGCCTCGCGCTGCTGGGGGCCCGCGGGCGCCGCGATCTCGAGCTCTGGCTGGCCGGCGAGGGGGACGCCCGCGCGGGGCTCGAGGCGCGGGCGCGCCGATACGGGTTGGCGACACGGGTCCACTTCCTCGGCCGGAGGGAGGACGTCTTCGCGCTGATGCGCAGCGCCGACCTGGTCGCGCTGCCGTCGCGCCGCGAGGGCCACCCCCTGGCCCTGCTCGAGGCCCTGGCGCTGGGTCGGCCCGCCGTGGCCTCGGCGGTGGGGGGGATCGACGAGATCGTCGACGCGGGGCGCACGGGGCTCCTGGTGCCGCCCGAGCACCCCCCCGCCCTGGCCGACGCCTTGGGGCGGCTCTGCTCGGACCCGGCCCTGCGGGCACGGCTGGGCAGCGCCGCCCGGCGGGATGCCCGCCGGCGTTTCGACGTGCGGCGCGCGGTGGCGGCCGTGGAGGCCGTCTATCGCCGCGCCCTCGACTCCGCCGGGCCGCGCAGCGCCGGCCGTCCCGCGGCCTAGCGCGGCGGCGGGAGCCTATCCCTCTTTCTCTCCGAGCGATGCGTTGATGTAGTTGGAGATCGAGGTGCGCACGTCGGGCGACGTGCCGTTGAAGACGACCCCGAGGTGGGGCAGGAGCTGGTAGCCAACCTCGGCCGAGACCGCGATGGTGCCTCTCTCAGGCAAGTGGAACTGAAGCTCCAGGCTGGATCCCAGGTCGAGAGGCTCGTCGCTGCGCAGCAGACCGCCGTTCTCGGAGATCGACAGCAGCGCTCCCTTCCACTTGCGGCCGTCGCGGAGACACACCGCGGGCAGGTCGGTGGCGACCCGCGGGGTAGCGCGCGGCGTGTCCTCGAGCACCTGCTGAGCCAGGCGGTAGAGATCGTGAAGGCCGGCGGGGCGGCGGACGGCCCCCACCACGCGGGGGTCCGCGTCGGTCACGCCGCGGCGCCCGGAGAGGACCACGATCGGCGGCGCCGGATCGCCGTAATCGGGAACCTCGGCGAGCTGGCGCTCGTCCACGATCAGCATGTCTGGGCGAGTCCAACCGCTGGCCTTGGCCAGCGGCTCGAACTCCTCCGGGGTGACGATCGCGTACCCCATCCGGGCCAGGATGGTCCGGCTGACCGAAGCAAAAGCCTCAGGTGCAGCGAGGCTTACGAGAATCCGGCGCGGCGGGTCCACGGCCCTCTCCATCGGCAGGGGGGGGACGGCGATTGAGAAGAGGGGAAACCTTCGCAGGAATCGTTAAAATTCAGGTGTGATGGGGAACCCCAGGCTTGCGGCCTGGCTCGTGTCCACACGTCCGGAGATCGAGAGGGCCATGGCCGCGCGGCTCGGCCCCGCCACGCCTTCTGCGGGCGCGGCGGAGACCGAGGTGCTGCGTCGCTTCCGGTCCTTTGCCGCCTCTGCGCTCCAGCGCGGGTTCGCCGCGGCGCCGGCGCTCGATGGCCTCCGGGTCAACGAGCGCCGGGTGTCGGCACTGCTCTCCGCCTGGTGCGATGCGGCTGCGAGCGTGGCGGGCGAGCAGGGCGGCGCGGTGCGCACCGCCCTCGATCCCCTCGTGCTGCGCTTCCGGACCTCGCTGCGCACCACCAACTCGGGACGCCGCTCGCGGGGGGCCCCCCGCCTCAGCCGGCGTGCGGTCACCGCGGCCATCGACCGGGTGGCCGATTCGTTCCTGGCCATCGACGCGCATTCCGGGCGCATCGTGGACGCCAACCCGGCGGCGGGCGCGCTGCTCGGCGTGGCGCGCGACGCGCTGCTCGACGTCGAGGCCATGTCCTTCATCCCCAGGCCGGCGCACAGCATGTGGTGGACTCACCTCGATGCCGTGACGGAGGGGGCGGAGCCGCGGCGCTTCAGCGGCACCCTGCTGGACCGCAGCGGGAACGCGATCGCCGTGGAGTGCAGCATCACGCGCTTCTCCACGCGCGACCGGACCCTCGCCCTGGTGGTGGCGAGGCCCACCGTCTAGCGCGGCCCGGCCCCCGCGAGGCCGCGGCCCGGGCGCGCAGGCGCCTCAGCCCAGGTGCTTGCGGAAGAACTCCAGCATGCGGCCCCAGGCGTCCGCCGCCGCCTCCGGGCGGTAGGCATCGGGCCGCGTGTCGTTCATGAAGGCGTGTCCGGCGCCCGGGTAGATCACGACGTCGGCCGGCGGGTCGGCTCCGGCGAGCCGCCCCCGGAGCCGCTCGATGTCCGCCATGGGGACGAACTCGTCCCGGTCGCCGAAGCAGGCGAGCAAGGGGCAGCGCAGGTCGGCGGCCGCGTCCAGGGGCTGGCGGGGCTTCCGCTCCGGGTCGGGTCCCCGCTCGGAGTGGAGGATCCCGTGGGCGTGGGAGAGCAGGCCGTAGTAGGACACACAGGCCGACACGCCGCGGCACTCGCAGGCGGCCAGCAGCGCGTACATGCCCCCCATGCAGAAGCCGGTGACACCGACGCGCCCTGACCCGGTCGCCGGGCTGGCGGCCAGGAAGTCGACGCCGGTCTGCACGTCGGCCAGGACCTGCGGGTCCGAGAGCTCGCGCATCCAACGGCCCGGGTCGTCGATGCAGACTTCGCCGTGACGGCGGTAGAGATTCAGCGCGAGGACAGCGAAGCCCTCTCCGGCCAGGCGCCGCGCGAGGTCGCGGGTGTGGTCCGAGAGGCCCCACACGTCGTGGATCATCACGACGCCCGGATGCGCGTCCTGGTCGGGACGGGCGAGGTAGCCGAGCTCGGTGTCCGTCTCGCGCACCGCAGCCAGTATACTCGCCCGCCATGCCCTACGAGCGCGAGCTGGAGGTCGCCCTGGATGCGGCCCGCGAGGCGGGCGGCGTGTTGTTGCGCCACTACGAGGACGGCACGAAGAGCTGGGAGAAGTCCAAGGGCAACCCCGTCACCCTGGCGGACCTGGAGTCGGACCGCGCCATCGCACGGCATCTGCGCCAGGCGTTTCCCGACGACGCCATCCTGTCCGAGGAGACGCTTTCCGACGCGTCGCGAGTCCAGGCCAGCCGCGTGTGGATCGTGGACCCGATGGACGGCACCAAGGAGTTCACCCGGAAGATCCCGGAGTTCGCCGTGTCGATCGCGCTCGTCGCCGACGGCGAGCCGGTGGTCGGTGTGATCCTGAATCCGGTGGCCGACGTCGCCGTCTGGGCCGCGCGGGGCGGGGGGACCTTCCGCGACGGTCACCCCGCGACGGTCTCTTCCTGCGCGACGCTGAGTGCCGCCGTGGTCGTCGCGAGCCGCACCGAGATCTCCCGCGAGAAGTTCGCGCCCTACGAGGGCTGGTTCAAGGAGATCCGCCCGCTGGGGTCGATCGCCTGGAAGCTCGCCTGCGTGGCGTGCGGCGACGGTGACCTCAACATCTCGGTGGCGCCCAAGAACGAGTGGGACGTGTGCGCGGGGGACATCCTGGTGCGCGAGGCCGGCGGCGTCTACGCGGCCTTCGATGGCTCGCTGCGCCGCTACAACCAGGCGAAGACCCTGATCGATGCCGGCATGGCGGCCGGCCCACCCGGGCTGGTCGAGCAGTTCTGCGAGCGGGAGAGAGCTCGGGAAAAGTAGGCGCCTCCCCGGCCATGCGGTTCGGAAACGGGCGCCGCTCAGCCCCGGGCGCCGTCCTGCCGATCCTGAGAAGATCCACACGGGAGGTCCGCCATGGGCCGGATCTTCGGCATCCTGACGCTCCTGATCAGCCTCTGGATCGGGATGCAGATCTACCTCAAGGGCACAGAGCACGCCCTCGGGGGCGCCTTCGCGTCCTTCGGCTCCGACGGGACGCGAGACCCGAACGATCGCCGCACGACGCCCCAGCGGGCCGGCGACGCGGTCGAGAACGCGCAGCGGGTCGCCAGCGAGAAGCTCAACCGCCTGCTCCCCGATTGAGCCGGCGGGCTACGCCAGCTCGCGCACCGCCTCGACGATCTTCAGCACCGTCTCCTTGGCGTCTCCGAAGACCATCATCGTGTTGTCGTTGAAGAACAACGGGTTGTCGACCCCCGCGAAGCCCGGGTTCATGCTGCGCTTGAGCACGAACACGTGCACGGCCCGGTCCACGTCGATGATCGGCATGCCAGAGATCGCGCTGCCCGGCTCGCGCGCCGCCGGATTC
>JAZFWH010000295.1:0-5379 GCA_036482635.1 Myxococcota bacterium
CCCTTGGCGACGCCCATGGCCCGCGCCACGTCGGCCATCTGGGTGCGGCGGTAGCCCTGGGCGATGAAGACCCGTGTGGCGCACTCCAGGAGGTCCTTCAGCCGGTGTTCGGGGATCTGGCGGGCCATGCGCGGGGGAATATAAATGACTGGTTGGGTCAGTCAAGTGCTTTCATTCTGGGCGAGCTGGGGGGACGCCGGGAGGGGCTTACGGGGCAGCGCGCTGCGGGGCGGCCGGCACCGGCCCGGCGCCGAGCTCCTCGAGCAGCGCCTGGGCGCGCTCCCGGGAGCGCTCGGTCTCGCGGGTGGTGGTGCGGCAGTCGCCGCAGTCGGCGAGCTCGAGCACGCGCTGCAACTCCCCGCGCGCCTCCGCCCGGCGCCCCAGGGCGATCAGGCTCTGGGCGATCCGGATGCGGGAGAAGACCGCGGCGTCGCGGTAGACCCACCGGTCGGCGAAATCCACCGGCTGCCCCGCTTCGGCGAGCTGCGCGGCGCGGCGCAGGGTCTCGATCGCCTGCGCGTGCCGGCCGAGGCTCGCGTAGGTGCTGCCGAGCCGAGCCAGCGTGGTGGGCTTCGACGGCTGGATGCGGTCCATGTGCAGGTAGAGCTTGAGCGCGGAGGGGTAGTTGCCACTGTTGAAAGCGAGGTCTGCCATGTTGCCCAGGGCGGAGCCGTTGCGCGTGTCGAGCTGGATGGCCCGCGAGAGCCTCTGGGCTGCGAGCAGCAGGTAGCGCTCGCGCTCCGCCGCCGGCGTGCCCTCGCGTTCGGCGAGGACCTTGTAGCAGAAGCCGATCCGCGCCAGGGCGTCACTCGCTTCGTGGCCGAGGTCGCCGGCGCGCTGGTAGGCCTGGATCGCCTCCTCCATGCGACTCGCGCGCTCGAGCGCCTGGCCCCGCTTGTAATGGGCGCGAGCGTGGTCCGGCCGCTGCGCCGCAATCCAGTCGTAGTGCGCCAGCGCGGGGCCGGGGTCGTTCGTCAGCAGGTAGAGGTCGCCGAGCATCCCGCGCAAACGGACCAGATCGTCCTCCGACCCGGCCCGGGCCAGGCGCGCTTCGAGCAGCGCCAGCGCCTCGTCCGCCCGACCCTGGTTCGCGGCCTGCGCGGCGCGTTCCAAGGTCTGGTCGAGCGTCTCCGCGAAAGCGGCGGGGGTGCACAGCGCCAGCGTGAGCAGGGCGAGACCGAGGTGGCGGGACATGCGGGGGGCTTCGGTTCGCAGCGCACCCGCCTTGAATCGCCGCGCGCCCGGCCGCTCAGACGCGCCCCGGGGTCGCCGATAAGAAGGGTGGAAGGGAGGTCCGCGCGCCATGGGCAAGCTCTTCGGCGTGGCCCTGCTCGCCTTCGCCGTGTACGCCGGCATCACCCTCTACGAGGAGGGGCGCGAGCGGGCGTTCGGGGGCGCCTTCGCGCCCGTGCAGCCGATCGACCAGGGCGAGGCGCCCCGCGCCACGGCCCTCACGCCCGCGGCCCAGTTCGCCGACCCGCCCTCGGGCCCGAGGCAGCGCGGCTGGAAGGCGGGCGAGGTGCGCGAGCGAACCTCGGCGGATCTCGGGGCCGCGGCCCGCCGCCGCGGCCGCTAGCCCGGTGGCAGTGGCATCCCGATTGCGCACCGGGCTCGCGCTCGCCACCGCGCCCTGGCTGGCCTGCCACGCTCCGCCGAGTCCCGCGCCCGCCACGCCCGAGAACGTCGTGCAGATCCTGAGGACCGGGGATGCGATCGGTGTCATCCTTCCGGTCGCCGCCGGGTCGGCGCTGCTCTCGCCTTGTACGCGAGTGCGCCCCCAGGGCATCGACGCCCCGTGGCATCCCAGCGCCCGGGACGTCGAGCGCTTCGAAGCCGCGCTGCCGGAACTGGTGCAGCACCACAAGCAGTGCTTCGGCGAGGACCGCTCCGACAACCTGAGGCGCTACCGGCGCCAGTACACCGGCTTCTGGCGGGGCGGCGAGCGCCACCTCTACGTCAACTTCGTCCCGACGCGGGTGGTCGCGCGGGAGTTCGCGGATTCCTGGTTCCTCGGCCCGGTGGGTTACTGTGACGGTGGCCACACCTACTTCGGGGCCGAGTTCAACCTCGAGGCCGGCGCCTTCGTCGCCGTCGAGTTCGATCACGACTTCTCGGGCTCGAACGGCCCCTGCGGTTCGATCCGCCCCGGCTGACGGCCCGCTTCCGAGCGCCCGCGGGAAAGCGGCTCTCTTGCGGGTGGCAGCGGCGTCCTCTAGGCTCCCCGTCCGAAAGGCCATTTCGGGCCGGCACGCAGTGTTGATTTCTCGCCTGCCTCTACCTCGTCCCCAAGTGAATCCGCCTTTCTCGTTCAGTCCGGTTGGGCTGGGCGGTATTGAGACCAAGAGCGGGCTGAAGTGCTCGGACGTTCCGAGCGGATCCCGCGGGTCGCAGCGCCTTCGTCGGATAGCCGGCGCAGGCAAGGACAATCGAGTGAGCAAGAAGTTGTACGTTGGAAATCTGCCCTTCTCCAGCACCGAAGAGGACCTCAAGGATCTCTTCGCTCGCCACGGCGCGGTCGAGTCCGTTGCCGTGATCACCGATCGCGAGACTGGCCGCCCGCGCGGCTTCGCGTTCGTGGAGATGGAGGACGCGAGCGCCGCAGACGACGCGATCCGCGCCCTCGACGGCAGCGATCTCGGCGGCCGCAGCATCCGGGTCAACGAGGCCCAGGATCGCAACCGCGGCGGCGGCGGCGGCGGCGGTCGCGGCGGCGGCGGCGGCGGCGGCCGCGGGCGCTACTAGACGCCCGAGCCGAGCGCAGGAATCGGGACGGGCCACCCCGTCCCGATCTTCCGCACCTTCCTTCCCATCTGGCAACCGGCCCACCTGGAAACCCGATCGGCGTTGAGCACTGTGGCTCCGATCCACCAGAGGGCGTGGGGCTGCCCCCGCTACTCGCCCGCGCTGGCCGCGAGCTGGCTTCCCTTCAACGGCAGGTCGAGGCGCCCGAGCAGCTCGGCGAAGCGGGGATCGGAGCGCAGCGTCTCGTAGGGGGCGTCGAGGCCCACGTAGGGCAGGAAGAAGGCGCGGTCCCGGTACGCCTGCTCCAGGGCCTCGAAGGCGGCGTCCACGTCGTCGAGCCCGGCGTGGACCATGGCCGGGCTCATGGGCGAGACGTAGGTGCGATCGCCGAGTTCCTCCAGCCGGCGCAGGAGGGCGCGCGCCTCGTCGTGCCGACCGGCGACGGCGTAGCAGTAGCCGAGGTCGGCGGTGACCACCGGGTCGTCCGGTGCGCCGGCGCTCGCCCGCTCCAGGATTGCGATCATCTCCCCCGGCGCGCCGTCCCGACACGAGACGGGCACCATCGAATTGTGCAGCACGAGATATCCAGCGTTGAACTCGAGCGCCTCGTCCCAGCGGGCGCGCGCCTCTGCGATCTCTCCCCGCCAGTAGTGGAGATCCCCCAGCATCACGACGACGTAGGGTGAGAGCGGGTCGCGCTGGTAGGCGCGCGTCAACTCGACCAGGGCCTCGTCCAGCCGGCCCGTCAGCGAGAGCAGCATCGCGTAGGTCTGGCGCGCCCACGAATCACTGGGATCGAGCTCGATGGCGCGCCGGAAGTCCTGCTCGGCACCCGACCAGTCCCAATCGCCGAAGACCTTGACCAGCCCGAGCGAAGTGTGTGCGGTGGCGAGCTGGTCGTCCAGGTGCAGCGCTTGCAGCGCGCTGGCTCTCGCCCGCGCCATCAGCGCCTGCGGAACGGAGGGCCAGAGCGGCGAGTCGGGGACGCTCCACGCGTGCGTCGGCGTACAGGAATAGGCATCGGCCAGGCCGGCGTGGGGGAGCGCGTAGCTCGGATCCAGGCGGATGGCCTCCTCGAAGTACGGGATGGACTGGAGGCTCGCATCCCAGCTGTGCTTCTGGACCAGGAACCTGGCCTTCAGGTAGGCCTGGTGAGATTCGGGGTTCACCGGGCGCGCGGGCTTCTGCGCAGTCGGCGAGCCGTTGCCCACGCGCGCCCCGACCTCAGACGAGACAGCGAGCGCGATCTCTCGCTGCAGGGTCAGGACGTCGCGCAGGTCGCGATCGTAGCTCTCGGCCCAGAGGTGCTCGTCGCTGCGCGCGTCGATGAGCTGCGCCGTCACGCGCACCCGGTCGCCCGCCCTCAGCACCGAGCCCTCGATGATGGCATCCACGTTCAGGGTGCGCGCGATCTCGGGGAGCAGCTCGGTGGTGTTCTTGTAACGCATCACCGAGGTGCGAGAGATGACTCGCAATCCCGGCAGCCGGCTCAGCTCGGTGATGAGCGACTCGGTCATCCCGTCCGTGAAGTACTCCTGGTCGGGATCACCCGACAGGTTTGCGAGGGGAAGGACGGCCATCGACTGGATCGCAGGTCGATCTGCCGGCTCCCCCGGGATGCCCCCCGCGCTCAACAGCCAGCCGGTGATCACGATCCCCCAGAGCGCAAACGCCGAGGCGCCGCCCAGGATCGCGTTGCGCCAGGTGAAGATGCGACGCAGCGCGGGGGCTTCGGTCCGTGCCGACTCGCCGCCGGCCGACCCGCGAGCTTCGCCGGCCGCCCGGGGAGGCCCGACGCCCTCCTGCACGGAGGCCGTGGCGAGCACGACCGGGAGGCCGATGATCAGCAGGACGAGGGCGAAGCCGGGCACCCAGTCGGGAAGGCCGAGGCCCGACACGAGGGACTCGATACCCTGGAACGCGACCCAGGCGCCCACCAGGTAGATGCCGAGCACCTGCCAGAGCGATCTGCGGTGGATCTCGTGGATGAGTTCCCTGAGCCGCGACACGACGTACCCCGACCCGAGATTATGACGCCAGCCGGGGTCGGGTTACAAGCGGCCGCCCTGCCGCGCGCCCCGGGGGAGGGGGGCGGGGCCCGGGCCGTGAATTCTCTCCGCAGCGCTGCGTCTCAGTGGTTGTCGACCCGAGTGCGGGACGACAGCGAAACGGAGGCACGCAGCCATGCGCAGATTCGCCACGATCGTTCTGGTTGTTTTCTTAGGGTCCCTGCCCGCCGCCGCCGGGGACCGGCACGAGCGGGACGGCGGTCGCCACGGCAGCCACGCGCACGACGCCGATCGCCTGGAGGCGCTCGCCGAACAGTTCGCGCGGGACGCACACCGCGTCCACGAGCGCGCCGAGCGGCTCGTGCATCACGAAGACTGGCGCGAGGTACGGGCGCTCGCGGCGCTACACCGCCTCGACGTCGAGGCCGGCCGCTTCTGCCAGCGGGTCGGGCGCGGCTACCTGCCGAGCGCCTGGGACCTCGACCGGTTGATGCGCACCTACCGTCGCGCCGAGTACCGCATCCACGATCTGCACGCGAACAAGCGGGTCGAGCGCGACTTCGCGCGGGTGGAGCACACCGCGCACAAGCTGCAGCGGGTGTACGCCAAGCGCTCGCATGCCAGCGAC
>JAZFWH010000296.1:0-7215 GCA_036482635.1 Myxococcota bacterium
CCCACCTGGCGCGCCTGGAGATGCAGGTCGCCTACAAGTACCTGCTGCCGCGCCTGGAGGAGGTCGAGCTCGCCGGCCCGGTGGAGCGCCTGCACTCGAGCCTGGTGGGCGGCGTGAAACACCTGCCGATCCGCTACAAGCTGCGGCCGGCGGCCTGAAGCACCGCTAGGTCTTGCGCTTCTCCGGGCGCGCCTCCGGCTCGCACAGCAGGATCGCGTGCCGGAGTGCCCTTCCCGAGTTCCGGGCCATGGACGAGATCGTGAACTCGATCGCGATGGAGCGCGTGGGGCGATCCTTCTCCACGGCCGGAGCCGAGTCCTTCGAGCGGGATTGCTTCTCCAGCAGGTCGACGTACTCGTCCTTGAGCTTGGCGGACATGGTCCAGCCGGCCTTGCCGGGCCCCAGGATCTTGACGGCGTCGGGCTGGAGCTCGCCGAGGTGGAGGCGCGTGGTGGCGACCGTCCTGGTCTCGCTGTCGTCCTCGCGAGAACGAGCAATGCTCGTCTTGGCCAGCTCGACGAGGCAGCCGTCGCGGGCCGTGAACGAGTAGGAGGACTCGGTCGTCCCGCGGAAGTCTCTCGTGCGCGGCTTGGCATAGAGGGCCATCTGCTCCTGCAGGCGATCCAGGGTCTCTTCGAGCCCGGGGACCGGGACCTGGGCTGCGGCCGCCGCCGCGACGACAGCGGAAGCGAGCAGCGCGAGGACTCGCACTACGGGCTCTTGCGGGGTGCGCCGGCAGGCTGCGGGTCGACGTCGAGTCGCCCGAAGCGCTTTTCGTACGCCGCCACGACGTTGCCGAGCAGCTGGGAGAGCCGCTTGGCGGCGAAGGGGCTCATGATGATGCGGTCGGAGAGCTGCACGCGAAGCCGGGGCTGGCTGCCTTGAGCGGGTTGGCTGATCCCGAACAGCAGCACGACCTCTTCGCGCGTTCCCGTGGCGTTGCACACGTTTGCGTAGGAACTCTTGAGGTTGGCGGTGTCCCAATCGATCTTCGGGGTCGCCGCCTTGCGCTGCCCTCGGCTTTCGCGTGATGCCTGGCTGGTGCGTTGCGCCACGTTCCGTCTCCTTCGGAGGGGAGCGGGTCTAGGGGGTCCGGCCCTCGAGGTGCTCGCGGGCCTTGATCAGCTTCTCGAGCTCCGAGTCGTCGATCAGCAGGAAGGCGTAGCTTCCCTTCACCACCAGGTAGCGGTCTCCATCCACCAGCAGGATCTTCTCCTGAAGCTCGTCGAGCCTGCGATACCCCGGGCGGCCCTCGACGCGGGTGGCGAAGCGGTAGATGTCGCGCCTGCGCTCCAGCGCAAAGGGCGCACCGCTGCCCTCCTTCGAGAAGCTCACGATGAGCCAGTCGGGTCCCGCCTTCAGCACGGCCCCCGGGACGTCTTCGTTCAGGATGATCACCGCCTCGTCGTTGGACTCGTCGTGGGCGATGATCTGCGACGACACGTAGAACTTGAGCCCGGCCAGCTCCTGATCGGTGATCGCGTAGCGCGTTCGGTGCAGATCGTGGCGGAAGGGCACCCGGTTCCCGGCGCAGCCGACACCGGCCAGCAGCGAGACGATCACGAGCGGCGCGAACTTTCGGATCAGCGCGGACACTGCAAACTCCCAGGTCGGGGGGGCGCTAGCGTAGCGCGCCGCGCTGGCCTGCCCCTGTCACGGATTTGACCCGTCGGCGATTCGAACGTATGTTTCAAACGATCGTTCGAATTCGTCGGAGCCCCCCATGCAGGCCCCGCCCGCCGCCGTCTCGGCGCTTCCGGAGCGCTCCCGCGCCACCAAGCAGCGGCTGCTGGACGCGGCCGAGCGGCTGTTCGCGGAGCGCGGCTTCGAGGGGACGTCGCTGCGCGCCGTGACCCAGGCGGCCGGCGCCAGCGTCTCCGCCGCCAACTACCACTTTGGCTCCAAGGAGTCCCTGCTCCGCGCCACGCTGCTGCGGCGGGTGGAACCGGTCAACCGTCGCCGGCTCGAGCGGCTCGACGAGCTCGAGCGCGGCGCCGGCGGCGCGCCGCTGGCCGTGGAAGCGATCCTGGACGCCTTCTTCCGCCCCACCATCGAGGTGCGCTCGGCCTCGGCCGAGGGGGCGGCACAGTACCGGCAGGTGGCGGCGCGCCTGTACTCCGACCCACCTGAGATCGTGTCGGCGCTTGCGCGCGATCTGTTCCGGCCGATCCGCGACCGCTTCGTCGTCGCGCTCGCACGCGCACTCCCGCAGCGCGGCCACGACGAGATCCTGGTGGCCTTGCACTTCACGGTGGGAGTGATGGTCCACGTGATCGCCGGCCACCTGGATCCGCCACCCGCCGACGACGGCGCCGCCGTGCGGCTCTCCGACGAAGCGTTGCTCCGGCGCCTGGTCGCCTACACGGCCGCCGGGGTGCGGGCCTGCGGAGCCGGGGCTTGAGGTCCAGCGCGAAGCTCTCGCTGCCCTTCTTCATCCTCGCTGCGGGCGTGCTCGGGGTGGCGGCGTTGGTCGCGACGCGTCCGCGTGTCGAGCCGCGGCCCCCGCAGGCGTCGGCGCCCCTGGTGCGCGTGATGCGGGTGGAGCCCCAGGCAGTGCAGTACGTGGTGCACGCGAACGGCACCGTGGTGCCGCGCACCGAGAGCGACCTGGTGCCCCAGGTTTCGGGGGAGGTGGTCTGGGTCTCGCCGTCGCTCGCATCGGGTGGCTTTTTCGAGGCGGGGGAGCCGCTGCTGCGCATCGACCCCGCCGATTACGCCGCCGACCTCGAAGGGGCCCGCGCCGTCCTGGCGAGGGCGCAGAGCGAGTTCGCCCGGGCCCGCAAAGAGCGCGGTCGGCAGCGCGAGCTGGCCGAGCGGTCGGTCGCCAGCGAGTCGCGCATCGACGACGCCGAGAACGCCTTCCGCGTGGCCGAAGCCACGCTGCGCGAGGCGAAGTCGCGCCTGGAACGAGCGCAGCGCGACCTCGAGCGCGCCGAGCTGCGCGCCCCCTACGACGGCCGGGTGCGCGAGGAGAGCGTGGACGTCGGCCAGTTCGTGACTCGGGGCACGCCGATCGCAAGGCTCTACGCCGTGGACACGGCCGAGGTGCGCCTGCCCATTCCCGACCGCGAGCTCTTGTACCTGGACCTGCCGCTCTCCTACCGCGCTGGACGCGCCACGCAGCAGGCGGGCCCGCGCGTGCTGCTGCGCGCGGAGTTCGCCGGCCGCGAGCACAGCTGGAACGGCCGCATCGTGCGGACCGAGGGCGAGATCGACACCAAGAGCCGCATGGTGCACGTGGTGGCGAGCGTGGAGGATCCCTACGGGCGTCACGCGGCAGCCGATGGCCCACCGCTGGCGGTGGGCCTGTTCGTCGCCGCCGAGATCGTCGGCCGCCGGGTCGAAGGCGTGTACGTACTGCCGAGGGCGGCGCTGCGTGAGAGCCCGGAGGGAGTGCGCGTGCTGGTGGTGGACGCCGAGGATCGGCTGCGCTTCCGGGACGTCGAGGTGCTGCGCGCCGAGCGCGAGCGGGTGGTGATTGGCTCCGGGCTCGAGCCGGGCGAGCGTGTCTGCGTGTCGCCGCTGGGCGCGGTCCTGGACGGCATGGCCGTGCGGGTGATGGCCGAAGCGGAGGCCGCGGTAGCGAGGTCGCGGCCGTGAAGCGAGCCATCGCCTGGTTCGCCGAGAACCACGTCGCCGCCAATCTGCTGATGTTCGTGGTGATCGTGGCGGGGCTCGCCTCGCTGCCGTCGATCCACCAGAAGACCTTTCCCGACATCAACGTCGAGATGATCCAGATCAGTGTCAGCTATCTCGGCGCGGCGCCCGAGGAGGTGGAGGAGGGCGTTTGCGTCCGGATCGAGGAGGAGATCCAGGGCATCGACGGGATCGAGAAGATCACCTCCACCGCCAACGAGGGCGCCTGCGGCGTGTCGGCGGAGCTGCTCTCCGGCTATCCGGTGGACCGGGCGCTCACCCAGATCAAGAACGCGGTGGACGCCATCGACAGCTTCCCGGAGGAGACCGAGAAGCCGATCGTCAGCCACTACGTCGTCAAGCGCAACGCGCTCCAGCTCGCGGTCTCCGGCGACGCGTCCGAGCGGGCGCTCAAGGTCTTCGGCGAGCGCATCCGCGACCAGATCGCGGGCCTTCCCGACGTCACCCAGGTCGAGCTCGCCGCCTCCCGCGCGTACGAGATCTCGATCGAGGTGCCCGAAGAATCCCTGCGGCGCCACGGCCTGACCTTCGACCAGGTGGTGCAGGCCGTGCGCCGGGGATCGCTCGATCGCCCCGGCGGCTCGATCAAGACCAGCGGCGGCGAGGTGCTGCTGCGCACCAAGGGCCAGGCCTACACGGGCGAGGAGTTCGAGCGCATCGTGGTGCTCACGCGCGAGGACGGAACGCGGCTCCTGCTGGGCGAGATCGCCGACGTGGTGGACGGCTTCGAAGAGGACGAGCGCTACACCCGGTTCGACGGAGAGGCGGCCGTGCTGATCAAGGTCTCCCGGGTGGGCCAGCAGAGAGTGCTCGATCTCGTGGAGCAGGTGAAGGAGTACGCGGAGGGGAGCGCGCCCGGGCTGCCGGAGGGCCTCGAACTCACCGTCTGGCGCGACGGCTCGCAGGCCCTGCGCGACCGGCTCGACATCCTGATCCGCAACGGCGTCGGCGGGTTCGCGCTGGTCTTCGCCGTACTGGCGCTATTCCTGCGCCTGCGGGTCGCCATCTGGGTGAGCATCGGAGTCCCCATCTCCTTCCTCGGCGCCCTGGCGCTCTTCCCGCCGCTCCAGATCTCGATCGACGTGATCTCGTTGTTCGCCTTCATCCTGGTGCTGGGCCTGCTGGTGGACGACGCGATCGTAGTGGGCGAGAACGTGCACCGGCACCAGGAGCGCTCGGAGGCGCCGCTCGAGGCGTCCATTCGCGGCACCCAGGAGGTGGCGATCCCGGTCATCTTCGGCGTGCTGACCACGGTGGCGGCGTTCATGCCCCTGATCCTCGCACCGGGACCGATGGGCCAGATCTTCAGCGCCATCGGCACGGTCGTGGTTTGCTGTCTGGTCTTCTCGCTGGTCGAGTCGCAGCTCGTGCTGCCCGCCCACCTGGGCCACATCCGGATCGGCCGGCGCGCGGCGCGGCAGGGCCCGGTTTCGGCGGGCTGGGCCCGGATCCGCGGGACCCTCGGCAACAGCCTCGAGCGCCTGGCGCGGGAGGGCTACCGGCCGCGGCTGGAACGCGCGCTCCAGTGGCGCTACGCCACCCTGGCCGTCGGCGTCGCCGTCCTGATGCTCACGGTTGCGGTCATCGCCACCGGCCGTATGCGCTTCAGCTTCTTCCCCGCCGTCGAAGGGGACTACGTCACGGCCCGGCTCACCATGCCCCTGGGCACGCCGGTCGCCACCACCGCGGCTGCCGTGCGCGATCTCGAGGCCGCCGCGCGGCGCATGAAGGCCGCGCTCGACGAGGAGTACGACGTGGACGGGGCGTCCGTGGTGAAGCACGTGCTCGCCTCGGTGGGCGAACAGCCTTCGCTGAGCGCGCCGGGCCCGCCGCGAGCGCGCGATGCCGCGGCCTCGGGCAGCCACCTGGGGGAGGTGAGCCTCGAGCTGCTCGGGGGCGACGTGCGCCCGGTCAGCGCCGATGCCGTGGCCCAGCGCTGGCGCGAGCTCGCGCCGCCCATCCCGGGCGTGGAGGAGCTGCTGTTCAGCTCCTCGTTGTTCACGATCGGCGATCCCATCGACATCCAGCTTCAGGCGAGCGAGGTCGACCAGCTGCGCCGCGCCTCGGATCAACTCAAGGCCCAGCTCACCGGATACCCGGGAGTGTTCGACATCTCTGACTCGTTCCGCGACGGAAAGGCAGAGATCAAGCTGGGCATCCGGGACTCGGCCCAGTCGCTGGGGCTCACCCTGGACGACCTGGCGCGCCAGGTGCGGCAGGCCTTCTACGGCGAGGAGGCGCAGCGCATCCAGCGCGGCCGCGACGACGTGCGCGTGATGGTGCGCTACCCGGAGGCCGATCGCCGCTCGCTGGCCAACCTCGACGACCTGCGCATCCGCACCCCGAACGGCGGCGAGGTGCCCTTCTACGCCGTCGCTCGCGCCGAGCGGGGGCGCGGCTACGCCGCGATCAAGCGCAGCGACCGCGAACGCGTCATCAACGTGACGGCCGACGTCGACCTCACCCAGACGACGGCGAACCAGGTTCTCGCCGACCTCGAGCGGGCCTTCCTCCCCCAGCTGCTCGCGGACAATCCGGGGCTCGCCTACGGGCTGGAGGGAGAGCAGCGCGAGCAGCGCAAGACGGTCGCCGGCCTGCTGCGCAGCTACGGCTTCGCCCTGATCGTCATCTACGCGCTACTCGCCGTGCCGCTGCGCTCCTACAGCCAGCCCCTCATCATCATGGCCGTCATCCCGTTCGGCCTGGTCGGCGCCATCGCCGGGCACCTGCTGATGGGCATGAACCTCAGCATCATGTCGATCTTCGGGGTGGTCGCGCTCTCGGGCGTGGTGGTGAACTCCAGCCTCGTGCTGGTGCACTACGTGAACGAAGGGCGCAAGCGGGGACTGCCGCTGGGGGTGGCGGTGCGCGACGCGGGCGTGGCCCGCTTCCGCCCCATCGTGCTGACGTCGATCACCACCTTCGCCGGCCTGACCCCACTGCTGCTGGAGAGGAGTGTGTCGGCGCAGTTCCTGATCCCCATGGCGACCTCGTTGGCCTTCGGCGTGGTCTTCGCGACGGTGATCTCGCTGTTCCTGGTGCCGAGCGCCTACCTGGTTCTCGAAGACGCGAAGCGGCTGTTTCGGCGCGGCCCCCACAAGCCGGCGGCGCGGGTGGCGTCCCCGCCGGCGCGGCGGCCGGGCGTGGCCACCGTGCGCCCGCTGTCCACCGGGCGGGCGGGGGTCGTCGGGGAGAGCTGAGCGGGCCCGCGGCCGGGGAATGCAGCCACGGGTGCGAGTCCGTTCGGGGTGCAGCAGGCCGCAACCGACACCTGCCGCGCGGGCGCGGCGGTCCGCCCGGCTTGCGGCGAGCCGCGCGCTCCGCGTGCTCCCGTGGGGCGACCGCTCGGCGCTGCGATCGAGTACGGTCGGTCGGCATGGCCGGCGCGAGGCGCGAGCGCGAGAGTCCGTGGAGCTTCCGTGTCTTCGACGCGGCTCCCCTGCCGCCGGTCTGGCTGGGGGTCGCGTTCGCGACCCTGCTGCTGGCGGGCTTCCTCGGGCTCGAGCTCACCACCGGCGGCCTGGCCCGCCTGCGCTCCGGTCGGGTCGACCTCAACCT
>JAZFWH010000297.1:0-11553 GCA_036482635.1 Myxococcota bacterium
CATCAAGGTGTAGTCGGGGCCCTCGCCGCCCTCGGGCGGAGTCCAGGTGATGACCTGGTACGGATCGGCGATGTCGCAGGTCTTGCAGTGGACGCAGTTCTCGTGGTGGATGAACAGCTTCTTCTTCCCGGGGTGATCCGGGTCCGGCAACATCTCGTAGACGGCGGCCGGACAGAAGCTCTCGCAGGGATTCCCGTACTCCTCGGCGCACTGGTCCCGGCACAGATCGGTGTCGGCGACGACCAGGTGCGAGGGCTGGTCGACCTCGTGGTGGGCGCCGCTGAACTGAACCAGGTGTTCCTTGCTGAAGGTGAGCCGTCCGTCGAACTCGAAGCTCTCCCGCTCGCGCCGCCCGGGCGGAAGCTCCTCGAGCTTCTTCATGGCTTCGTGGTCCGACTCGAGCTTCATCGCGTCCTTCAGGCCGCGACCGCCCGTGAGCATGCGGAACGGCTCGTTCAGTCCGAAGAAGAACACACCCTTGGCGGCGGAGGCGGCGAAGTTGCGCGCCTGGTAGTGCTCCTGGTAGGCCCAGCTGTTGCGATAGCGCTCGGCGTAGCTGCCCAAGGTCAGGGCCGAGAAGTCCCGTCTCGAGAGGGCCTCGACGATGGTCTCCGCAGCGAGCATTCCCGACTTCATCGCCATGTGGATCCCGGCCAGGTTCTGGGCGTTGCAGAAGCTCGCGGTGTCACCGATCAACAGCGCCCCGTCGGCGTAGAGCTTCGGCTGGGCGTAGAGCCCGCCCGTCGGAATGCACTTGGCGCCGTAGCGCACCAGCTCGCCTCCCTCGAGCAGCCACTTCATCCAGGGATTCGTCTTGAACTTCTGCGCCGCGAGGTGCGGGTCGGCGTTGGGATCGCCCGTGTCGAGGAGTGTGACGAACCCGTAGGAGACCAGGTTGTCCTTCATGTCGTACAGCCACATGCCGTGGAAGCCGTCGAGGATCTCGGGAAAGGACAGCCCGTGCACGACTCGACCGGGGCGGTGCTTCTTGGGGTCGATCCGCCAGATCTCCTTGATGCCCGTCTCGAAGGTCTGCGGGTTCGCGCCTTCCAGGCCGAAGCGCTGGGTCAGCTGTTTGGTGAGGCTGCCCCACACGCCCTCGCCGAGCACCGTGAGCTTGGCCCGGATGTCCATCCCGGGCTGGAAGTTGGCCTTGGGCTTGCCCTGCTTGTCGACGCCCATGTCCCCGATGCGCACGCCGACCACGCGCTCGTCCTCGATGAGCACCCGGTCGCCCGCGAAGCCGGGATAGATGTCGACACCCGCGGCCTCGCAGCGCTCTGCCAGCCACTTCGCCACGTTGTTCAACGAGGCCACGTGGTAGCCCTTCTTGCGAAAGTTGGGCGGCACGAGCGGCGAGCGGATCCTTCCCTTGGGGTGGAAGAGCCAGAAGCCGGCGTAATTGCAGATGTGCTCCGTCGGGAAGCCCTGGGCCTCGAAGTCCGGGATGAGCTCGCGAATCGCCCTCGGATTGATCACGGCGCCGGAGAGCATGTGGTCGCCGATCGCCGCGCTCTTCTCGATCACGAGGACCGTGGGCTTCTCGATTGGCTCCTGCCCCTGCTCGGCGGCGCGGGTGTTGTAGGCCTCGACCCGGTTCATCAGGTGAAGCGAGGACGCCAGGCTGGCGGGTCCCGCCCCGACGTACAGAACGTCCACGTCCATGCTCTCGCGTTCGACGGCCTGGCTCATGCGGGACCTCCAGCGAATGGGCGCGCGCGGCCTTCGGAAAATAGGTGAACCGCGGACCGGGTCAACCGAACCCCGCGGGAAGCGAGCGGAGCGGTCTCGGCGTCCCGCCCGCGCAGCAGGCGGACGCCTATAATGGTCGCGTGGCTGACTCCAGGTCGGGTCTGGTCGATATCGTCCGCGAGTTTCTCGCGGCCCACCAGATGATGCGCCGCTTGTTCGCGCGCTATCGGCGCGGTGAGCTCCGCTTCGTGGAGCTGGAGGAGCTCGTCGGCGACGGCGAGGTGGCCGTACTGTTCCGCCTCAAGGAGCGCTGCCACGCCCTGTTCCGCCCGGCGGCAAGGGGCAAGGGCGTCGCCATGCGCCGCGCGGCGCTCTTCGACCTGGCCGTGGGCTCGCTCTTCCACGAGGCGATGAAGTTCCGCGAGAACTTCTATCAGCGCGAAGTCTACGGTCCGCGCGTCCGCGCGCTGCGCTCCGCGGCCGGAGAGGAGACGGACGCCCTGTTCCAGGAGTTCGAGAAGATCCTGGGGATCGTCTCGACGCGGCTGGTGGAGGGCCTGGAGGAGACGGAGACGCTGCTCGCGCAGACCAGCGAGCAGCTGGGCGTGCTGCTCAAGGAGCATCGCGACGACCCGTTCGTGACGCGCTACCTGCTCGAGAACCGCGCCAGCGCATCCGAGGTGTTCGGCGCGGACCTCGACGAGCTGTTCACTCGCATCTACGGCGATGCGGCGCAGGCCTACGCCCTGGCGGGTCGCTCGTACCTGGCCAGCGGGCACTACGACGTGGCTGAGAGCACCATCGCCGAGGCGATCGCGCGTCGCGGGGAGGCCGACGACCTCGAGCTGCTCTCCTCCTACGCGCGCGGGATGGCCGCCTATCTGGCAGGAGACTACGAGCGGTGCGTGCAGCAGCTCGGCCGCTGGGCTGGCGGGGCGGACGGCGACGCCGGCCGAGCGGATCTCGCCCAGGCGGCGGTCTCGAAGATCGACCAGCTCGCCGAGGGCGACAGTCGCGCGCGGGTCCTGGTGGCGGCCTCGGCCCTGCTGGAACGGATCGCGTCAGCGCGCGGGCGGTCGGGTGGAGCGGATGGCGAGCAGCGGGCTGGCGCTGGGGAGGTGGGTCAGGCCGGCGCAGCGGCCGAGCGGCGCCGGTAGTACAGCCAGCCGCCCAGTCCGAGCACGATCAGGCCGGCACCGATCCACTGCGCTTCGGTCAGGCCGAGGGTGCCCCTCGGATTCACGCGCCAGGTCTCGATCACGAGGCGGCCGACGCCGTTGAGTGCGACGTACTCGCCGAACAGGAAGGGGCTGCGCCGGCGGCGCTTCCAGAGAAAGGTCGCGGCGAGCAACAGCCAGGCGACCTCGTAGAGCTGTGTGGGGTGGACGGGCTCCAGGGTGGGCGGTGCGCCGCGCGGAAAGCTGACGCCCCAGGCGACGTCGGTGGTCCGTCCGTAGTCGTCCCCGACCAGGAAGCAGCCAACGCGTCCGATGGCCTGCCCCACCGCGCCGCCCGCCGCGGTGCAGTCGGCGAACGTCTTCACCGGGACGCCGTTGAGGCGACAGCCGACGGCGCCGAAGGCGGTGGCCAGGATCAGACCGCCGTACCAGGTGATCCCGTCTCGCGAGAAGAACAGGCTGGTGAACGGAGCCCCTTCGCGCAGGGACACGTCCACCGCGTAGTAGAGCTTCGAGCCGAAAATGCCGCCGACCATCACGTACACCAGCAGCGTCCACACGACGTTCGGGTCGAGCCCCTCCTCCGTCATGCGCAGCGAGGTGATCCAGGCGCCCACCAGGAAGGCGGTGGCGAGCATCAGCCCGAACGTGCTGATGACGAAGTCGCCGATTCGGAACAGTTCGGGATACATGGGCGGGTCGCGCCGAGGCTACGCGAAGCGACGGACGGGGGCAAGAAAGCGCGCTGCCGGGCGTCCGTTCAGCGGCGGGGGAGCTCGATGTGGAAGGTGGCGCCCTCACCCGGCCGGCTCTCCACCCACACGCGACCGCGGTGCGTTTCTACGATCTTCTTGACGACGGCGAGGCCGATGCCCGTACCGCGGCGCCCGTCCGAGCTGGGCCTCAGGCTCTGGAATACCTCGAAGATGCGCTGGTGGTTTTCGGGCTCGATGCCCCGTCCCGTGTCGCGAACCGCGATCTGATGATGGTCCGCGTCCTCGTCCACCGCGATCGTGACCTGTGGATCCTTGCAGGGACCCATGTGGTCGAGTGCGTTTCCCACCAGGTTCGAGAACAGCTGGTAGAGCCGCGTCGGGTCGCAGTAGAGCATGGGCGGGTCCTGCGGAAGGATCAGCCGGGTGCCGGTGGCGTCGAGCCTGGGCTTGAGCTCGGCTTGTAACTGCAACAGCACGGCGCGCGGATCGACGTGGGAGCGCCGCTCGCCGGCCTCCCCGATGCGCGACAGCTCGAGCAGGCTGTGGATCAGGTCTTCCATGGTGCGCCCGGCCTGCTCGATGCGGTCGAGGAAGTGGGCGCCGGTGTCGTCGAGGAGGGCTCCGTAATCCTGGCGCAGCAACCGGGAGAACCCGAGCAGTGAGACGAGCGGCGAGCGCAGGTCGTGGGAGAGGGCGTGGACGCAGTGCTCGAGCTCGAGATTCTTGCGCCGGAGATCCCGCTCGGCCTCGCCGCGCTCAGTCTCGTCTCGTAACAGCAGGACGGACCCGCAGCGCCCCGAGGCTTCGGGGCGCAGGGGGCTCGCAGAAACCGAGACGCGCACGCTTCGGCCGTCGGCGCGTCGCAGGGTGAGGTCGCGGTGGCCGACCTCGCCGCCGGGCGCGAGCGAGGCCACCAGCGCCTCGAGGTCGGCGGCGCTGCTGGATAACAGGGCGATCGGCCGATCCGTGAGCTGCTCCGGCGGTCGGCCGAGCAGGTGCTCGACCGCCGGGTTCGCGTAGGTCACGTAGCCGCGCCCGTCGGTGGCGATCACGGCGTCCGAACACCGGTCGAGGATCTGGGCGTGAAGGTCCCGGGCGTCGGCGCCGGCGGGCTGGCGGGGCTCTTCGATGGGGCGCGCGATCGCGATGAAGACCCGGGACTCCTCGCCGTCGCGGTCGATGGCAATCGGTACCACGCTCACCTCCACGGGCAGCATCTTCCCACCCCTGGTCTCGATCTCGACGCGGTTCCAGGACGAGATGCCTTCCGCTCGCAGCTGCGAGCGAATGGCGAAGACCTGGCCCGGGTTCGGGAGCTTGGGGACGATGCGCTTCGCATCGCGGCCGATCTGGAAATCGGGACCGCCGCACAGGTTGACCAGCTCGTCGCTCATCCACAGGATCCGACGCTGGCTGTCGATGACGAGCACCAATTGGTAGAGACGGGCGAGACCCTCGAGCAGCTTCGAGGTGGGGATGCCTTCGACGGCCTGGGACTGGGCGAGCCCGTGGGGATTCATAGAGCGGCGCAAAACCTCAGTGGAACTCCGAGCGAGTAGGCCCGGCGCGTCGGCGCTAATCAACCTCTACCGACGGACTGAGCCCGGAGACGCTGCCCGAAGAACCTGCCAAAGCCCTCATCCCCCAAGCCGAAAGCCCTGGAATCTTATCACCGCTCTCGACCCGCGGTCAAACTGCCTGCGGCGGCTGGCACGCGCTGGCCGCGGCTGGAAAGTTGCCGGCTGGTGAGGGTGCGGCGTTTTCGACGTGGATCGCTGCCGCGCGCTTACCTATCCTAATTTCGGATGTGACGGGGACCACCACCCCCGGGGGGTCAAGGTCGCCGTCCGCGTTGCCGTTGGATTTGTGGGAGCCCGGCCGAAGTCCGGCGAATGGGAGGAGACAGTGGCGCGCACCCGAATCGCACTGCTGGCACTCGTCTCCGCGGCGCTGCTGTCGGGGGGAGCCGGCGATCTGCCTGGCCCGCGAGAACAGGCCGCTCCTGCGGCGATCACTGCCGCCGACGTGGCGCGCGTCCTGGAGCGCGTCAATCCCGACCTGTCGCCTGGCGAGGTGCGCCGCGTGGCCGCCGCGGTGATTCGCTACGGCGGCAAGTACGATCTCGATCCCGAGCTCGTCACCGCGGTTTTGCTGGTCGAGAGTGCCGGCCGGCCCTGGGCGCGCAGCCACATGGGCGCCGTGGGGCTCATGCAGGTCATGCCGCACGTCGCCAAGCCTCTCGAGATGGCGGGGAACCTGACGACCATCGAGAGCAACATCGAGGCGGGTTGCCTGCTCCTGGCCGACAACATCCGGCGCCTGGGGGAGCGGGACGGCATCTCCGCCTACTTCTGGGGATCGCAGATCCGCAACGCCGCCTACCTGGACCGGGTGCGGAAGGCGCGCGCGACGGTACGCCGGCTGCGCAGCTCCTGACCGCGTTGGCGGGCTCCGAGGGGCACGGTTAGGCTCCACCGAGTG
This sequence comes from Myxococcota bacterium, assembly GCA_036482635.1. GTDB lineage: Bacteria > Myxococcota_A > UBA9160 > UBA9160 > SMWR01 > JAZFWH01. The sequence continues at coordinate 6,068 of JAZFWH010000297.1, forward strand.
GAACGCACCGTGTTGCGCCGCACGGAGTCCCACTTCTCCGGGTCTCGCGGCCACTCGCTCTTCCGCCGGGCCTGGCTGCCCGCGCAGCCGGAGCGCGTTCTGCTCCTGGTTCACGGGTTCGCCGAGCACAGCGGCCGCTACGACCACCTGGGCGCCTGGTTCGCCGCGCGCGGCTGCGCGGTCCACGCCTACGACCAGCAGGGTCACGGGCGCTCCACGGGGGCGCGAGGACACGCGCGCTTCAGCGATCTGCTGGACGATCTCGGCAGCTTCCTGGTCGTGGTGAGAGACGAGCACCCCGACCTGCCCGTCGCCCTCTTGGGACACAGCATGGGTGGGCTCGTGGTGGCGGCGTTCGCGCGCGAGCGACGGCCCCAGGTGGCGTGCGCAGTGACTTCGGGAGCCATGCTGGCGCTTTCCGACGACGTCTCGCGCGCGCGCATCGCCGCCGCGCGTCTGCTGCGTTGGGTGGTACCGCGGTTCTCGCTCGACGCGGGCGTGAATCCGGACGGGCTCTCGCGGGACCCGGAGGTCGGCCGCGCCTATCTCGCCGATCCGCTGGTGTTCCGGAGGATCACGGTCTTGCTTGGAGCGGAGCTGCTCGAAGCCATCCGCCGCACGGTTTCGGGAGTGGCCGACGTGACCCTCCCCATGTTGCTGCTGCACGGCGAGGACGACCCGATCACTCCGGTCGAGAGCAGCCGCGCCTTTCACCGCGGACTCCCCGCGCCGCAGAGCCAACTCCGCACCTACCCGAAGCTCCGCCACGAGATTTTCAACGAGCCGGAGCGCGAAGCCGTCTTTCGGGACGTCTTCGAGTGGGTGACGGCGCGCACGGGCTAGCCCGATGGCGGGGAAGCTCTCTCACCTGGACGAGCGGGGTCGAGCTCGCATGGTCGACGTGGCGGAGAAGCCCGTCACACGACGGGTGTGCGCGGCGCGCGGCGAGGTGCGCATGGCGCCCGAGACCCTGGCGCGCATCGCCGAGGGGCGCCTGCCCAAGGGGGACGTGCTCGCGACCGCGCGGCTGGCGGGCATCCAGGCCGCGAAGCGCACGGATGAGTGGATCCCGCTGTGTCACTCGATTCCGCTCGACTCGGTGGAGATCGAGCTCACACCCGACGAGACGCAGTCGCGGGTGGTCATCGAGGCGAAGGTGCAAGCCCATGCCCGGACGGGTGTGGAGATGGAGGCGCTCGTGGCCGTGTCCGCGGCGGGGCTCACCATCTACGACATGTGCAAGGCGATCGACCGCGGCATGACCGTCGAGGCGGTGCGGCTGGTGAGCAAGACCGGCGGCAAGAGCGGCGCGTGGACGCGCCCGGGGGAGGGTGGGGGATCCGCGGGGCCGAGCCGCGACCGCGGTCGGGCTGAGACGTGAGTCCGGCGAGGCGCAGCCCCGGTGAACCGGATTCGGGCGTGCGGGGTCTCAGCAGGGGGATGCGCTCCGTGGGCTGCGAGACCCTGGATCGAGGGCCCGCCGCGCTGCCCCTGGCGGCGGCGGGAGAGGGAGCGGTCCACGGCGTCGTCGACCCGGACGCGGGACTCGTCGTGCGCTGGCAAGCTGGGGACGCAGGGGCCTTCGAGCTGCTGGTGCGCCGCCACGAGCGCACGGTCTTCCGGCTCGCGCTGCGCATGCTCGGCAGCCGGGAAGAGGCCGAGGAGGTGGCCCAGGAGACCTTTCTGAGCCTCCACCGGCACGGGCGCCGCTTTCGCCGTGAGGCTCGCTTCTCGACCTTCGTGTACCGGGTGGCTGCGAACGCGGCGCTGAACCGGCGGCGCACGCTGGGGCGCAGCCGGGCCCGGGAGCGGAGACTCGCGGTGCGCGAGGCGCGCGGCCCCGATGCCCTCGCCCAGGGCCGCAGCCCCGAAGACGTCGCTGCGGGTGCCCAGGTTCAGGAGCGCGTGCAGAGGGCGCTGCTCGACCTGCCGCCGGACCTGCACATGGCGATCGCGCTCTACGACATCGAGGGGCTGCCCTATCGCGAGATCGCGAAGCTGATGCGCGTCCCCGAGGGTACGGTCAAGTCGCGCATTCACCGCGGCCGTTGCGCGCTGAGGGAGCGGCTGGGTGGGTTCGTGGGCGCCGAGGGTGGAGGCGGAGCGCAGTGAACCACGGAGACGTGCGCGCGCGCTTTCACGGGCACCTGGAGGGCGAGCTGAGCCTGGTCGAGCGAGGCGCGGTCGACGCCCATCTCGCCGGCTGCGCCGCCTGCGCAGACGAGCTGCGCGGGCTGCGCGAGACGGTGTCGCAGGTCCGCGGCCTGCCCGACCCGGAGGTCCCGCGCGGGTTTGCCGAGGCCGTGATGGCCCGCGTCGAGGCCGGCGACGGCCGGCCGCAAGGGCTGTGGGCCGCCTTCCGCGGGCTCGCCACTCCGCGAGCTGCGGCGCCCCTGGCCGCGGGCGCGGTGGCCCTGTGCGCCGTCGCCTGGTGGGCGGGGGCGCCCGGCGGGCCCGGCCGCGACGCCGCGTCCCCGCTGGCGCGGGCCGGAGTCGAGTCCCTGCAACCGCCGAGCGCCGTGGGGCGGGCGCTCTCGGCCCCGGATGCGCGGGGACGGCTGGCCTTCTTCGGCCCCTCGGCGACCGGGGTCCTGCCCGACGACGCGAGCGACCCGCTGGACGGCCAGCTCGACCGCGGCCTGGAGCGCCTGCTCGAGAACCCCGATTCCTTCCTGGAGCGGGTGGAGGACGGCGCCGAGGGCGAGCGGCTGCTGGGCCGGCTGGCCGGGCGCGCGGCCCGACGGGGCGACGCCGTGGCGGCGGCCAGCCGCCTGCTGGCCAGCGAGCATCCGCGGGCCGAAGAACTCGCCATCCGATTCCTGCACGCGTCGCTGGTAGAATCGCTCGAGCGTCGCGCGGGGCGGGCCGAGGCGGAGTCGGCCATCCGCTAGCCGCGTCTGCGGGGCCCGCCCGAACGGCCGCCGCGGAGCTGCGGTCGGCGGGTTGCTCGCGCGACGGCCCGGCTGGGCGACACCTGGGATCCATGAACGCGACGCTGGTCATCGTTGCTGCGCTGCTCGTCGGTCTCGCCCCCGTCACTGCGACCGGTGTGGAACCGGAGATCGTCGAGCTCGTGCCCGAAGACAGAGCGAGCTGGGGGGCGGCCCAGTTCTTCGCTCCCGTCACGGGCCTCTTCATGGGGGGGCCCGGGTATTGGTACGGTGAGCGCACGATCGAAGTGGAGACGACGCCGCCGGGCGCGGCGCTCGACCTCTTCTACGTCCGCGCGAACTTCCAGAAGGCCTTCGAGCAGGCCGAGTCGCCGGCGATCGTCGTGCTGCCCAAACGGGTGGAGACGGGGCCGCGCGACTCCGTCACCATCCGCGCGCTACTCGACGGCTACCGGCAGCAGGAGGTCCACGTCCGCGTGCGCGCGCGTCAGGACAAGGTCACGATCGACCTGGAGCCGCTGGCCAATGCGCTGCTCGCGCTGCCCCACACCTACCTGGCCGGTCGCGGCTCGCTCTCGTTCCTGACCAAGCAGGCGCTGACCTTCCGGATGCAGGAGAAGGAAGGGGGAGTCGCGGTGATCCTGCTGCAGACCGCGGTGACTCCCGAAGCCGCCCAGGCGATAAGCGAGGTGAAGAGTTCGTTCGTCGCGTCGTTGCGGGCGCAACAGATCGGCGAAGACCTGGTGGTGAGCGTCGCGCTCACCGAGGCGGCCCGCGACGGCCGCGTGGAGATCCGATCGCGCCAATCCTTCGATCCCGTGCGCGGGCTCCACAGCTTCGTGCTCGACCTCGTGCCGTCGGACCGCGGAGCCGCCGCGGTCGCGCGGGCGCGGGCCGCGTTGGAGCGCATCCAGCCCGCGGACGTCGCCGGCTGCGCAGCCGTGTTCGACAGCGCGGTGCGCGAGCAGCTCGAGCCCGCCGCATTGACGCGCGCCCTGGCACCGCGCGGCTCCTTCACGGATCCCTACCTGCGCGCCGCGATGAAGCGCCTCGGCGAGGTCTCCGAGGGCGGCGAGATCTCTCTCGCCGACGGTTCGGTCTACCGCACTTCGGTCCCCATGGAACTGTCGGCGGCGTCGAGCCAGTCTTCGGAGGTCCATGGCTACCTCGCGTTGTTGCGCCAGTTCGTCGCGGAGCTCGAGCCGGCCCCGTACCGGCGAGCGACCCTGCGCGGGCTGATCGCGCCCGAGCTCGCCCCCTCGGAGTTCGACGCGATCCTGGATGCGGCCGAGGCGCGCGAGCAGCACTGCCTGGCGCGAGCGGACTGAGCCCGCGGTATCTTCGGCTGCCCCGGTCCCGGGGAGCCGACGTGTTGCGCCGGGACGACCCTGAACACTTCTACTGCGACGGTCCGCGCGAACGCCTCGAACGGCTCGGCCCGGAGGCCCTGAGCGACGCGGAGCTGGTGGCCCTGCTGCTGCGCACGGGAGGGCGGGGCGTCCCCGTGCTGAACGCCGCCGCGCAGCTGCTGACCCGTTGCGGTGGTCTTGCCGGCCTGGCGCGCGCGGGCCCGGGCGAGCTGCGCTGCTCACCGGGCGTGGGCCCCGCCAAGAGCGCCGCGCTGCGGGCCGCACTCGAGGTCGGACGCCGCCTGGCCGCGCGTCGCCTGGCACCGGGCAGCGCCATCCGCGGTCCGGCCGACGTCCACCGCCACTTCCACCCGCGGCTGCGCGACGCTCCCCACGAGCGCTTCCTGGTGGTCCTGCTCGACGGCCGGCACCGGGTGCTGCGCGAGGAGGTCGTGTCGCAGGGCACCCTCACGGCGAGCCTGGTGCACCCGCGCGAGGTGTTTCGCCCGGCCCTGCGTGAGTCGGCAGCGGCTCTGGTCCTGGTGCACAACCACCCCAGCGGCGACCCGACGCCGAGCCCCGAGGACCGCGAGGTGACGGCTCGCCTGGTGCGGGCGGGAGAGATCCTCGGCGTCCGGGTGCTCGACCACGTGGTCGTCGCCGAGCGGGGCTTCTGCAGCCTGCGCGACGAGGGGGCGATCGGCCCCGAGCCCGCCGGGCAGCCGGGGCCGGCCCACCCGAGCCCCTGGGCCACGCGCCGCTAAGGGTCGCCCCCCGGTCGGACGATGAGACGCGGCGGGCCTGCGGCCGTTGGGCTCCGCACAGGCCGAGTCGACGAGGCGATGCCGAAGACGAGCGTTCACTCCTCTGCGCCGCCGGTGACCGACCGGCGCAAGGCGCTGCGGGCCGACCTGGTCATCCAGGTCGACTACCAGACCGTGGACGAGCTCTTCTCCGAGTTCACGACGGACATCAACGAGGGCGGGCTCTTCGTCGAGACCGAGTCGCCGCAGCCCGTGGGCACCGTTGTCGCCCTCCACTTCAAGCTGCCGGGAGACGAGGAGCCGGTCCGCGTGTCGGGACGCGTGGTGCGCGCGAGCGGGGGGCCCGGCGGGCAGGCCGGGGGCATGGGCATCGAGTTCGACGCCCTCGACTCCGAGGCCCGGCAGCGCATCGATCAGCTCGTGCGCCGGTTGCGCCCCGAGATCACCCGCGCCAGCGCCTGAGCCTGGCCCGCTGAACTCCG
>JAZFWH010000298.1:0-4157 GCA_036482635.1 Myxococcota bacterium
CGAAGCTGGTTCATCTGCATCTCGTCGAGCTCGATCTCTTTGGGCTCCTGCCCCCAAGGCGCCTTCGAATCGCCCAGGTAGCGCTCCCCCAACTGGCGAAAGCGCTGGGCTTCCTCGGGCCTTTCGCTGAACAGGTTGTGGCTCTCCGCGGAGTCGACCGAGCGGTCGTAGAACTCGCTCTGCTCGGGCTGGTTGACGCGCAGGATCAGCCGCTGCTGCTCGGCGAGGACCGCGACCAGCGGATCGGAAGGCTCTTCGGGGCGCCCCCAGCGGCGGTCGAGGTGCGCGAACAGGGGCCGGGTGAATCCATCGCCCGTCGGCGCGTCTCCGCCGTCGCCCGCATCGAGGATCAGGGGAACCAGGGAGACACCGTCGGCGTGGGGCAGGGGCGGAAGCCCCACGAGGTCGAGAATGGTGGGCCACACGTCGATGTTCGAAACCTGGGTCTCCACCGCGATGCCCGGCTCGAGCACGAAGGGGAACACCAGGATGAACGGGACTTCCGTCACTTCTCCGTACAGGTTGCGCGCGTGCCCCTCGGTGCCGTGCTCCCTGAAGGCCTCCCCGTGGTCCGAGGAGATCGCGATCAGGGTATTGGTCAGGAGTCCGGCGTCGTCGACGGCCTTGACGAGGGAGCCCACCACCCGATCGGTCCAGGCGATCGACTGGTCGTAGGCGTCCGAGTAGGAGGTGCCGAAGTGGGGCGAGCCCTCGTCGTAGGTGTACTGGTGGATGTCCATCAGATGGACGTAGATGAAGACGGGCGCCTCGCGCGGTGTGGCCAGGAGCTCCACGGCGGCGTTGACGATGTCTTCGTCGGTCCCCTTCAGCAGGGGCCTTCCGATCGTTTGGCGCTGCATCCTCAGCCGCTCGCGACCGGGCGTCGGCCGCATGTACACGTCGAAGCCCTGGCCGAAACCGAAGTTCGGCGCCACCCAGCCGTTGCGCCAGATGCCGAAGGTGCGATAGCCCGCCTCCTTGAAGATCTCCGCGGGTAGCAGGGCCTCCTCCGGGAGCACGTGGTTGAAGCGCAGGATGCCGTTCTTGATGGGATGGGTGGCCGTCCACAGTGAGGCCATGGAGGTCTTCGTCCAGCTCGACTGGGCGAGTACGCGCTTGAAGACGACACCCTGACGGGCGAGACCGTCGATCACGGGGCTGGTGGGCCGTTCGTATCCGTAGATGCCCAGGCGGTCCGCCCGCAGCGTGTCGATCAAAACGAACACGACGTTCAGACCGGCCCGGTCGCGAAGCGCCGCGACGTCTTCGACCGATCCCCGGGACCGGGAGCGAATCTGAAACTGAAACTGGCTCGCGACCACGGCCGCGAGCAACAGCCCCGCTCCGACGAAATAGGGCCAGGGAGAGTCCAGGAACCGCCGCCCCATGCGTTACGCCAAGCCTCCTGCCGGCGCATGCTAACAACGGCCCCGACCGGACAAAAGGGGCTGTGGGGCTAGCGGACTCGGGCGGAGCGCAAAAAAAGGGCGGCCACCCCGTCAGGGGTGGCCGCCCGGATCAGACCGGGTACTCCCGGACTACTTGCGCATCCGGCGTCGGCCGAGCAGCGCGAGTCCGGCAACGCCCGAACCGAGGAGCAGAATCATCCCCGGCTCCGGGACGAAGTGGAACGTCAAGGCGTTGAACAGCGAAACCAAGTCGTTGGCGCCGCCGATCCCCACCGTGGACACCTGCGCCGGCGAGATCAGGACCAGATAGCCGGAGATGTTCAAGGTGGAGGACGGGTTGGACAGCGGACCGTGCGCCGTGCCCGTGCCGTTGAGCGTCGTCGTGAAGGTCACGCCGTTTTCCGTCTGCTGGTCGAGCCGCCCGCGAGCGCCGATCGTCCAGGGCGCCGCCTCGATCGAGATGCGGATGGCGCCCGCACCGCCGACCGTCAGCAGGCCGCCAACGCCGATACCGCCTTCACCGCCGCTCAGGACGGTGTGCGTCTCGTTCAGGCCGATCACCAGGGCCGTGCCGCAGCCAGCCGTGAAGAGGCAGATCCTCGATTGACCCAGGATCGCGAGCGTCTTCCCGGCGAGCGGGGGACCGCCCGAGACGCCGCTGATGATGCCCGTCCCCAGGGTCGCCGACACGATGATGTTGTAGATGGTCGGGTTCGCGGGGTCGGTCACGGGCGCCGAGCCCTGGCCTTTGATACCCCCAGAGATCTGCATCGATTGAAGGTGCACGCCACTCGTGGTGCCGTTCACGGTCGCCACGCCGGTCCCGGTTATGGGCACAGACGGCAGGGTGCCGAGCTCGAGCTTCAGGGTCCCAACCCAGACCCTGTTACTCGCGCTGGCCTGGCCCGCGATGCCCGCGACCAGCAACGCGCTGGCGAACAAGACTAACAACTTGCGCATTTCTAACTCCTCATGGCTTCTCGGCGAGCCGGGCCGAATCCGAACCGCACCGCGCGCTCACCGACCTCAACCTGCCGTACTTCTCTGCAACAGGGATGCCAAGCAGAAAGCATCGCAAGCGTCCTCCTAACCCTGCGAGAAAAGGAGGTTCTTTCGAGAGAGTAGGCTTTAAGCCCCACCATAAAACGAGCCCCACGGAAAGGGTTTTCCACCGCTCTAGGAAAAGCGTTTCTCAAATTCCCCGTGGGGCGGAAGACCAATCGGCCTCTCGACGGGGCGATTCTAGCGCGCCGTGGCGCCGGATCCGCGTTCCCTCTGGCGGGCTCGAGCGGCTCCGATGGAGGCGGCCGCCAGCTCGGGGTCCAGCGCGCTGGCCGCCTGGTAAGCCCTCCCGGCCGCCTCGAAGCGGCCCTGCGCTTCCAGAGCGCGGGCCAGGACCATCAGCAGGTCCGAGCGCTCGGGCTGCTGCCGCAGCGCGATCCGGGCCGCCCGCTCTGCGAGGCCGACCCGGCCGGCGGCCAGGGCCGCCACCGCGCGCAACGAGGCGACCGCGGTGCCTTCGTCCTCCAGGTCCTCGAGGTGCTCGAGCGCCTCGAGGGGGCGGCCCGCGCCCAGCGCGCGCTCGGCGTCCGCGAGCACGGCCAGGACCCCGATCTGGTCCTTGGGATCGACACCCCCCACCTGGCCGATCTCGGTGGGGTCGGAAGGCGGGCCGGGCATCAGGTAGCCGAGCGAGCGCAGCCGGGCCCGCTCGGCTTCGGAGACCCGCGCGAAGGACGGGGGCAGTGGGGAGTCGGGGATCAGGGCCTCGAGCTCCCGGTCCAGCCGCGCCACGAGGCGGGGCTCGCCCGGCGCGAGATCGATCCGCTCGTCCGGATCGGCCCCGAGGTCGTAGAGCTCTGGGCGCGGCGCGCGGATGTACTTGAACCGACCGGACCGCAGGCCGAGCAGCGGGCTCCAGCCGAAGTTGAGCTGCGTTGCCACCGTCTCCATATAGGCCGTTCGGCCGTCGTGGTCCGAGCCGGCGATCAGCGGCCCCAGGTCCTCGCCCCTCCCCTCTCCCAGCGAGCGGGCGCCGGTCCAACTCAGGATGGTGGGGGCCACGTCGGTCAGGCGCACGACGCCGGAGACGACGCGGCCGGGTGGCACGCCGGGCCCTTCGATCAGCAGGGGGATGCGCTGGGTCGCCTCGTAGAGGGTGTACGCATGGGTGGGCTCACCGTGCTCCCCCAGGCTCTCGCCGTGGTCGCTCGTCACGACCCGCAGCAGGCCCTCTTCGCCCCACTTCCTGCGGATCCCGTCGAACAGGCGGCCGAGCTGGGCGTCGACGTAGGCGATCTCGCCGGCGTACGGGTGGCTGGCGAACGCGCTGGCAAAGCCCGCTGGGGGGTCGTACGACGCGTGGGGGTCGTAGAGGTGGACCCACAGAAAGAAGCGCGGCGGCGCGCTCTCGAGCCAGGCCAGGGCGGCGTCCACCACGTCGGCGGCGGACCGCTCCACGAAGCCGAGCGCCCCCGAGCGCCGGCCCGAGATGTCGTCGTCGTAGAGGTCGAAACCCCGATCGAGCCCGTAGCGCCGGTCCAGGACCACTGCCCCGACGAATGCCGCCGTGGCGTAGCCGGCGTCGCGCAGCCTCTCCGCGAGCGTGGGAATGTCGGCGCCCAGGCGGTAGATCGAGTTGTGCCGCACGCCGTGGGCCGGGGGGTCGAGGGCCGTCATCAGCGAGGCGTGAGCGGGAAGCGTCAGGGGAGCGGGAGAGACGGCCGCATCGAAGCGCACGCCGCGGGC
>JAZFWH010000299.1:0-2897 GCA_036482635.1 Myxococcota bacterium
TCCTGCACGAGATGGCGGAGGCCACGCACGTGTGCGGCGACCCGGGGATCCAGTACGACACGACCATCAACCGCTGGAACCCCGTCAAGGCGTCCGGGCGCATCAACGCGAGCAATCCCTGCTCGGAGTACATGTTCCTGGACGACACCGCCTGCAACCTGGCGAGCCTGAACCTCATGAAGTTCCTCGACGAGGACGGGCGCTTCGACGTCGAGCCCTACCGCCACGCCGTGGCGCTCACGATCCTCGCCCAGGAGATCGTGGTCGATCACGCCGCCTACCCGACGCCGAAGATCGAGCGGAACAGCCACCTGTTCCGGCCGCTCGGTCTGGGCTACGCCAATCTCGGCGCGCTGCTGATGACCTTCGGCCTGCCCTACGATTGCCCCCAGGGCCGCAACCTGGCGGCATCGCTCACCGCGCTGATGTGCGGTCAGGCCTATCGGACCAGCGCCGAGATCGCCGAGGCGATGGGGCCGTACCCTCGCTATCGGATGAACCGCAAGCCGTTCCTCGAGGTGATCGGCATGCACAAGGCCGCTGCCGACGTCATCCCGCCGGACGGCGTGCCCGAGGACCTGCTCGAGGCGGCGCGCGAGAGCTGGAGGGCTGCGCTCGAGGCGGGGCGCCGACACGGCTACAAGAACGCCCAGGTGACGGTGCTGGCTCCCACCGGGACGATCGCGTTCATGATGGACTGCGACACCACCGGCGTGGAGCCCGACATCGCGCTCGTCAAGTACAAGAAGCTGGTGGGCGGGGGGCTGCTCAAGATCGTCAACAACACGGTGCCGCGGGCGCTCGAGCGGTTCGGCTATGGCGAGGACGAGGTGCAGGCAATCGTCGAATACATCGACGAGCGCGAGACCATCGAAGGAGCGCCGGGATTGCGGGAGGAGCACCTGCCGGTCTTCGACTGCGCGTTCCGCGCCCCCAATGGCTCGCGCTCGATCGATTGGATGGGGCACGTGCGGATGATGGGAGCGGTGCAGCCGTTCCTGTCGGGTGCGATCAGCAAGACGGTGAACCTGCCGGAGGACGCGACCGTCGACGACATCATGCAGGCCTACGTCGAGGGGTGGAAGCTCGGCCTCAAGGCGCTCGCCGTCTACCGCGATGGCAGCAAGCGGACCCAGCCCCTGAACGCGGGCCGGGACTCGGGCGAAGCCCAGGCGGCCACGGCCCCCCAGCCGGTGCGCCGCAAGCTCGCCGACGAGCGCAGCGCGCTGACGCACAAGTTCTCGATCGCGGGCCACGAGGGCTATCTCACCGTGGGGCTCTACGAGGACGGGCAGCCCGGCGAGATCTTCCTGCGCATGGCCAAGGAAGGCAGCACGGTCTCCGGCCTGATGGACACGATCGCGACGATGACGTCGATCGCGCTCCAGTACGGGGTGCCGCTCAAGGCGCTGGTCGACAAGTTCAGCCATACGCGCTTCGAGCCGGCCGGCTTCACCAACAACCGCGAGATCCCGATCGCCAAGTCGGTGATGGACTACGTCTTCCGCTATCTGGGCAACCGCTTCCTCCAGGGAGAGCCGGAGGTGGCGGACGAGCAGGAGACCGATGCGGCGGCGGCGGGGCTCACGGCGCAACCGCCTCGCGCGGCGGTGGCGGGTGGTTCGGGTGCACCCGACGGCCAGTCCCACTACGCGATGGTGAATCAGGCGGATGCCCCGAGCTGCAGCGACTGCGGTGCGATCATGGTCCGCAACGGCGCTTGCTACAAGTGCGCCAACTGCGGCGGGACGAGCGGGTGTAGCTGAGCGGAACGACGGCGCGAACGGCGCCTTCGACTGGGGGGTAAGGAGGCGCCGGGGAGCGCGGAGTGATTCCGGTCGGCACGCCCACTGGGCTTGGCGACGGAGGAAACGCTCCGCGCTCCTGCGCGTCGGGTGCAAGCGCTCGCGGATTCCGGGGAGGGCCATGATGCAGCGCTGGGAACGGGTGCTCGCGATCGGTCTCACGGCGCTCGCCGCCGGCGGCGCGGCCGGCTGCATCAGCCTGAATCTGATCGGTGGTCCTCCCCGTCCCCTGGTCGAGACGGTCGTCCACGGCGAGTCGGGTCCGAAGATCCTGATGGTCGAGATCGAGGGGCTGATCAGCCTCAGGGAGCCCCAGACGCGTTTCATCGGGCCGGTCCGCGACAACATGGTCTCCCGGGTCCGGGAGCAGCTCGACAAAGCGCGCGAGGATCCAGAGATTCGCGCGCTGCTGCTGCGCATCGACAGCCCGGGGGGCACGGCGACAGCGAGTGACGTGGTCTACCGGGAGATCCTCCGCTTCAAGCGCGAAAGCGACGTCCCGGTGATCGCGCACTTCCTCGGCATGGCGACATCGGGCGGCTACTACGTGGCGATGGCCGCGGACTCGTTGGTCGCCAATCCGACCAGCATCACGGGCTCGATCGGGGTGATCTTCGTCGGCGTCAGCGTGGCCGGGCTGATGGAGAAGCTCGGGATCGAGGACCAGACGCTCACCGCCGGCGTGCACAAGGACGCCGGGTCCCCCCTGCGGCGCATGACCCCGGAGGAGCGCGACCACATCCAGACCGTGCTCGACGATCTCCAGGACCGCTTCAAGGAGGTCGTCGCGACCGGCCGGCCGGAGCTCGATGGCGGGCAGATCGCCGCGCTGGCCGACGGCAGCATCTACAGCGCCGTGCAGGCCCGGGGCCACGGGCTGGTCGACGAGATCGGGGATCTCGAGGAGGCGGTCGCGCTCGCCGAGCGCTGGGCCGGCCTGGAGAGCTCCCGCGTCGTGGTCTACCACCGCCCCCGGGAGTACGAGAACAACCTCTACACGCGCTCGCCGGCGCTCCAGGCCGCGAAGCTCGGGCTGCCGCTGGCGTTGGGAACGCCTCAGAGCCCGGGCTTCTACTACCTGTGGACGCCGGG
>JAZFWH010000300.1:0-12122 GCA_036482635.1 Myxococcota bacterium
GGGTGGTCGTGGTGGCCGTCGTCGTGGCGGTGGCTGTGGGTGTGCTCCAGCGCCTGGTGGGCGTGCTCGTGGCTGTGCTGGCTCGCGAACAGCAGCGCGACCGAACCCACCAGCAGCGCGCCCGCGGCGAGCTCGAGAGCGCTCATGCGCTCCCCCAGCAGCCCCACGGCCAGCGCCGCCCCGACGAAGGGCGCGCTGGCGAACACCGCCTGGCTGCGCGTGGCGCCGATCTGCTGGGCCGATCCGATGTAGAGCGCGATGCTCACGCCGTAGCAGAGCGCGCCGACCACCAGCGCGCCCAGCAGGAAGCCCGGGTCGGCGCGCACCGGCGCCAGCAGCAAGCCCAGTGTCAGGTTCGTCGCGCCCGCCGCCGCACCCTTCCACAGCGTGCTGCGCGACGGGGTGAGACCGTCAATCAGGGCGGTCAGGTGGTTGTCGACGCCCCAGCACAGGCAGGCCGCCGCCACCAGCAGCGCCGCCAGCAGGCCCGGCCAGCCGCCGCCCCAGGAGAGCAGGGCCCCACCCGCGACGACCCCCGCCAAGCCGAGCCAACCCGCGCGGCCCAGGTGCTCGCGAAACAGCCACACTCCCAGCAGCGCCGTGGCCACCAGCTCGAGGTTGAGCAGCAGCGACACCGAGGCCGCGCCCGCGCGCTCCAGTCCGAGCAGCAGCAACACCGGGCCGGCCACGCCACCCAGCACCACGGCGCCCAGCAGGCGCCCGCGGTTGGCGCGGTCGAGCGGCCGCGGACGCGGCTCGCGCAGCACCTGGGGCGCCACGCCGAGCGCCGCACCCAGGTAGAGCAGCCCCGCCAGCTGGAGCGAGGAGAACTGCTCCAGCAATACCTTGGTGGCGGGCGTGGAGGCGCCGAACAGCAGCGCCGACGTCAGCGCCAGCGCGAAGCCGGTGGAGGAGGCGCGCTGGCCGCCCGCGCTCATCCCCGGGGCCCGGCGCGGATCGGCCGCCCGGGGAAGACGCCCTCGACGAGCGCACCGTCGCGCACCACCGGCGTTCCACCCACCAGCACGTGCACGATGCCGTCCGAGTACTGGTAGGAGTCCTCGAAGGTTGCCCGGTCGATCACGCGCTTCGCGTCAAACACGGTGAGGTCCGCGTCGGCGCCGACGCGAATCCGCCCCTTGTCGCGCATGGCGGGCACGAAGCCTTCGAGCCGCTGCGCGGGCATCAGCGTCATCTTGCGCAGCGCCTCCATCAGCGAGAGCGCCCGCTTCTCGCGCACGTAGCGGCCGAGCACGCGCGCGTGGGTGCCCGCGCCGCGCGGGTGCTCGCCGCCGCGCAGCAGCGGGATGCCGTCGGAGGCGATCATCACCCGCGGGTGCGCGACGGCCAGGTCGACCGTCTCGGGAGTCATCATGTGGATGATCACCATACCGCCCCGCCGGCGGTAGCTCTCGAAGCTCTCGCGGGTGAGCCGCTCGCCGGTCTCCGACCACTGCACGTCGCCGTAGTCGATGCCGAGTCTGTCTTGCCAGCCGTCGTCGAAGAACGCGCTCTCGATGCTCGTCGAGGCGGCCGTGTACGGATACACCTCCGTGGAGACGTCGATGCCCTCTTTGCGCGCCACGCCGATCCACTTCAGGTACTCCGGCGTCCGCGCCTGGCCGCTGCTCGCGATGTGCACGATGTGAAGCGGCGCACCCGTGGCGGCCGCGTGCCCCAGCACGTCTTCCAGCGCGCTCATGTCCGTCGGACCGGCGACGCCGCGCATGTGGACGAAGACGGCCACGTCGCGCTGCGCCGCCAGCTCGAACAGGCGGCGGATCTCGCGGTGCGTGGCGCCCGGGGTGTAGTCGAGCCCGAAGCCCACCCCGATGCCGCCCTCGTCGAGTCCCTGGGCGACCAGGGCGCGCAGGCGCTCGATCTCCGCCTCGTCGGCCGGGTCGTGCTGGTAGCCCGTCGGACGGTAGACGCGCCGCAAGAATCGCAGTGCGGCGGCGCGGGGTCCCTTCGACAGGTAGGGCGTGGTGGGCGGGTGCACGGGGCCCACGCCGTGCTTGAGCTTGAAGCGCGCCGGAATGTGCCCCACCGCCACCCCGTAGTTCAGCAGCGCGCCGCCCTCGCGCTGCGCGTAGAACGCCTTCACCGGAAAGGCGCCCACCTCGAGGTCGAGGGCCGTGGTCACGCCGTCGCGCGCCTGGAATCCGTTGCTGCGCGGGTCCTGGCCGTGGGCGTGCAGGTCGATGAAGCCGGGCGCCACCACCAGGCCCGTGGCGTCGAGCGTCTCCGCGCCGGCGAGCCTTTTGGCGCTCAGCGCCGCCACCCGGCCGTCGCGGATGCCGACGTCGCGCACCGCGTCGAGTCCGCTCTCCGGATCCATCACGCGCCCGCCGGAGATCACCAGATCGAAGGGCTCCTGCGCGCCCGCGTCGGGCGCGGCGAGCCCCGCGCTGGCCAGCGCCAGCAGCGCGAGCCCGACCGCCCGCGGCCGCGCCCCGGCGAACCGCGTCATCGCCCCTTCCAGACTGGTTTGCGCTTCTCGACGAAGGCCCGCACGCCCTCGGCGGCGTCCTCGCTGGCGCGCAGCGGCGCGCCGATCTCCTCCTGGCGCCGGTAGGCCTCGGCCAGCGGCAGGTCGAGCAGCTCGCGCAGGCCGCGACGCGTCTCGCGCACGGCGAGGGGCGCCGCCGCCGCGATCGCGTCGGCGGCGGCGAACGCGGTGTCGAGCAGCTCGGTGGCGGGGACCACGCGGTTCACCAGGCCGATCTCCGCGGCGCGCGGCGCGTCGATCGGGCGCGCGGTGAGCAGCAGGTCGAGCGCGTGCACCCAGGGGATCTGGCGCGTCAGCAGCACCGTGGCGTTGCCCGTCGGGTAGAGGCCCCGCGCGACTTCTTCGAGGGCGAAGCTGGCGTGGGGCGCCGCGTAGCGGAGCTCCGCCGCCAACAGCATGTCGAGGCCGGCGGCGCGGGCGTGGCCGTTGACGGCGCCCACCAGCGGCACGCCCAGGTCGAAGCCCGTCAGGATGGCGGTGGCGACCGCCCGCAGTCCCTCGAATTCCTGCGGATCGATGCGCTCGCCCCGGGCCAGGCGCCGGGAGGCGGGGATGGTGGTGGTCATGTCCATGCCGGAGCAGAAGACGCGCTCGCCGGCCCCGGTGAGGACGGCGCAGCGGATCTCCGGGTCGTCGGCGATCCGGCGCCAGGCCGACGCGAGGTCGCACAGGGTGGCCGGATCCAGGGCGTTGGCGCGCTCGGGCCGGTCGATCGTCACCAGGGCGACCCCGGGGTGGCGCTCCGGAAGCTCGAGGTGCGCAGGCATGGTCCCTCGCTCGCTCGCCCGCCAGCCCGGGCGGAGGGGAACGCAGAGCTTGACGCGACCCGTCCGAGGCGGGTACTCTTTTCTGGACTGAAATGGAGTTCAGTAACTGAAATGACCGTCAGCAACCTGGCGGAGCCGGCCCGGGCGCCGGAGCGCAGCCGCGCCGAGACGCGGCGGCGGCTGGCTGCCGCCGCCACCGGGCTCTTCGCGCGCCAGGGGCTCCAGGCCACCACCACCGTGCAGATCGCGCGCGCCGCCGGGGTGGCGACCGGCACCTTCTATCTGCACTTCCAAGACAAGCACGAGCTGTTCCGGGCGATCGTGTTCGAGGCCTTCGCCGGGCTGCGCGAGCGCCTGGCCGCGCGCGCGGCGCGCGCCGGCGCCCCGCCGCTCGCCGCGGTCCGCGCCCGCGCCGAAGAGCTGCTGGACTTCGCCGAGGAGAACCGCAGCCTGGTGCGGATCCTGTTCGGCCGCGACCACGAGGCCGCCGAGCTGGGCGAGGACGTGTTCGACGACACCGTGCCGGGCATCGAGGCCGGCCTGCGCCGGCGCATCGCCGCGGGCCAGGCGGCGGCGCTCCACCCGGCGGTGGCGGCCCAGGCGCTGACCGCCATGTGGACACGCGTGGTGGCGTGGTGGGTCGAGGACCCCAAGCGCGCTCCGCGCGCGGCGGTCGTCGAGACGCTGGTCCGCATGCACCCGTTCGCGAGCGCACCGCGGGCGGACGAAACCTGAATCCGAAAGGGGAACCCCAGATGGCCGATCACATCACCCGCGACCCGGTCTACAAGACGGTGGAGCGCGACGACTTTCCGGCGATGATCGAGACGGACCGCTACGCGCAGCGCTCGGACGCCTTCGACGAGATCATCTCGCTCACCGTGGACCACTTCTGGGATCCGGGCGACCCGGCCTACGTGGACTTCGACGGCCACTTCGAGCTCGAGGCGGACACGCTCATGCCCCGGGAGTTCTTTCCGGAGTTCAACTGCGAGGTGGCGGAGCGGCTCGACGAGGGCCAGCGCATCCAGCTGGCCAACGAGCTCACCCGCTTCAGTCTCTCCCAGATCCTTCACGGCGAGCAGGGAGCGCTCTCGCTCTCGGCCAGCCTGTGCCACATCCTCTGGGATCCGGGCGCCCAGGAGTACGCGGCCAACCAGGTGCGCGAGGAGGCGCGCCACGTGAACGCGTTCTCTCGCTACATCGCCGTGCGCTGGGGCGCCCCGCTGCCGGTGGGCCAGTCGCTCGAAGACTTCATGACCGGGATCGTGCTGGCGCCCGAGGTCTACAAGAAGCTCGTCGGGATGCAGATGATCATCGAGGGCTTCGCCATGGGCGCCTTCGCGACCATGCACTCGAAGACGCACGATCCGCTGCTGCGCCGGGTGATCCAACTGGTGATGACCGACGAGGCCTTCCACCACCGCTTCGGCCGCATCTGGGCCGGGCTCACCGTGCCCAAGCTCTCCGAGCAGGAGCACATCCGGGTCGAAGACTGGGCGGAGTCCAACTTCCAGATGCTGCTGGGCAGCCTGATGAGCCCCGAGCAGAAGAAGGATATCTATCCGCGCTTCGGCCTCGACTGGGAGTGGGTGCGCGACGCGGTGACGGAGTCGTTCACCGACGCGGTGCGCCGCAAGGCCATGAGCCGCAGCACCAACGCCTTCCGCGTGTTGATCAAGACGCTGCTCCACGCGGGCATCATCACCGACCGCACGCGCGCGACCTACGCCCGCTGGGTCGACATGGCGGAGCTCGTGCGCGAGGGCGGCGGCCTGGTGGCGGAGGACGTGGCCAACGACTCGCTGGTGGAGCTGCGCGAGATCAACCGGAGCCGCAAGAAGATCGGGGCCAGCGCGCGGTCCGTCTTTGCATCGGGCTGAGCGCGGCCGAGAGCGGTGGATCCGCGCGCGACCGCCGCCACGCAGGCCCTGCTGCGCCGCTGGCGCGAGCAGCTCCCCTCGGATGGACGGCTCGGCTGGAAGATCGGCCTCAACGACCCGGCGGTGCAGGCGCGCCTGGGCCTGTCGGGCTCGCTGGTGGGCACCCTGACGCGCCGCAGCTGGCTGCGCGGGCGAGAGCCGCTGCCGCTCGATGCCGGGGCCGAGCCCTTCGCCGAGCCGGAGATCGCGGTCTACCTGGCTGCCGACCTGCCCGGCGGCGCGAGCGCCGGCGAGGCGCTCGCCGCCATCGGGGGCATCGGCCCGGCCCTCGAGGTGCTGGACATGCGCGCGGCCGAGCCGGATCTCGAGGCCATCGTGCGGCGCAACTTCTTCCACGCGGCCGCCGTGCTGCCGGAGGCGCCGGTCCGCGGCGGGGCGTCCCTCGCCGGTATCGGCGTGCGGCTGACGCGCAACGGCGAGGAGCTGCGCCGCGTCGCCGAGCTGCCCGACCTGGCGGATGTCGTGAAGCTCGTCGCGGACACGCTGGCCGCCCACGGCGAGCGGCTGTGCGCCGGCGACCGGATCCTCTCGGGCGGGATGACACCGGTGGTGCGAATCCGACCGGGCGACAGCGTGGACGCCGAGTTTGCGGGCCTGGGAAGGCTGGGCGTGGCGCTCGACCCCGGAGAGGTACCCGCGTTGCGAGCCCTACAGCACTCCTGAGGCCGGACCGCTGCGGCGGTCGCGGGGCCCGAGGACCCGCCCCATGGGCAGCGAGCCCTCGTGTACCATGCTGGGTCGTCCAGCCGGGAGACCCGCGTGCAAGACGATCCCCAGCGATCCGGATCTCCCTCCGGCCCCATCCAGGATACGGAGGTCTCGGGGGCGTTCGCCTTTCTCGCGGAGATGGCCCGCGACTTCGCAGACTGCCTCGACCTCGAAGCCACGCTGCAGCGCGCGCTCGTCGCGATCGTGAGCCACCTGGACGCCGAGGCGGGCTCGCTGTGGCTGCTCGAATGCGACGGGCGCATGCTCGTCTGCCACGCGTCGGTGGGTCCCCACCCGATCACCGGGCTGCACCTGCCGGTCACCAAGGGGATCATCGGGCGCAGCGTGTGCGAGAACGCCTGCCAGCAGGTGTTCGACGTGACCCGCGATCCCAACTTCGCTTCGTTCGTGGACGAGGACTCGGGCCTGCAGACCCGCTCGTTGCTGTGCGCGCCGATGAGCTTCTCGGACCGGCCGCTGGGCGCCATCGAGCTGGTCAACAAGAAGGGGGGCAGCGGTCACTTCGACGAGGGGGACATCCACCCGCTGCGCGTGCTGGCCTCCTCGGCGGCTCTGGCGATCTCCAACGCGCACATGGCGGCCTCGCTGGTGGACCACGAGCGGGTGCGGCGGGAGCTCGAGCTGGCGGCGGAGATCCAGCGCAACCTGCTGCCGGCGCCGCGCTCGGGGCCCTTCCCCGTGTTCGGCATGAACGTTCCCGCGCGCACCGTCTCGGGCGACTTCTTCGACTACCTGGAGTTGGAGGGCGGCCGCATCGCCTTCTGTGTGGGCGACGTCTCCGGCAAGGGCATGAACGCCGCCCTGCTGATGGCGAAGACCGCCAGCCTCTACCGCTGCCTGGCCAAGTCGATCGAAGGCCCGGGGCAACTGCTCGCCATCCTGAACCGGGAGATCTGCGAGACGGCGACGCGCGGGATGTTCGTCACCATGCTTGCCGGTAGCTACGACCCCGCGACCGGGACGATGTGTCTGTCCAGCGCGGGACACGAGCCCGCCCTTCACCACACCGCCGCGGGCGCGTTCGAGGCGATCGAGGCCGAGGCGCCGCCGCTGGGGATCGCGCCGGGCACCACCTTCCCGGAGCGCGAGCTCGCGCTGGCGGGGGGCACGTTGTACGGGTTCTCCGACGGACTCACCGAGGCCTGCGGCGAGACGGGCGACCAGCTGGGCTCGGAAGGCGTCCAGCGCCTGATCGAACAGTTCGCCGGCAAGCCGCTCGCCGAGCGGGTCCGCGCCATCGTCGCTCACGTCAGCGGCCTCCACGCGTCGGACGACCTCACGCTGCTCGCCGTCTGCCACGCTGAGACGCAGCACTGATGGAGGCCCGCGACAAGGACGAAAAGCTCTTGTCGCTGCGCTTCCCCGCGCGGCCGGATCAGCTGCAGCGCGTCCGCAAGGCGGTCCGCAAACACGTGAAGGCGTGCGGCTGCAGCGCCGAGTCCACCGGCGATATCGTCCTGGCGGTGGACGAGGTCTGCCAGAACATCATCCGCCACGCGTACCGGGGCGAGGAAGGTGCGATCGAGCTCGAGATCGAGCAGCGCGGCGAGGACCTGGTCTTCTCGCTGCGCGACTTCGCCCCGGAGACCGACCCCCGGAAGGTAAAGCCGCGCGATCTGGACGACGTGCGCCCGGGCGGAATCGGCACGCACCTGATTCGCAAGGTGATGGACGACGCGGGCTTCGTTCCGCCTCCCTCGGGAGGTGGGAATCTGTTTAGAATGGTGAAACGAATCGGCTGAGCTCCGTGGAGCTCGGGGAGACGGGAATGCGCCACGCGGTGAGCGAAGAGGGAGCCAGGCTGGTCGTGCGCCTCGAGGGCGAGGTCGACCTCGAGAACTCGCCCAAGGCCCGCGAAGTGCTGCTCGAGGCGGTGGGCGGCGATCGCGCCGTGCTGGTCGACCTCTCCGCGGTCACCTACATCGACAGCTCGGGCGTGGCGAGCCTGGTCGAGGCCTTCCAGGTGGCCAAGCGCAGGAGCATCACCTTCGCGCTGGTGTCCGTGAACCCGGCGGCGCTGCGCGTGCTTCAGCTCGCGCGCCTCGACAAGGTCTTCACCATCCACGAGTCGCTCCCAGAAGAGCCCGATGGCGACAGCTAGAGAGTCCGGGAACGGCGCGCTGCGCCTGGCCGAGGCGGCGGGCCAGGGCACGCTGCGCGGCATCGAGATGATCGGCTACGGCGCGACGCTGTTCGGCCAGGCCGTCTACTGGCTGTTCCTCGGCCGCCGTCACGGCCAGGTCGTGCGCGCGGCCCCGGTCTTCAGAGAGATGATGCAGCTCGGCATCGGAGCCATTCCCATCATCACGATCCTGACCGGGGCGATCGGCATCGTGCTCGCCATGCAGGGCATCACCTCCCTCGAGGCCTTCGGCGCCGAGCACCAGGTCGTGATCATGGTCGCCCTCTCGGTGACGCGCGAGTTCGGCCCGCTCATCACCGGCATCATCGTCGCCGGCCGCTCCGGGTCGGCGCTGGCCGCGCGCCTCGGCACCATGGTGATCAACAACGAGGTCGACGCACTGCGGGTGATGGGGATCAACCCGGTCCGCTTCCTGGTGGTCCCCAGCCTGGTGGCGATGATGGTGATGGTGCCCGTTCTCACCATCTGGGCGGACCTGGTCTCCCTGTACGGCGCGGGCCTCTACATCACCAGCGAGCTCGGCACGACGATGACGGTCTACGTGGACGACACCCTCAGCTACCTCACCGTGGAAGACGTGATGCACGGCGTGAACAAGAGCATCATCTTCGCGGCGCTGATCACCATGATCGGAGTGCTGAACGGCTACTCGGTGAAGGGGGGAGCCGAGGGCGTGGGCCGCGTCACCACCAGCTCGGTGGTGCAGGCGATCTCGGCCATCGTGCTGACGGACCTGGTCTTCGTCTTCGCGGCGACCCGCTC
The DNA here is from genome assembly GCA_036482635.1 of Myxococcota bacterium. GTDB lineage: Bacteria > Myxococcota_A > UBA9160 > UBA9160 > SMWR01 > JAZFWH01. The sequence goes on from JAZFWH010000300.1 coordinate 8,854, forward strand.
GTGACGGAAGCCCAGCCCGCCGTCGCTCGCGATGCGGTGATCGAGGTCCGGGACCTGGTCGTCTTCTACGGGCCCCGCGAGATCCTCAAGGGCGTGAGCCTGGACGTCCACTCCGGCGAGATCGTGGTGATCATGGGGGGCAGCGGGTCGGGCAAGAGCACCCTGCTCCGCCACATGATCGGACTGGAGAGGCCGACCTCCGGGACGATCAAGCTGCTCGGCAACGACATCTGCGGAATGAGCGAGCTGGAACTCTACGAGTTCTCCAAGAAGATGGGCGTGGCGTTCCAGGGGGGCGCGCTGTTCAGCTCGATGAGCGTGGGCGACAACATCATGCTGCCGCTGCGCGAGCACACCTCGCTCGACCCCAAGACCATGGAGATCATGCTGCGCCTCAAGCTCGAGGTGGTGAGCCTCGCCGGCTTCGAGGACCTGATGCCCTCGGAGCTCTCCGGCGGCATGCTGAAGCGCGCCGCCTTCGCCCGCGCCGTCATCATGGACCCGATGCTGCTCTTCTGCGACGAGCCCTCGGCGGGTCTGGACCCGGTGGTGTCTTCGGCGCTGGACGAGCTCATCCTGCGCCTGCGCGAGGCCCTGGGCATGACCATCGTGGTGGTGACCCACGAGCTCGACAGCGCCTTCCGCATCGCGGACCGCATCGTCGTGCTCGACCACGGCGACATCCTCACCATCGGCACGGTGGACCAGGTGCGAAACAGCGACAACGAGCGCGTGCAGGATCTGCTCAACCGCCGCTTCGAGGAAGAGATACTCGACCCGGACGCATACCTGGCGCGCCTGACCGGCGAGAAGCTCCTTCCGGAGCGCGAGCGGGGGATCTGACCGTATGGATCACGAGCGGCGCAACTACATCGTGGTCGGAGTCTTCGTGCTGGGCATGCTCGCCGCGCTGCTGTTGTGGATCGCCTTGCTCTCCGGCCGCACCGGTGCCACGGACGACTACCACGTCGTCTACGCCAACGTCGGAGGCCTCAAGAAGGGCGTACAGGTCTTCTACGAGGGGTACCCGGTGGGACTCATCGAGGGGATCTCCCCGGTGCAGGAGGCGGGCCGGCAGCTGTTCCGCGTGGACGTGAGCGTGCGCAGGGACTGGCGGATTCCGGAAGACAGCTCGGCGGCGATCCAGGCGTCCGGGATCCTGGCGGCGGTGGTGATCGACATCCGCGGGGGCAAATCGCAGCTGGCGCTCGAGCCGGGCAGCCGCATCCAGAGCGTCGAGGCGACCAACCTGATGGCGACCTTCTCGTCGGTGGCCGACCAGGTGCCCCAGGTGGTCGAGACGATCGCCAGCGTCGCCGACGAGATGAACGCCACGCTGGCCCGGGTCAACGACGTGCTGAGCCCCGGCAACACGCAGCGGATCGAGCGCATCCTCTCCAACCTGGACTCCGCTTCGTCCTCGATCGCCAGCCTCACCCGAGACCTGCGCGGCACCCGGGCGCGGCTCGACGAGATCCTCGTGGCGGTGAACGGGCTGGTGCGGGAGAATCGCGACGACCTGTCCGCCTCGCTCTCGGGGATGCGGGAGATCCTGGAGTCCATGGCGAACCACATCGACTCGATCAACTACAACCTCGAGGCCACCACGCGCAACATGAACGAGTTCACCCGCCAGATTCGCGACAATCCCGGGCTGCTCCTGCGCGGGCGCTCGACCGAGTCGACCGCGGCGAGTGCGAAGTGATGCGGTGCGGGCGACCTCCGCTGCGCAGGGGACTCTGGCTGCTGGCCCTCGCCTTGCCGGCGGCCTCGGGCTGCGTGTCGGGTCCGGCCCCGCAGGACCACTTCTACCGGCTCGAGGTGGGCGCGCCGCAAGCGACGCCCGGTCGCCGCCTGGCGGGGACGGTCGAGGTGGGACGCTTTCGCTCGGACGCGCTGATGGGTGGGCGGCCGCTGCTGCACCGCGAGACCAGCGCCGCGCCGGAGATCGGGCGCTACGCCTACCACAGCTGGTCCGACCCTCCCACGATCATGGTCCAGACCGAGCTGAGCAGCTTCCTGCGCGCCGCGCAGGTGGCGGACACCGTGGTGACCCCGGAGGTGCGGGTCAAGCCGGACTACGTGATCGGCGGTCGCATCTTGAGATTCGAGAGGGTGCTCGAGAACAGCCCCGGCCACGTGGTGGTCGAGCTCGAGCTCAACGTCAGGCGCGCCGGCAAGGGGGACCTGCTGGTCCACCGGACCTACCGGGAGGAGCGGACGCCCGACGGCAAGGGCGTCAGGCAGGCCGTGCTGGCGTTCGACCAGGCGCTCACGGCGATCTTCCAGCGCTTCCTGGCCGACCTCCCGTCCTAGCCGCGGCGCGGGAGGAACCCGGTGCCGATCTTCCTGATCCGCCACGGGGAGACCCCGTTCAACGCCGCGCGGGTGGTGCAGATGCCCAGCACGCCGCTCAGCGAGCGCGGGCTCGAGCAGGCCGCGCGGCTGGCGACCCGGCTGGCCGGAGAGGGCGTCGCGCGCATTCTCTCCAGCGACTACGCGCGGGCGGCGATGACGGCGGAGCGCGTGCGGCAGTCCACCGCGGCGCCGCTCGAGCTGGAGCCGCTGCTCCAGGAGCGCAACTACGGGGACATCCGCGGAACGCCCTACGCCGAACTCGACGCGGACATCTTCGCCGCTGACTACGTCCCTCCGCGGGGCGAGAGCTGGGAGGTGTTCCACGCGCGCGTGGACGCGGCCTGGGCGCGGGTGGCTGAGGTCGCGGAGCGAACCGCAGGCAACCTGGCCGTCGTGACCCACGGCCTGGTCTGCTACTCGCTGGCGCTGCACCGGCTGGTGCTGCCGCGTGGCGAGGCGCCGAGGATGAGCTTCGCCAACGCGTCGCTCACGGTCGTCGAGTCCGCGCAGTCGGGCCGCGTCCAGCTGCTGGACTGCACGGCCCACCTCGAAGGGGGCGCTGGGGGCGGCGGGCGGGCCTGACGTGAGTTCCTTGCATTTCGTGATGGACAGAGGGGTGCGCCGAGCACCTCCGAGCCGCGCGGGGCGCGCTATTGTCGCCGCCACGTGAACCGCTCCAACATCGAGTTCCTCGCCTGCGAGGACACCGCGATTGGCATGCTGGTCCTGCGCCGGCGAGCACTCCTCTCCAAACCCGGCACCGTGGTCACGGAGATCACGCTCGACCACGAGTTCCTGATGAGCAGCTACATCACGGTCTCCGAGCGCGCGCTCTCGCGCATCGCCCTCGAAACGCACAAGGGGGGCCAGCTCCAGGTCCTGGTCGGCGGGCTCGGGCTCGGATACACGGC
>JAZFWH010000301.1:0-3180 GCA_036482635.1 Myxococcota bacterium
AGGCGCTCGATCAGGTCGAGCTTGCCGACCGACTCGGCATTGACTTTGCCTGGGAGGTGGAACACCACTTCCTCGAGGAGTACTCGCACTCCTCGGCGCCGGAGGTCTTCCTGGCGGCGTGCTCCCAGCGCACGCAGCGCATCCGGCTCGGCCACGGCATCGTGCTCATGCCGGCCGGCTACAACCACCCGGCCCGGGTCGCCGAGCGCATCGCCACCCTGGACCTGGTTTCCGGAGGGCGCGTCGAGTTCGGCACCGGCGAGTCCGCTTCGCGCATCGAGCTCGAGGGCTTCGGCATCTCCCCGGAACAGAAGCGCGCCATGTGGCGGGAGGCCACCGAGCAGGTGGCCAACATGCTGGTCATGGACCCCTACCCCGGCTTCGAGGGCAAGTCGTTCTCCATGCCCTGCCGCAACGTCGTGCCGAAGCCCGTGCAGCGGCCCCACCCGCCGCTCTGGCTCGCCTGCTCCAACCGCGAGACGATCCGCCAGGCCGCGCGGCTCGGCATGGGCGCTCTGACCTTCGCCTTCGTGGACCCGGCCGAGGCCCGGCACTGGGTGGACGAGTACTACAGCACGATCGAGAGCGAGTGCACGCCCATCGGCCACAGCGTGAACGCCAACGTCGCGATCGTGACGGGCTTCTCGTGCCACGAGGACGGCGAGGAGGCCAAGCGGCGCGGGCTGGACGGCTTCCACTTCTTCGGCTTCGCCCTCGGGCACTTCTACCTGTTCGGCACCCAGCGCCCCGGGCGCACGGAGATCTGGGAGAACTTCGAGCGGGCGCGCCCTCTCTGGCAGCAGCAGGAGACCGGCCGCGGCATCGGCACGCCCGACGATCTGCGCGAACACCTGCGCGGCTTCGAGCAGGCCGGCGTGGACCAGGTCATCTTCATCCAACAGGGCGGCAAGAACCGCCACGAGCACATCTGCGAGTCGCTGGAGCTGTTCGCCTCCCGGGTGATGCCCGAGTTCGCGGAGAAGGAGGCCGAGCGCGAGCGCCTCAAGCGCGAGCGACTCGCCCCGGCCGTGGAGGCCGCGCTGGGCCGCAAGGCCGTGATGCCGCCGATCGCCGAGGCAGCCATTCCCGAGGTCGCCGCCTACGGGCGCAACATCACCGAGACCGACGGCGGTACCACCGTGCAAAGCGGCAGCGGCCTGGCCGTCCCCCGCAGCGACCCCGCCAAGAGCTGATCCCACCCGCCGTTTTCCCGCTCGACTCCCGTGTGAACTACTTCACAGCCGGCCCCCTGCGCCTTGCATAGGCTCGGCCACGTTCCGAGAGCAGGGAGGATGGTCATGAAGGCTCTTTCCGGTCTGGACGCCGCATTCCTCTACCTGGAGACGCCCAGCGCGCCCATGAACGTGGTGTGCACGATCGTGCTCGAGCCGCCCGCCTCGGACGGCCCGTGCGGCTTCGAGCGCATCCTGCGGCTCGTCGAGGAGCGCCTGCCGCGGCTGGCGCCCTTCCGCCGCCGGCTGATGCCCGTCCCCTTCGGCATCGACCACCCGGTCTGGGTCGAGGATCCGGATCTCGCGGTCGAAGACCACGTCTACCGCGCCGAGGCGCCCGCACCGGGAACCGACCGGATCCTGGCCCAGCTGGTGGCGGAGATCGCCGCTCGGCCGCTGGACCGGTCGCGTCCGCTCTGGGAGCTGTGGGTGATCGAACGGCTGTCGGGCGGGCGAACGGCCCTGGTGCTCAAGCTCCACCACGCCGTGGCGGACGGCGTGGCCGGCGCGGAGCTGTGGCTCCAGCTCCTCGACCTCGAGCCGAACCCGCCGGCCGGACGGACGGACGGCGACCCGTGGGACGGCGACGACCCGCCCTCCCAGATCGCGCTGCTGGGCCGGGCCGTCGGCCGGCTCGCACGCCGCCCGGCACAGCTCGCGCGGTTGCTGGCGCGCACCGGTCGCTCGGCCGCCGGGCTCGCTCGCTCGACCCTGGACCCGGCCGCGAGCGGCGCACGCCCCGCGCTGCCGCTCGGTGCGCCGCGCACGCGCTTCAACGGCGCGATCTCGCCGCACCGCGCGGTGGCCTACGGCAGCGCGCGGCTCGCGAATCTGGAGTTCGTCAAGGCGACGTTCGGCGCGACGCTGAACGACGTGGTGCTCGCCGCGTGCAGCCTCTCACTGCGCAACTACCTCGAGGCCCACGGCGACCTGCCCGACGGCCCGCTGCTGGCCACCGTGCCGGTCTCGGTGCGAACGCCGGAGCAGATGGGAACCTACGGAAACCGCCTGTCCGCGTTCTTCGTCCACCTGCCCGTCCACCTGGCCGACCCGCTCGAGCAGCTTCGCGCGATCCAGGCGGAGACGCGGGCAGGCAAACACCTCCAGAGCGAGCTGGGCGGCGGACTGCTGGGAGACTGGCTCCAGCTCGCCTCGCCGGCTCTCTTCTCGCGGGGGGCGCAGCTGTACTCCAGCCTGAAGCTGGCGAACCGCCACCGGCCGATCCACAACCTGGTGATCTCGAACGTCCCGGGTCCGCCCGTTCCGCTCTACGCCGCGGGCTCGCGCGTCGCCGCAGCCTACCCACACGGCCCGATCATCGACGGCGTGGGCATCAACATCACGGTCGTGAGCTACGTGGACTCGGTGGACTTCGGCATCATCGCCTGCCGCGAGAGCGTGCCCGACATCTGGGACATCGCGCTGGGCTTCGGCGCGGCGGTCGGCGACCTGGTCAAGCTCTCGCTCCGCGAGACCCCACAGCCCCCCAGCCGCTCGCACGCGGCGACGCGATCCTCGGCGAGAGGGCCGCAGGGCGACCGGACTAAAGCGCCGCTGCCGGGGCGCCGAACCCGAAGCCGAGGGACCGACGACGGCGAGGGGGGTGCGCCGTGTATCCGCGAGTCGAGCCGCGCTTCAAGAAACGGATGTCGTGCCGGCTGAGCCTGGGGCCCAGCAGCTACTCCGGCATGGTGCTCGACCTGTCGCGAACGGGGCTGTTCATCCAGACCAGCGCCGGCGCCCGGCCGGGCGCGGAGATCGCCGTGAACGTCCACTCGGCGGGCTTCACCACCCCCATCGCGCTGAGCGCCCAGGTCGTCTGGCAGCGCAGGGTCCCCCAGCAGCTCCGCACGCTGGTCAAGGGCGGAATCGGTCTGAAGATCCAGCGGGCGCCGGAGTCCTATTACCGGCTGCTCGCCGACGTCTCGCGCGGCTCACCCACCCGAGG
>JAZFWH010000302.1:0-2930 GCA_036482635.1 Myxococcota bacterium
GGCCCGGCGTGACGCCGGGCCCGACGAGGATCAGCGGGACGCCCAGCAGCTCCTCGTGGGGGAGGGCACCGTGCCCCAGAGAGCCGTGCTCGTAGAAGCCCTCGCCGTGGTCCGAGGTCACGATGAAGAAGCTGTTCTCGAGCAGCCCCTCGTCGCCCAGCCACTCGAAGAACGCGCGCAGCTCGTCGTCCACATAGCGGATCTCGCGATCGTAGTTGCGGACCAGATCCTCGACCTGCGGGTCGCGCCCGGCGCGCGCCGACACCGGGGGCGCTTCCTCGGAGGCGTCGTTGAAGAGGGTGCGATACGCCTCGGGCGGCGCGTAGGGGGAGTGCACCTGGAAGGTGTGTACGAAGAGAAAGAACGGCCGGTCCCGGCTTCGCTCCAGCCAACGCCGCGCGTGACCGAGCGTCCGGTCGATCTGGCCCAGCGGCGCCATGATGTAGGGGCTCTTGTTCTCGAGGTACTCGCCGAAGCCGCGTCCGAAGCCGCGGTTGTAGTCGAGGGGGCCGTTCTCGGTGAAGGCCGCCGTCGCGAAGCCGCCGGCGCGGAACGCCTCGGCCAGGGTGATGACCGGTACGTCGAGCGACCGCACCGCGGCGGTCGCGCCGTGCAGCGAGGGTGGCAGCGAGGTGAACATGGTCATGTGCGAGGGGTCCGTGGTGGTGGCGGCGGCCACGACGTTCTCGAACACCACGCCGAGCTCCGACAGGCCCGTATCGAGGAAGGGAGACGTGCTGCGCGGGTATCCGTAGGCGGCGAGATGGTCCGCGCGCAGCGTGTCGATCGAGACCAGGATGACGTTGGGACGCCGCGCCGTGGCGCCGGCCGGAGCCAGCAGCGTGGGATCCGACCACACGGGGAGCGAAAAGGCCTCGGGGCTCGCGGCCAGGTGCTGGGTCTCGAAGAGCAGCGCCCGGCGCTCGCCGGCGAGCGCGGCGAGCGGGACCCGCCGGTCCTGCCAGGCCGGCGCGGGATCGGCGGCGGGGTCGAGGGTCTCCCCGAAGACGGGAGCGCACGCGGGACCGTCGCACGCCGAGACCGAGAAGCGAACGGGGCCCTGGAGCGCGGCGGGGTCGAGCACGCCCATGCCGAACTCCAGCGCTGCGCCGGGAGGGATCTCGACCTCCGGCGTGAGATAGCGCGTGCGAAGCCGGTCGGGCGGCCGGTAGGCCGCGACGATCAGCTCCACGCGAGGCTCGACGAAGCCGGGCGGAAGCTCGAGCTCGATGTCCACCTGGCGGGCCCCCTCGAGCTGCCGGACCCGGCCCAGCAGCGGGGGCAGCGTGGACCAGGGGCCGTCGGACCGCGCTGCGCGTTGACGGGTGAGCAGCACCAGGCGGTCGGCGCCCGGGAACGAGGAGCCGAGCGGGACGTCCAGCCGCAGCCGGCGATCCGGCGGAGCGGCGAGCATCCTGCGATAGACCAGCACCTGGTAGGGGTGCGTGAAGAGCACGTAGCGGGTGCGGTCGGCGATCGTCGCGCTGGCATGTCCGGAGGTCGAACGCGGGTCGGCCGACGCCGCGCCCGAAGTCGTCAACAGCTCGAGGGGAACGGCCGCCGCGCCGCTGCGCAGCTCTGCATCGACGAAGCGATGGATCGGATCCACTCGCTCCGGCTCCGCGGCGCACGCCGCGGCGGCGCAGCTCGCCGCCACGGCGGCCCACGTCGCAACGTCGGAGCGGCGAAGCATCGCGGTAGAGTCCTAGCGTAACCGCGGCAGCCCAGGAAGCTGTTCGGATGCCGACCGGAGCGGCCCGCCGCCGTGCTAGGCTGCGCACGCATCCACGCCCGGGAACCGCTCTGCCGGCTTCGATCATGAACGCCAACGACCGCAAGCCCCCGCGCCTGAGCCTCTCCGGCTGGATCATGATCAGCCTCTTCCTCGGCGTCGGCTGCGGCCTCTTCTTCGGCGAGATGATGAGCTTCCTCCAGGTGGTGGCGGATGGCTTCATCCGGCTGCTGCAGATGGCGGTGCTGCCGTACGTCACCGTCGCGCTGATCGCGGGCCTCGGCCGCCTGAATCGCCGCGAGATGAGAGTCGTCGTCCGCATCGGAGGAGCGGTGCTGCTGCTCTTCTGGGTGATGGCGCTTGCCCTGGTGGTGGCAATGCCACTGGCCTTTCCTCCCTGGGAGTCCGCGTCGTTCTTCAGCGTCGGACTGGTGGAGTCTCCGGAGCAGGTCGACTTCGTCGAGCTCTTCATTCCGGCCAATCCCTTCCACGCGCTGACCCACGGAGTCGTTCCCGCCGTGGTGCTCTTCTGCATCGCCCTCGGCGTCGCCTTGACGCGCGTTCCGCGCCGCGCCGTGCTGATCGAGAACCTCACGGTGCTCTCCGACGCGCTCACGCAAGTCACCCGCTTCGTCGTCTCACTGACGCCGATCGGGGTCTTCGCCATCACGGCGACGGCGACCGGCAGCATGAGCTTCGCGGACCTGCGGCGGCTCGAGGTCTACCTGGCGACCTACGTCGCCGTCTCGTTGCTGGTGACCTTCTGGATCGTTCCGGGCCTGGTCGCGGCCCTCACGCCACTGCGCTACCGCGACGTGGTGTCGGCGTCGCGGGACGCCATCGTGACCGCCTTCTCGACGGGCAGCCTGCTCATCGTGCTCCCCATCATCGCGGACCGTTGCAAGGCGCTTCTCGAGCGACAGGGGCTGGCGTCGGACGACTCGGATTCCGTGATCGACGTCTTCGTCCCGGTCAGCTTCAACTTCCCGCACGTCGGCAAGCTGCTCACGCTGGGCTTCGTGGTCTTCGCCGCGTGGTTCGCGGGCGCCTCGCTGGGCCCGGCCGACTACCCGCGGCTGGCGCTCTCCGGGCTGCTCACCTTCTTCGGGAGCGTCAACGTGGCGCTTCCCTTCCTCCTCGACCAGTTCGAGATCCCCGCCGACATGTTCCAGCTCTTCATCGCGGTGGGCTTCCTCAA
>JAZFWH010000303.1:0-2728 GCA_036482635.1 Myxococcota bacterium
AGGAGCCGCCAGCGGCTCGAGCGCGTCCTAGTGCAGGCGCTGCCGCCAGGTTTCGGCGAAGTCCCTCAGCGCGTCCGTCAGGCACGGGTGTTCCCGGCGCCGGGTGCGGCCGCCCTCGCGGCGGTCCTCGACGACGTAGCGGCTGGGCTGCTGCGCGTCGACGTGAACGCGCAGCGTGCGCCCCTTGTCCCGGAAGCGCACACCGAAGGCGAGCGGGCGCCTGGCCATGGCGGTCTCCTCCGCGCCGGCCGCGGCTCGCAGGAGCCGCCGGGCGCTCTCCCACCCATCGGCAGGCCGGGCGATTGCTTGAGCGATTTCGGGTCGGTGCGGTGGGATCTGCGCGCTGGTGAGGGGGTGGGGGCGCCTCAAGGCCCACCGGCCGCGGGCCGACTCAACCGGGGAGGGCGAGAGCCCACGGGGAGAGCACGTGGGGATCGCGGACACCTACCGACTATCCAACCGGTACACGGCCGATCAGGGCACGGTCTTCATGACCGGGATCCAGGCCCTGGCGCGGCTGCCGATCGAACAGCTCCGGGTCGATCGGGCCGCTGGGCTGCGCAGTGCCGCGTTCATCTCGGGCTACCCGGGCTCCCCGCTCGGCGGCTACGACCGCGCGGTGGCCGCCGCCGCGCAGCAGGCCGCGGATCTACCGATCGTGTGCCGGCCCGCGCTCAACGAAGAGTACGCGGCGTCGGCGGTGATGGGCTCCCAGCTGGCCGCCACGCAACCCGACGCCCGCTACAGCGGCGTCGTGGGCATCTGGTACGGCAAGGCCCCGGGCGTGGACCGGGCCAGCGACGCCCTGCGCCACGCGGTCTACGCGGGCAGCGACCCCCGAGGCGGCGCCGTCGCGCTGGTCGGCGACGACCCGAGTGCCAAGAGCTCGACCCTGCCGTCGTCGTCGGCGGGCACTCTGGCCGGCATGCACATTCCGGTGCTGTACCCCGGCGATCCGGGTGAGGCGCTCGACCTCGGACGCCACGCCATCGCCCTGTCCCGGGCCACGGGTCTGTGGGCCAGCCTGAAGATCGTGGCCGACGTCGCCGACGGCAGCGCCACCGTCCACCTCGACCCCGGCCGCGTGAAGCCAGTGGTGCCGCTCCACGACGGCGCGCCCTACGTCCACGTCCCGGACGGGCGGCTGTTGACACCACACACCATCGACCTGGAGCGCGAGATCTACGAGGTCCGCTACGCGCTCGCCGTCGAGTACGCCTCGGCCAACCGGCTCAACCGGGCCACGGTCGACCCGGCCGACGCGTGGATCGGCATCGTCTCTTCGGGCATCACCTACCGCGAGGTGCGGGAGGCGCTCGTTCAGCTCGGCCTGACCCGCGACGCGGAGATCGCCGCCGCCGGGATCCGGCTGCTGAAGATGCAGATGCCGCTGCCGTTCAACCCGGTCACCGTGCGTCGCTTCGCCCGTGGCCTGTCCGAGCTGCTGGTGATCGAGGAGAAGCAGCCCAACCTCGAGTCGCGGATCAAGGACGCCCTCTACAACCAGACCGAGCACCCGCTGGTGATCGGGAAGTTCGACGAGCGCGAGCAGCCCCTGGTGCCGGGCCACGGCGGCCTTTCGGCCGACGACATCGGCCCGGTGCTGCGCCGCCGCCTCCAGGGACGGCTGGCCGAACGGCTCGCGCCCGAGCGGCCCGTGCGCGAGCGGCCGCTCGCCGCGTTTGGCGTGAACCGCACGCCGTTCTACTGCTCGGGCTGTCCGCACAACCGCAGCACCCGGGTGCCCGAAGGGTCGCTCGTCGCGGCCGGCATCGGCTGCCACACGATGGCGATCCTGATGGATCACTCCCGCGTCGGCGACATCGTCGCGCTCACCTGCATGGGGAACGAGGGCACCCAGTGGATCGGCATGTCCGAGTTCGTCGAGCGCGGGCATCTCATCCAGAACCTGGGCGACGGCACCTACTTTCACAGCGGCCAGCTCGCGATCCAGGCCGCGGTCGCCGCCGGGGTCTCGATCACCTACAAGCTGCTGTGGAACGGCGCCGTCGCGATGACCGGCGGCCAGCGGGTCCAGGGCTGCATCGGGGTGCCCGAGGTGGTGCGCACGCTGCTCGCCCAGGGCGTGGCCCGGGTGCTGATCACCAGCGAAGACCTGGGCCGCTACCGGGGCGTGGAGCTTCCGGCCGGTGTCGAGGTGTGGGAGCGCTCGCGGCTGGTCGAGGCACAGGAGCTGCTCGCGGGTGTCGCCGGCGTGACCGTGCTGATCCACGACCAGGCGTGCGCGGCCGAGACCCGCCGCGCGCGCAAGCGCAAGCAGCTGCCGACCCCGAAGCGGCGCGTGGCCATCAACCCGCGGATCTGTGAGGGCTGCGGCGACTGCGGCAAGGTCAGCGGCTGCCTCTCGGTCCAGCCGGTCGATACGCCCTTCGGGCGCAAGACGGCGATCGACCAGACCGGCTGCAACTTCGACTTCTCCTGCCTGGAGGGCGACTGCCCGGCCTTCATGACCGTTGCGCCGCCGCCGCGCTGGCGGCGCGGGCTGCGGCGTCTGCGGAGCCGATCGGGGAGCGCGCGGTCCGCGCGAGCGACACCGCGGCCGCCGGAGAGCTTCCCGGCGCCGGTGCCGGCGGTGGACGTCCGCGAGTTCGGCGTGCGCATCACCGGCATCGGGGGGACGGGGGTGGTCACGGTCTCCCAGGTGCTGGGAACGGCCGCCATGTTCGACGGCTACGAGGTGCGGGGGCTCGACCAGATCGGCTTGTCG
>JAZFWH010000304.1:0-5274 GCA_036482635.1 Myxococcota bacterium
GATGGCCGCCAGCGCGGCCTCCCGGCCCGTCTGGGCCGGGAAGCCGTAGTGGTCGGCGTCTACCTCGACGCGCGCGAGATCCCGCGTGCCGAGCGAGCTGGCGATGAGCTCGGTGTCGGAGGGGAAGATGCAGTTGTCGCCCGTGTAGCTCACGAGCAGGGCCGGGAGCGTCATCCTCGCGCCCGTCTCGGTGAGCTCGGCCCGTGAAGCGAGCCCCGACCAGGTCGAGAGCCACGCCTCGGGCGACACAACCCGGGCGAAGCCCACGGCGCCGTAGTTGATCCAGTCCGGACGCACCCCCCACAGCGAGCCGTAGTCCCGCCGCGAGCGATCCAGGGAGAGGTCGACGCAGCGCGGGTCGGCGTCCGTGCGGTAGACCACCAGGAAGTCCGTGGCGAGCGAGAGCCGGCGGTCCGCTTCGGAGCCGGTCTCCTTCCAGCGCTGGCGGGCAGCCCGCCGCCGATCGACGCGCCGGCGCGCCTCCGCGTCGATGCGCGCGATGCGCGCGCGCTGCCCGTTCCGGTAGGCGGCCAGGAAAGCCTGGTCGTAGCGGCTCTGGGCCGGCGGCTCGGCGAATCCGTTCTGCGCCGCGTACATGTCCAGCGCGGCGTCGCAGGAGACGGGATCGCCCTCCTCGCGGAGCGAGGGGTCGATGGCGTGGAGCAGGTAGTGCCCCTCGCCGGGGTGCGCCGCCAGGTAGACGATCGCGTCGGCCGCGGGCAGCTCGAAGCGGTTGAGGTCGAACGGGTCGCCGGCCGCCGTCTCCCGCAGGCGCTCGCCAGCGGGGGCCAGGGCCTGGCTCAAGTAGAAGGTAAACAGCGAGCCGCCCCCCGAGTTCCCGCACAGCACCACCCGCTCGTAACGCTCGCGCACGGCACTCAGCGCCGCCGCAGTGTCGAGCAGTACGATTTCGTGCACCAGGGTGGCGTCGTTGTTCAGCCAACGGCTGTTGACGCACAAGACGGCGAAGCCCGCCTCGACCAGGGCCGGGACGGCGTAGTGGCGGGCGAAGTCCGCGCGCGGGTGCATCAGGCAGACGACGCTGTCCTCGCCGCCGCGCGCGTAGAGCCAGCCGTGGGCCAGGGCCCGGTCCGGGGTCAGCAGCTGCAGCGGTGTGCACGCCGTCCCGGCGGGGGGATCGCGGTGCCACTCCGCCACCAGGTACGGGTTGTCGTAGCGTCCGATTCGTCCGCGGGTTCGGCGCATCGGGGGCCTAGACGATGCGCGTCGTGTGCCCGCCCCAGTAGCGGTCCTTGAGGAGGCGCTTGTACAGCTTGCCCGTCGCGTGCCGGGGCAGCTCGGCCTGGAAGTCGACCGAGCGCGGGCACTTGATCTTGGCGAGCTGCCGCTGGCAGAACTCCATCAGCTCGCGTTCCAGCTCGGGTCCCGCCGCGGCCATGTCCAGCGGCTGGACCACGGCCTTCACCTCCTCCCCGAAGTCCTCGTTGGGGACGCCGAAGACCGCGACGTCGGCCACCTTCGGGTGGGTGATCAGCACGTTCTCGGTCTCCTGGGGGTAGATGTTCACGCCGCCCGTAATGATCATGTTGGCCTTGCGGTCGGTGAGGTAGAGGAAGCCCTCCTCGTCCACGTGCCCGATGTCACCCAGCGTCGTCCAGCCCTTCGCGTTGCGCGAGCTCGCCGTCTTGTCCGGCGCGTTGTGGTACTCGAACACGCTGTCGTTGGCGAAGTAGATCCCGCCCGCCTCGCCGGTCGGAAGCTCGTTGCCCTGGTCGTCGAGAATGTGGATCTCGCCCAGCAGCGGGCGGCCGACCGACCCCTTGTGTGCGAGCCAGTCCTCCGAAGTGATCGCGCAGAACCCGTTGCTCTCGGTGCCCGCGTAGTACTCGTGCAGCACGGGCCCCCACCAGTCGATCATCTGCTGCTTGATGGGGATCGGACCCGGTGCGGCGGCGTGGATCGCCGCCTTGTGGCTGGAGAGGTCGAAGCGCGCGCGCTCCTCTTCGGGGAGCTTGAGCATGCGAATGAACATCGTGGGGACCCACTGGCTCAGCGTCACCCAGTGGCGTTCGATCAGCTGGAGCGCCTGCACCGGATGGAACTGCTCCATGACGATCACGGTGGCGCCGAGGCGCTGCATGGCCATGCTGAAGCGCAGCGGGGCGGCGTGGTAGAGCGGGGCGGGCGACAGGTAGACCGACTCCTGGCCCGCGCCGTACAGGCCCTTGAGCAGCAGCAGCAGCCGGGGCGGGGTGCCGATCGGCTCGCCCGCGCCGGGCAGCCTCACGCCCTTGGGCCGACCGGTGGTGCCCGAGGAGTAGAGCATGTCCGAGCCCTCGACCTCGTCGTCCACGGGTGAGGCCGGCTGCGCGGCGGCGGCGTCCTCGTAGGCCGGGTAGCCCGGGGCGTCGCCGCCCACCATGAAGCGGCCCGCGAGGCCCGAGAGCGGCGCCGCCAGGGCTTCGGCCTCATCGCGCTTGGCGGCGGACGTCACGAACACGCGGGCGCCGCAGTCCTTCACGATGTACTCGACCTCGGGCGCGGTGAGCTGGGAGCTGATCGCCGTGTAGATCAGGCCGGAGCGCTGGGCGGCCCAGCACAGCTCGAAGAAGCGCGGGTGGTTCTCCGTGAAGAAGGCGACGGCGTCGCCCGGGCGCAGGCCCAGCGAGCGGAAGAGCTGCGCGCCGCGGTTCGAGCGCTCGTCGAGCTCTGCGTAGGTCACCCGCTCCCCGCTCGAGGCCATTGCGAACGCGGGGTGGTCGGGGATCGTTTTCGCCAGGGCTCCCGGGTACATGGGCGCGCTCCTCCAGGATCCGATCGAGCCTCGGAATGGCCGTCGCTCCTCGGCTGATTCTAGCGGTGCGCCCCCGGCGGCGGGAAGCTCGCCGTCAGCTCGGGCGCCAGGTCGTAGCTCATGGCGTCCTCGACGCCCGCGCCGCCCGGGCCGCCGCCGACCGGGTAGCCGATCGCGGCGTGGCCGGCGGGGTCAGCGTAGAAGCCGAACAAGGCCAGGGACTTGACGCCCTTGAACAGCATCCGCTTGAGGGCCAGTCGCGAGCCCATCAGCTCGGCGAGGATGGCGTCCTGTGCCTCGCCGCCGAGCGCGCTGAAGGGGCGCCACTTCCCGAGCAGCGGGAAGACGCCGAACTCGAGCACCCACAACGCCCGGGACAGCGGGTCCGCCAGTGCCGGCGCGCTGGCCAGGAAGCGGTCGACCGCCGCGCCCGGGTCGACGGCGCGCTGCTCGATCAGTGCCGCGCCGCGCGGTCCCACCACGCGCTGGGCGGCCGCCGTCAGCACGGCGTAGCTGCGCGGCGTGAGGAAGCGCAGCTCCAGGCCGGGCGGCGGCGCCAGGCGCGGCGGCGCACCCCCGCAGCCGCTCGGCAGCAGGCCGGCGCCCGCCGCCGCACCGACCCAGCGCAGGAAGGCGCGCCGGTTCAGCGCGCACAGGTCCTCGAACGGCGCCGCGGGCGCGTCGATCTCCCGCTGCTGCCGGAGCGGCGTCACGCCGGCCTCCGCCCGGCCGCGATGCCCTCGGCGATGCGCAGGGCGTTGGCCATCACGGTGACCTGCGGGTTCACACCGGTGTTGCCCGGGAGCCCCGACGCGTCGGTCACGAACAGCCCGCGCGCATCCCAGCACGCGCCGTCCACGGAGCAGACGCTGTCCGCGCGCGAGCTTCCCATCACGGCGCCGCCGAACAGGTGCACCGCGTACAGGAAGCTGAGCCGGCTGGGTTCGAGCCGGTGCTCGCCCAGGCTGGCCAGCTCGGCTTCGCGACGCACAGGCGCGCTGCCTTCGATCGGGAGGTACACCTCGAGGGCGCCGGCGGCGAGGTAGGCCCGCGCGGCGGCCGCCAGGCTCGCGCCGAGCCGCGCCAGGTCGCCGGATTCGAGGCGGTAGTGGATCCTGGCTCCCCCGTCGTCGTCGAGCTCTGCGAAGCCCCGCGCGCGGTCGCGCAGCACGACCACCGCGCGCGCGAGCCGCGGCAGGGCCTCCATCGCGCGCGCGTGGGCCGCGCCGAAGCCGGGCAGCGCGTTGGCGGTGACGATCGGGTGGACGGCGGTGTTCTCGATCATGAAGCCGGGGCCCGCGTGGCCGTTCACGTCGCTGAACTCGGCGATCGCGAAGGCCATGGTCGGCCCGTAGTAGCCGTGGATCGGCTCGGCGAAGCGCGCCGTCACGTGCACGCTCGAATGGAACTGGATGCCGCGGCCGGCTGCGCCGCCGCCGAGCCCGCTGCGCAACAGCAGCGCGCCGGACTCGAGGACCCCCGCCGCCAGGCACACGATCGGGGTCCGCACCGTGAACTCTTCGACGACGGCCCGTCCGCTGGGATCGAGGGCCTCCACCGCCACGCCGCGCACCTGGCCGGCCTCGACGAGGACGCGCGCAGCGCGTGCGCGGGGCAGGATCCGCGCTCCCGCCCGCTCGGCGCGCGGGACGTAGGTCACGAGGGTCGACTGCTTGGCGTTGGTGGGACAGCCGAAGTTGCAGCGGCCCAGGCGCGCGCAGCCGCGTACGCTGCGGGGCATGGCCTCACCCGCCCAGCCCAGGCGACGCGCGCCGAGCTCGAGGCGGTAGGCGTTGCGGTTGATGTGGCTACGCCGCGTCGGCTCGGCGTGGATGTCTTGCCAGACGCGGTCCAGGTACGGCGCGAAGCCCGTGTCGTCGAGATCGCCGAGCCCGTGATCGCGTCGCCAGCCCTCCAGCACCTCGGGCGGGGTGCGGAAACACAGGGCGTCGTTGACGACGGTGGAGCCTCCCACGCAGGCCCCGGCGTAGAGGTTCTGACCGGCGTCGGCCGTCACGGCCATGCGGCCGAGGGCGGCCGTCGCCTGGGCCTCGAGCGGACTGAAGTCTGGCGCCTCCAGGCGCGCGCCCGCCTCGAGGACCAGCACCTCGAGGCCCGCCTCCGCCAGCAGCGCCGCCGCGGGGGCACCCCCCGCGCCGGAGCCGATCACCACGGCGTCCGCGCGCAGAGGCTGCCCGTTGCCGAGCGTCACCCGCGCTCTACAAGGCGGGCGCGGCGAAGATCTCGTCGATCTTCGCCTCGACCTCGGCGGGCATGCGCAGGCCCGACGCCTTGGTGTTGTCTTCGAGCTGCGCGACCTTCGTGATGCCCACGATCACGCTGGCCACGTTGCGCCGTCGCAGACACCAGGCCAGGGCCAGCTGCGCCATCGAGTAGCCGAGCTGCTCGGCGATCGGCCGCAGCCGATCGACTCGCTTCAACTCGTCCGCCTCCAGAAAGGCGCCCATGAACACGTTGCGCTGATCGTCCGTGGCCCGCGAGCCCGTCGGCCGCGCGCC
>JAZFWH010000305.1:0-4604 GCA_036482635.1 Myxococcota bacterium
CCCGGTCGATTCCCATGTTCCAGGGGCCGGGCGCCGCGCCGTCGATCAGCAGCCGCCAAGGGCGGGGCCGCGGGGCCCGACCGCCGTGGCGGACGCCCGTCGCGGGCGGACGCGCGGTCATCACGCGGAGCTAGGGCTCCAGATGTTCGAGGAGCGCTTCGAGCCCGAGGCGGTAGCTGGCGGGCCCGAAGCCCGCGACGACACCCACGGCGATTCCCGACACGGTGGAGTGATGACGGAACTCCTCGCGGGCGTGCACGTTCGAGAGGTGCACCTCGACGACGGGGAGACCCGCCGCCACCAGCGCGTCGCGCAGCGCGATGCTGGAGTGCGTCAGACCCGCCGGATTGATCAGGATGCCGTCCGCCCAGGCGGTCGCCTCCTGGATGCGATCGATCAGCGCGCCCTCGTGATTGGACTGAAAGAACTCGACATCGGCGCCGCGCTCCTTCGCCCACGCCGCCAGGTCGGCGTTGATCTCGTCGAGGGTGGCGCTGCCGTAGAGCTCGGGCTCGCGCGAGCCGAGCATGTTGAGGTTCGGGCCGTGGATCACCAGGACCCGGGCGGCGTCGGCCATCGGCTTGCCTCCCGTGACCCGCTCGCCGCGCCGGCCGGCCGCGGGCGGATCGGTCTCGCGCGCCCTAGAGCTCCTGGCGGATGGCGGCCAGGTGCCGGCGGATGAGATAGCGCGCCTTGCCGAGGTTGCCATCGGGTGAAAGGACCAGGACCAGGAAGGTCTCCGCGTCGATGGTGCGAAACACCAGCGTGAAGCGCGCGAGCACGATGATGGTCTCGCTCACCGCGCCGCCCGAGAGGGCGTCGGAGGCCTTGCGCGTGTCCTCCAGAATGCGCCCGAACTCGACCCCCGCCGTGGTGATGTCCTCGGACAGGGACCCGTCGCTGTCTCCCGAGGCCAGCACCTGCGCGATGGGGATGCCGTCGCTCCCCATCAGGGCGGCGCCGATGGCCCCGCACCCGTCGACCATCTCGCGAAGTAGTGAATCGAAGCTCACGCCCGCTCCTTGCGCAGGTTGTCGAGCCAGTGCTCCAGGACCGTCAACGCGCCGCCGCGCGGCTCGGAACCCGCCTCGCTCGGCGGAGAACTCGCCGGCTCGTCTGCCAATGCGGCACGAATCTGCGACGCACCCTGCTGGTCTCCCTGGCTCTCGAGCAGGTCCGCCACCGTGTGGGTCGCGAAGGTCGCGTTGGGGGTCCCGGCCAGCTCGTCGGCCAGGTCGCGCTCGGCCTCGCGCATCGCGAGGTGGGCCACGTCGTCCGCATCCACCAGCTGATCGCGCTCCGCCTCCGCGACGGACAGGGCGCGGTCGAGCTCCAGGTCCGTGAGCTCCTCGGCGAAGTCCTCTGTCTCGGCCCGGGCAGCGGGGATCGGCGCCATCACGAGTCCTCGCGCGGCCAGGGCGTCGCTACAGAGCCGTTCGAGCTCGAGCCGGGCGTCCGCAACGCGCTCCTGATCGAGCAGAGCCAGGGCCAGCACCAGGCGGCCCTCGAGGCAATCGGGCTCGCGCTCGAGTCCGGCGCGAGCCACTCGCTCCGCCTCCGCGGCCCGACCGGTGCGTCGCTCGCCCTCCGCCTGTGCCGCGAACTCGGGGACACCGACCCGTCGCGCGCCCAGTCCGCCTGTCCCCGTGGATGCGTCGACCACGTCTCCCCCTCTCTAGCGTCGGCGCGCGGGCACGCGCCGCGACCGTCGGCCGCCGGTCCGCCGCGGCGCTGCGCCGGGAGCGCGCCAACCGGGCAGAACGATCTCGGCAGGAGCGAGCGGCAGGATCTCTGCGCGCCCGATCTCCTTCAGCACCACGTAGTGGATGCTCGCATCCCGCCTCTTCTTATCGACTTTCAGCGCGGCGAGATAAGCGCGGCGGGGGAACGCCGGGAGCTGGGTGGGCAGCCCGATGCGCCTCAGCAAGACGGCGATCCGTTCGGCCGTGCCGGCGGGTGCCAGGCCGAGCCCCTCGGAGCGCTCGGCGCCGAACACCATGCCCATCGCCACCGCCTCCCCGTGCAGGACCCGCCGGTAGCCGCTCAGGGTCTCGACCGCGTGGGCCAGCGTGTGGCCGAAGTTCAGCAGCATGCGAAGCCCCCCCTCGCGCTCGTCGCGGCTCACGACCTCGGCCTTGATCGCGCAGGCGCGCTCCAGCACGGGCAGCAGCGCGGCGGGATCGAGATCCATCAGGCGCTCAGCGTCCCGCTCGAGCTGCGCGAAGAAGCGCGCGTCCCAGATGGCGCCGGCCTTGATCACCTCCGCGAGGCCCGCGGCGCGCTGCCGCCGCGGCAGGGAGCGCAGCGTGGCGGCGTCGATCCACACCAGCTTCGGCTGGTGGAACGCGCCGACCAGGTTCTTGCCCTGTCGCAGGTTGACCCCGACCTTGCCCCCGATGCTCGCGTCCACCATCGCCAGGATCGTGGTCGGCACCTGAACGAAGGGGACCCCGCGCAGGAAGGTGGCCGCGGTGAAGCCGGCGAGGTCGCCGACCATGCCCCCGCCCAGCGCGACGACCGCGCTGCCCCGATCGACGTTGCGCCGGATGAACTCCCCGTAGAGGCGCTCCACCTGCCGCAGGTTCTTGGCCGCGTCGCCGTCGGGCACGTCGACGCGGTCGACGCGCAGGCCCGCGTCCCGCAGCGAGCCCAGCACGGCCTTCGCGTAGCGGCGGCCCACGGCCGGAACCGTGACGACCACAGCGTGATGTGCTCCCGTGTGCCGCGCGATCTCGCCGCCCACGTCGGACAGGGTTCCCAGGCCGATGTGGACCGGATACGTGCGCTCGCCCAGCGGCACCTGCACGCTGCGCAACCGCCCCTGCGTTTCGCCGGGTGCCGAGCTCATCGGGGCCCTGCCTCCCACTGCTCGCGGATGCGGCGCGCCACGGTCTCGGCGACCTCCTCGGGGCGGGCGTCGTCCGTGTCGACGGTCAGGCTGGCGGTCTGGTAGGCGGGCTCGCGATCGCCCAGCAGGTCGCGCAGCCGCTCCAGCCGCTCGCCCGCCCCCCCCTCGCCCAGCAGGGGGCGCCCCGCGGACTGGCCCAGCCGAGCGAGCAGCGTCTCCGGTCGACTGCGTAGATAGACCACGATTCCCGAGCCGGCGAGTCGCTCCCGGGCACCGGGCTGCGCCATCGCGCCCCCGCCCAGGGCGACGACCGCCTCCCGGCCGCAGACGGCCTCCACGGCCTGCCGTTCCCGGCCCCGAAAGGCGGGCTCGCCCTCCCCCGCGAAGATCTCGGCGATCGAGCGTCCGGCCGCGCGCTCCACCTCCGCGTCCGTGTCGACGAACGGCCGGTCCAGGTGGCGCGCCACGATTCTTCCGACGGTCGACTTGCCCGCGCCCATCATCCCCACGAGCCACACCGTCTGCTTCTTCACCCGCCCCAGTATAGACGACGCGGGGGAGCCGAAGCCCCCCCGCGCGTGTGCCCTATCGGCCTGCCGATGCGACGATCGGGTCAGCTGGCAGAATCGGGGTCTACAATGATCCGCGGCGTCACGAACACCAGCAGCTCCTTGCGGCTGTCGCTGATCAGGTCGCTGCGGAACATCCTGCCGATCAGCGGGATGCGGTGGAGGTACGGCACGCGCGACGAGCGGTTCGACTTGTCCACCACGTAGATCCCGCCGAGCACGAGCGTCTGCCCATCCCTCACCAGCGTCTCGGTCTGCACCTCGTTCTTGGCGATCGCCGGCGAGCCCGTCAACGTGAAGACGCTGTCGTCCGGGGCGTTGCGGCTCACCATGATCTCCATGATGATGCTGCCGTCGGCCGTGATCTGCGGGGTCACGGTCAGCTGGAGTACCGCGTCGATGAACTCGAGCTGCGCGTCGCCGTTCTCGAAGGTCTGGAACGGGATCGCGATGCCCTGCGAGATCGTCGCCTCGGTGTTGTCCAAGGTGACGATGCGCGGACTCGAGATCACCTTCCCATCGCCGTGGACTTCGGCCGCCTGGAGCTGAAGCTCCAGGTTTATCTTCTCGTCCAGAATGAACGCCGCCAGATTGACCAGCCCGTTGGGGAACGACTGGATCGAGTTCCCGACCACCACGTTGTTGGCGTCGTGCAGCCGGAAGTCGCTGGTTCCCAGGTTGTCGTTCACGGTGCCGGCGCCAAACGGGTCGTTCAGCGGCTGGCTACCGATGGACCACGTGCTCCCGAACTCGCGCGAGAAGTCGAGGCTCGCCTCGACGATCTTCGCCTCGATCATCACCTGCGGCGTCTGGGTGTCGATGGCTTTGATCAACGCGGTGGCCTCGTCGATCACCGAGGCGATGTCCTTGATGATCAGCGTGTTGGTCCGCTCGTCGGTGTTCACCGATCCGCGTGGCGAGAGCAGCTGCTCGACCATCTCCGCAATGTCTTCGACGTCGGCGTAGTTGACCGGCTGGAGCTTGACCAGAAGGTCTTCGAGCTTCTCCTTGGCGCGGCGCTCCTGGAGCCGTAGCTCCTCTTCCGACTTGATGACGTCACCCGGAGCGATGCGGAGCACGTTGCCCACCCGCATGAAGGCCAGGCCCTTGGTGAGCAGGATGACGTCGAGCGCCTGGTCCCACGGGACGTCCACCAGTCGGATCGTCACGCGTCCCTGCACCTCGTC
>JAZFWH010000306.1:0-19081 GCA_036482635.1 Myxococcota bacterium
TGCCCGACTTCCTCGGGACACTCGAACCCCGCTTCGCTCATGAGGCTTGGGATGCGGCCTTCGATGTTGTCCCGCAGATGCTGGCCGCGGTGGAGATGACGGGCGAGGAGACGACTCCACCTGTCCCTCGGTCTGCCAAAGTCAAGAAGATGCAAAGAGCCGCTCGGGTTGAGCACTCGCCGAACCTCACCGAGCGTCAAGAGCTTCTCGCTCCGCGTGAGATGGTGAAACATGAAGGACGAAAAGACTCGGTCAAAGGATGCCTGTGGATACGGAAGTTCAGCTGAGAAACCGCGATCGAATTGGATGTCAAGAGCCGCCCTTTCGGCCTTCCGCCGCGCGATGGCGAGCGCCTTGGAATCGGGGTCGAGTCCGACGATCTGGATGCTTGGATGAAGCCGCCCAATCAGGATCGTAAGGGTGCCCGTGCCGCAGCCGATGTCGAGAACGCGGTGACCAGGCTCAATCGCCGCCTGAACGATTAGAGGACGCTTGACGGACTCCTCGCGGACAAGCCAGCGCTGCAGAGGGTCGTAGAGAGGTAGCAGCCAGTCGTGGCCGGCTGCCGGGATGAAGCTTCTTCTGGTACTGGCCATGGGGTGACCCAATCGCGTCAACCAAGACGTAGGCGGCCGCCCACCTACTCGGAGGGCTCGAGAAAGGAAAGCAGCAAGTTGGCGAACATGAACCCAGCAAGGAAAAGAAACAGCAGAAGGCTCAGGATGTAGATCGCGGCGGCGCTAGCCGGGAAGGCACCGACCGCATTGCTGACCAGCAAAGCCCAGGCTGTGAACAAGACGCTTCCAATGACCGCTCCGCGCCATGCGAACCCCGGCGGAGGCCGTCCCGCGGCGCGGATTCTTTCCAGGTTGCCGAACGTGACTGCCACCATCGCCAAGCCCGCCGTCGCGAAAACTCCACTGGAGATCCGCCAGACCGCTGGATCCGAGGCACCTAGGCGATGAGGCACAAAGGGGAAGAAAGCGAACGCCACCACCAAAAGACTGCTGATGATCAAGCCTCGCAGGCGTGCTGCCTGCACGACCGGGGAATCGCGACTGGATCGGCGCCCCAGAATGCTTACGAGGCTCGCGAAGCCAGCGAAGGCAACGGCTACTTCCGCAATGGTGAGTAGAAGATCACCGTCCTGCAAGCGTACTCCTGACAACGTGCGCCTCTAACAAGATTGTCGGTTGCCAAGAGGGTATCGGACAAGGGGATGGAGCTGCAGCCTGGCCAGCGGACAGCCCCGCGGCGCGAGTGCGCCGCGCGTCACCGTTCCAGCGCCGCCAGCAGCCGGAGCGAGTCCACGAGCGCCTCGGGCGAGGCGCCCGGTAGCTGGGCGCGCACGATCAGATGGGTGATGCCCAGCTTCTCCCGGTAGCGGTGCACGCCCTCCGCCACCGCCTCGGGCTCGCCGACCAGGGCCCAGTCTTCGATCGGGGCGCCCGCGGCCCGGCGCAGGTTCGGTGCGGAGACCTTGGCCAGCGCCGCGGCCTGGGCCGCCAGGGCCTCGCGCACGCCGCGCAGCAGCGCGGCGTCCCGGCTGGCAAAGACCGTGCGCATCACCGGCACCGCCAGGGGGCCGGTCTGGCCGGCGGCCTCCCGCGCGTCGCGGTGGCGCGCGTAGTTGGCCTCGAGTGCGGCCAGCGTCTCGATGGGCGACGCCAGGTACGGGAGGCCGAGCCGCCCCGCCTGGGCGACGGCCTTGGGCCCGAAGGCGGCCACCCAGATCGGAGGGTGCGGCTTCTGCACGGGCAGGGGGGCGAGTCGCACCGGCGCCGCCGGCGCGTCCCCGACGGCTTCGTCCCACGCCACGGGCTCTCCCCGCCACGCCCGGCGCATCGCGGCCAGTGCCGCCTCGAAGCGGTCGCGCTTCTCCCGGGCCGGGACGCCGAAGGCTGCGAAGGTGGCGCTGCGGAACCCGCGGCCCACGCCGAGGATCACGCGGCCCCGCGAGAGACGGTCGAGCACGGCGACCTCGGCCGCGACGTGGAGGGGATGGCGCAGCGGAAGAAGATAGGAGGTCGTGGCGACGCCGATGCGACGGGTGCGCGACGCCACCGCGGCCAGCAGCAGCAGCGGGGCGGGAATGGCGCCGGGCCCAATGAAGTGGCTCTCGGGCAGCCACAGCGAGTCGAAGCCGAGGCGCTCGGCGAGTTCGGCCTGGTCGGCCAGGGAGTCGGCCAGGCCGTCGGAGCCCTGGAGCCACGGAGTCACTCCGATATGCAGGTCAGCACGGCGCCCGGGAGGCGCGGGCTCGGCAGTCACGGCGCACCCTCTCGGTTTATGTAACATCTTCTAGCCTCGATGGACCCCGACTTCACTGTCCTGCACGGGCCCCCCCACCGGGAACCCACGCGGCGGTGCCGGTGAGCCCCGAAATGACGCGACCCGACGATCGCAAGCGCGAGCTGGAGGCGAAGTTGCGCGCCTACGTGGGCGCCGACATCGGCGCGCCGGAGGTGGGGGAGGACCCGGTCAACGAGCCCATGATCCGCCACTGGTGTCAGGCCCTGGGCGACGCGAACCCGGCCTACACCGATCCCGAGCGGGCGAAACGCTCGGTCCACGAAGGGATCGTGGCGCCGCCGACCATGCTGCAGGCGTGGGTCCTGCAGGGCATCGACATGGCGATCCCGGGCGCGCTGCCCATGAACAAACAGCGGGAGCTCCACGCGCTGCTCTCCGAGTACGGCTACACCTCGGTCGTCGCCACCGACACCGAGCAGACCTACGAGCGCTACCTGCGACCCGGAGACCAGATCTCGGCGACGACGGTAATCGAGTCGGTCTCCGAGGAGAAGGCCACCGCCCTCGGCATCGGGTACTTCATCGACACCCGCACCACCTTCCGCGACCAGGACGGGGCCGAGGTCGGGTCGATGACCTTCCGCGTCCTCAAGTTCAAGCCCAGCCAGCCGCCCCAGGTCGCGACGGCGGACGCCGCGCCCGCCAGACCGCAGCGCCTGCGCGCCCCGCGGGCCCACGACAACGGCTGGTGGTGGGAGGCGATCGACCGCGGTGAGCTGCGCATCCAGAAGTGCAGCGCGTGCGGCGAGCTGCGCCACCCGCCGCGGCCCATGTGCGGAAAATGCCAGTCCACCGAGTGGGAGAGCATCGCTGCCAGCGGTCGGGGCACCGTCTACAGCTACGTGGTCATGCACCACCCTCCGATCCCGGGATACGAGTTCCCGCTGCCGGTGGCGCTGATCGACCTGGAGGAGGGCACGCGCATCGTCTCCAACGTGGTGGGCTGCCCTCCCGAGGACGTGCACATCGGCATGCCGGTCGAGGCGAGCGTCGATGCCGTGGGCGACGAGCTGAAGCTGCCCCTCTTCCGGCCGGTCCAGTGAGGCGCGAGTCCACCTCGAGCGCGGGACGGGAGCGGCGATGAGCGCGCAGGGAATCCGCTTCGACGGGGTGAAGGTCGGCGACACGCTGCCGGAGCTGGCAATCGAGCTCACGGCCAGCCTGATCGTGGGTGGAGCGCTGGCTTCCCGGGACTACACGCCGGTGCACCACGACAGGGCCGCGGCCCAGGCGCAGGGCATGTCGGACGTCTTCATGAACATCCTCACGACCAACGGCCTGGTCGGGCGCTACGTCACCGACTGGGCGGGTATCGACGCCGTGATCAAGCGGGTCGCCATCAAGCTGGGCGGGCCCAACCTGCCCGGCGACACCATGCGAATGACGGGAACGGTGAAAGCCGTGCACGCAGGCGAGGGCGTGGTGGAGGTGGAGATCGCCGGCAAGAACGCCTGGGGCAACCACGTCACCGGCACGGTGAGCGTCGCCCTGCCCCAGCCGGCCTGACGGACGCGGAGCCCCCATGCCGACCACACTCAAGGACGAAGCCGCCATCGTGGGGATCGGGCAGACCGAGTTCTCCAAGAACTCCGGCCGCTCCGAGCTCCAGCTCGCCTGCGAAGCCGTCCGCGCGGCGCTCGACGACGCGGGGCTGTCGCCCGACGACGTCGACGGGATGACCACCTTCACGCTGGACACCAGCGATGAGATCGAGATCGCCCGCGCCGTGGGGATCGGCGACCTCACCTTCTACAGCCGCGTGCCCCACGGCGGCGGCGCGGCGATCGGCGTGCTCCACCAGGCCGTGATGGCGGTGGCGACCGGCAGCGCGAGCTGCGTGGTCTGCTACCGGGCGCTCAACGGACGCTCGGGCCAGCGCTACAGCCAGGGCGTCTCCGGCGACATCGTCACCTCGGACCTGATCCACTGGAGCTGGTACATGCCGTACGGGCTGATGACGCCGGCCAGCTGGGTCGCCATGTTCAGCCAGCGCTACATGCACGAGTGCGGCGCCAAGAGCACCGACTTCGCCCAGGTGGCGATCTCCACGCGCAAGCACGCGGTCAACAACCCCGCCGCGTTCTTCTACGGCAAAGAGCTCACGCTCGAGCAGCACCAGAGCTCGCGGGTGATCGTCGATCCGCTGCGCCTGTTCGACTGCTGCCAGGAGACCGACGGCGGCTGCGCCTGCATCGTGACGACGCCCGAGCGCGCCCGGGACCTGAAGCACCCCGGCGCCCTGATCCGCGGCGTGGCCCAGGCCGCCGGTGCCAACCAGGAGTCGATGACGAGCTTCTACCGGCCGGGCATCGCCACCCTGCCGGAGATGGACTTGGTGGCGAAGCAGGTGTACGCGATGTCCGGGCTCGGCCCCGCCGACCTGGAAGCGGCCGTGATCTACGACGCCTTCTCGCCCATCGTGCTCTGGCAGCTGGAGTCGTTCGGCCTGTGCGGGCCCGGCGAGGCCAAGGACTTCGTCGTGGACGGCGCCCTCGAGCTGGGCGGGCGCCTGCCCAGCAACACCCACGGCGGGCAGCTCTCCGAGGCCTACATCCACGGCATGAACGGCGTGAACGAAGGGGTCCGCCTGATCCGCGGCACGTCCTGCAACCAGCCCGAGAAGAACGACTGCGTGCTGGTCACGGCCGGTGTGGGGATCCCGACCAGCGCCATGATCCTCGGCAAGCTCGACTGAACCAGCGCAGGAGTTCGGATGCATCGAACGCCTCTGAGCGTCGCGCGGGGGAGAAGCGAAATGCTCGACGGAAAGGTCGCGATCGTGACGGGCGCCGCCCGGGGCCTGGGCCGGGTCGAGGCCCTGGAGCTGGCACGGCTCGGCGCGCGTGTCGTCGTCAACGACCTGGGCACGACGGCGGACGGATCGGGCCGCGACGAGAACGCCGCCCGGGGCGTGGTGGAGGAGATCCAGGGCCTCGGCGGCGAAGCCGTCGCCCACTTCGGCGACGTGGCGGACTGGAACGACGCCCAGTCGCTGATCCAGACCGCCGTCGACTCGTTCGGCGACCTGAACATCCTGGTCAACAACGCCGGCTTCACCCGCGACCAGATGATCTTCAACATGAGCGAGGAGAACTTCGACTCGGTGGTGCGGGTCCACCTGAAGGGCCACTTCTGCACCATGCGCTTCGCCACCGCCTACTGGCGGGAGCGCTCCAAGTCCCGGGGCGGGCCGGTCTACGGGCGCCTGATCAGCACCTCGTCCGAGGCCTTCCTGTTCGGCTCGGTCGGCCAGCCCAACTACGCAGCGGCCAAGGCCGGCATCGTCGCCATGACCATGGGGGCGGCCCAGGCGATGCTCAAGTACGGCGTCACGGCCAACGCGGTGATGCCGCGCGCGCGCACGCGCATGACGGAGGGCGGGGCGCTGGGCGCCGTGTTCGCCAAGCCGGCGGAGGGCTTCGACACCTTCGCCCCGGAGAACTCGGCGCCGCTGGTGGGCTACCTGGCGTCGCCGAAGGCCGAGCGCATCTCCGGCCACGTCTTCGTCATCTTCGGCAAGTCGGTGACGGTGCTCGGCCGCCCCAACACCGACACGAAGTTCGAGAGCGAGGAAAGCTGGAGCTTCGAGGGCCTCCACGAGAAGCTCGGGCCCCACTTCGAGAAGCTCGAGCCGGTGACCGACGGCTTCAGCGTCCCGCCGTCGTAACCCGCCCCGGGCAGGGGGAGCCATGGCGCCTCTCGCCCAGCGTCTGGGCCTGCTGGCGGCGCTCGCCGCGCTGGGCGTCGGCGCCGCGGCCCGGGCCGAGCAGGGCGTGCTCGCAGACCTCCCGTTCCTCGACCAGGTGCCGGGCTGGGGAAGCATCGGCGACGGCCACATCGGCATCGACCTCTCCCCCAACCCCGAGCGACCCTTTCCCATGCTGCTCGACACGGGCGCGGCGTTCTCGGCAATGACGCCGCGCTACGCGCGCAAGCTCCACGTCACGGTGCGCCGCCTCAAGTCCGATCCCTACCGAAGGAAGACCGTTCTGGGTCGAGACCTCCAGTTCGTGGTGATGACCGGGTCGAGCGACACCGGGTCCCGAACCGGAGTGATCGCGGGGCTGGTGGGCGGGAACTTCCTCGAGGAGTACGTGATCGAGGTCGACTACGCGGGGCGACGCGTGCGCTTTCTCGATCCCGACGTCTACCGCGTGTCGCAGGCGAGCGCAGAGCCGGGCGAGATCGTCGTCCCCATGCGCCTCACGGATCGGCGGCCGATGATCGAGATCCGGCTGGGCTCGGGCTCCGCCTGGTTCTTGATGGACACGGGAGCGCCCACCGACCTGAACGTCTCGGAGGAGCGGGCGCGGACGCTCGCGATCCAGGTCAGTCCCGACGCGCAGACGGTGCGCGGCTTGAACCTGTACGGGACCGACCGCTCGGCGCTCGTGGCCCTGGAGCGCGCCCGGGTGGGCGACTTCGACCTGCAGGACGTCTCCCTCGAGGTGGCGCTCCGCAAGGGCTCCTCCTACCGCATCACCAACGTGGCCGGCCCCGACCAGGCGCTGCTCGGAAACGCCTTCCTGCGCCGTTTCCGGGTGCGCTTCGACTACCCGCACCGCCGGGTGGGCCTGCTGCCACGCGCAGCCGCGCCGGCCGAGCCCGAGCCCGCGAGTCCGGGCGAGCGGAAAGCCGAGTAGCGCCTCAGTCGGGCAGGTGGAAGGCGCGCGCGGCGTTGTCCCAGAAGATCTTGCGCTTGCTCTCCTCGGAGATCTCCTGCTCGAGCAGACTCTCCAGGCCCCAGGGCCAGGTGCCGTCGGGGTGCGGGTAGTCTGTGTTGAACACCACGTTGTCGTCGCCCACCAGCTCCACGACGCTGCGCAGGGTCGTTTCGTCGCCGCGCGCGGCGACGAAGACGTTGCGCTCGAAGTACTTCGTCGGCCGCATCTTGAGGTCCGGGTGCTCGGCGCTGCCCGAGAAGTCCCAGTGCTGCTCCATGCGCTGGAGCCAGTAGGGCAGCCAACCGGCGTCCGCCTCGACGTGCACCACGGTGAGCTTGGGGAAGTGCTCCAGCACGCCGTACCAGATCAAGCTCATCATGGCGGACATGGCCTCGAAGGGGTGCGCGAGCATGTGGCCGCTGGTGTGCGTCTCCATGCGGTCGCCGTAGGAGGGAATGCGCGGCGAGCCGGAGTCGTGCAGGCACACCGGCCGGCCCAGGCCCTGGATCACCTCCCAGACCGGGAAGTAGTCGCGGTGGTGGAGGTTGCGGCCCTTCATCGGGTTGGGCCGGACGTAGAAGGAGACCGCTCCCCGCTCCGCGGCGCGACGCGCCTCGGCCGCCGCGAGCTCGGGCTCCTGCATGGGCAGCATGGCGGCCCAGCGCAGCCGATTGGGCGCGACGTCGCAGTACTCGGCGCTCCAGTCGTTGTAGGCGCTGCAGCAGGCGGCGAGCAGCTCGGGGTCGCGGAACTCGCGGCCGAGCAGCTGGCCGCCCACGGTCGGGTAGAGGATCTGGACGTCGACGCCCTGCTCGTCCATGTCCGCCAGCCGGCTGGCGGCGCTGAAGCGCGCCTCGCGGGCGCGCTGGAAGCGCTTCATGCCGCGGGCCAGGGCCGCGAGAAACTCGGGGGAGTTGAAGGGGTACTTGCCCTCCTCGGCAGTGAGCGACTCCCCCTCCACGACGAGGGTCTCTCGCGACCCCGCCCGGGCGACCCGCGGCGCGCGCTCGGCGAAGCGCGGATCGATGAACTTCTCCCAGATCCAGGCCGGCTCCATCTGGTGGGAGTCGGTGTCGGCGATCTTGCGTCCGTCCCGCATGGCGAGCCCTCCGAGCGATGTCGGCCCCTCGCGGGCGCATGGCGTCCCGCGCGGGGGACCGCCGCCATTCTCTCGCCACGGGCGCCCGAAGACAAGCGCTACCAGGCCGAGTGCGAGCGATCAGCGAGCGCGAGGCCCGGCTGAGCCTAGGAACGGCGGTCGAGGGCGGCGCGGATGGCGGCGTGCTCGACCTCGGTGAGCCGGAAGCGCAGGAAGGCCAGCGTGCCGATCGCGAAGCAGGCGCCCGGCACCACGCCGAACAGCGCGCGCAGCCCGAGCTTGGCCGCCTCGGTCTGCTCCACGTTGGGCTCGTAGCCCGCCACCGAGAGCACCACCCCCGTCAGCACACCCGCGATCCCGTAGGCGCCCTTGCGCACGAAGTTCCAGACGGCGAAGTAGATGCCCTCCTTGCGCTCGCCGGTCCGGTACTCGTCGAAGTCGATCACGTCGGCCTGGATGGAGGGGCCCACCACCTGCCCGCAGCCGCCTCCGATGCCCGCGATCACGCCCAGCACGCTGACGTAGGCGACGTCGCCCGGACCGACGAAGAACAGGCCCCCGAACGCCAGCGTGAGCATCGACATGGAGAAGAGCCACATCGGCTTCTTGCCGAAGCGGCGCGAGAGGTGGATCCAGGCCGGGATGAAGAGCAGCGCGGGGATGAAGTAGAGCGCGATGAAGCGCCCCGTCATCTCCGGCATGCCGAGCACGTACTGCATGACGAAGGGGGTGACGATGCCGAGGATGGCCGTGCCGAAGTTCTCGATGCCGAATACGAGCAGCAGGATCCGGGCGTGGGGGTTGCGCAGCACGTCGCGGAACGCGCCGCGGAGGCTCGCGCCGCCGCGACCCTGGTACTCCGGGCGTTCGCGCACGCGCGCGACGGTGAGCACCAGCAGCGCCGCGGTGACCGTCACGGCGACCACGGACTGTTGGAAGGCGAGGGGCCGCGGCGCGTCGGACTGGATCAGCAGCTGCATCACACCGACGGCCGCCAGGCTCCCGCACAGCGACACCGCCTGCTTGACGCCGAAGATGCGCGTGCGCTCGTGGTAGTTGGAGCTGAGCTCCGCCCCCAGCGACTCGTGGGGAACGGAGAACATGGTCGTGCCGGTGAAGTAGACGAACAGCCCGACGCCCATCCAGACGGCGAGCGGCCCGGCGGCCATGCCCTCCGGCGCGCCCCAGATCATCAGGTTGCCCGCGGCGATCGGCAGCGCCGAGGCGAGCAGCCACGAGCGCCGCCGGCCCAGGCGGGAGCGGGTGCGGTCGGAGAGGTGGCCCGCGATCGGATCGGACACGGCATCCCACAGCCGCGACACCCCGTAGAGGGCACCCATCACGCCCGGCGCCAGCAGCAGCACGTCGGTCGAGAACTTCATCAGGTAGAGCGCGAACAGAAAGAACGTGAAGTGCAGGCCCGCGCTGGGTAGGCCGTAGATCACGATGCTCGACAGCGGGAGGGGGGCCTCCGGCACGCGCCCACCGGGGGAAGTCGCGGGCTCTCGGGCCGGCGCCGGCTCGGTCATCCGCGGCATTGTCGCACGCCCGCGCCGCGGCGCCGCTAGAATGCGGGCCCGCGATGAGGAGGCCGCCCGTGCGTCGACTCCGCCCGGATGCGTGGGCTCGCGCGTGGCTGCTGTGCCCGGCCCTCGTCGCGCTGGGACTCGCGGCGCTCCAGGCGTGCGAGCGGACGGACGCGCCGCCCAGCGACCGGGCCGAGGCACGGCCGGCGCTCTACGACGGCGGACCGCCGCTCTACCCGGGCGTCGTGCGGACCTCGCGCTACCTCGGCATGCGCGACGGCGTGAAGATCGCCGTCGACGTCTACCTGCCCGAGGGTCTGGCCGAGGGCACCGCGCTCCCCGCGATCGTGCACCAGACCCGCTACTGGCGCTCTCACGCCCTGCGCTGGCCCTTCTCCTCCCTGCTGGACGAGCCCTCCGAGCCGGTGAGCCGCTTCGTGACCCACGGCTACGCGTGGGTCGGCGTCGACGCCCGGGGCTCCGGCGCCTCCTTCGGCCAGCGCCCCCACCCGTGGTCGCCGGACGAGACCCGCGACGGCGCCGAGGTCGTCGACTGGATCGTCGCGCAGCCCTGGTCGAACGGGCGGGTGGGCAGCTTCGGCACCTCCTACGACGGCACTGCGGCCGAGTTCCTGGTGACCAACCGCCACCCGGCGGTCGTGGCCGCCGCGCCGCGCTTCTCGCTCTTCGACGCCTTCGCGGACATCGCCTTTCCGGGCGGGCTGCAGCTGGCCTGGTTCACCGAGAACTGGGGCCGCTTCAACCGCGACCTCGACCGCAACCACGTCCCCGCGCACCTCTTCACCCTGGGCGGCTGGAAGACGCTTCTGCTCGCCGGTGTGCGGCCCGTGGAGGGCGACGACGGCGCCGCCCTGCTCGCCCAGGCCCTGCGCGATCACGAAGCCAACTGGGACGTCCACGCCATGGCGCAGACGGTGGTGTTCCGGGACGACACCGATCCCGAGGGGCGCAACGCCGACGTCTTCAGCCCGCACCGCTACGTCGAGGCGATCGACGCTTCGGGGACGGCGATCTACAGCTGGAGCGGCTGGTTCGACGGGGGCTACCAGCACGCGGCCGTCAAGCGCCACCTCACCCTGAAGAATCCGGACAACAAGCTGATCCTCGGCCCCTGGAACCACGGCGGCGCCTCCCAGGTGCGGGGCGGCCGCAGCGAAGAGTCGGAGTTCGACCACGTGGGCGAGCTACTCAAGTTCTTCGACCACCACCTGGCGGGCCGCGATACGGGGCTCTCGGACGACGCGCCCGTGCACTACTACACGCTGGTGGAGGGGCGCTGGAAGGCGGCCGAGCAGTGGCCTCCCGAGCCGCTACCGACCACCTTCTACTTCGCCGCGGACGGCAATCTCGCGGTCGAGCCTCCTGCGGACTCGAGCGCCTTCGACTCCTACACCGTCGACACCAGCCACGGCACGGGCGACCGTTCACGCTGGAACTCGCTGATGGGCCTGCCCGTGAACTACCCGGACCGGGCCGACGCGGACGCAAGGCTACTCGTCTACACGACGCCACCCCTGGCCGGCGACACGGAAGTGACCGGGCATCCGCGGGTCCAGCTCTACGTGGCGTCGACGGCGAGCGACGGCGCGTTCTTCGCCTACCTGGAGGACGTGGCTCCCGAGGGAAGCGTGACCTACGTGACCGAGGGGGTGCTGCGCGCGTTGCACCGGCGCCGCGCACAGGGGACCCCGCCCTACCGCGACGCGGTCCCCTACCGCAGCTTCGCGCGCAGTGACGGCGAGCCGCTCGTGCCCGGGCAGGTGGCCGAGCTCGCCATCGACCTGCTGCCGACTTCGTACCTGTTCCGCAAGGGACACCGCATCCGGATCGCGTTGGCCGGCGCCGACCGCGACCACTTCGCGCTGGTGCCGCCCGACGCGCCGCCCACCTGGCAGGTCTACC
This sequence comes from Myxococcota bacterium, assembly GCA_036482635.1. GTDB lineage: Bacteria > Myxococcota_A > UBA9160 > UBA9160 > SMWR01 > JAZFWH01. The sequence continues at coordinate 11,526 of JAZFWH010000306.1, forward strand.
GCGATGCGGTCCGCCCCTCGCGCCTGACCATCCCCTACATCCCGCCGCAGTAGACGGGCCCTGCGATCCGGCTGGCTACGCGGGAGAGCGCACCTGCTGCCAGGGGGGCCGGTAGCGGAGCGCGAGATGCAGGATGCGCTGGAGCAGCTGCTCGTAGGGCATCCCCGCGGCCTTGGCCGACAGTGCGAGGTCCTCGTCGTAGGTGATGTCGGGCGTGGCGTTGGCCTCGATCACGAACGCGCGCCCGTCCTCGGCCAGGCGCAGGTCCATGCGGGCGTAGCCGGACAGCCCGAGCGCCCGGTAGGCGCGTTTGACGATCCGCGCGATCTGCGCGCCCGTCGCGTCGGGCAGGTTCTTCGCCGGTCCGGTCTCGATCCCCAGCTTCTTCTGGTACTCCAGGTCCCACTTCACGCGAGCCGTCGCGATCGGCTCGGTGCCCTCGGGCAGCTTCTTGAAGAACAGCTCCCAGACCGGAAGGGTGCTCAGCCGCTCGTTGCCCAGCACGCTGATGGTGAGCTCGCGGCCCCGGACGTACTCCTCGGCGATCGCGTCGGTCCCCGAGCCCCGCTGCACGAACTCCACGCGCTCCCGCAGCCCCTCCTCGTCGTGGACCACCGAGGCCTGGGCGATCCCGAACGACGCCTCCTCCTCCACGGACTTGACGAACAGCGGAAAGTGCAGCGACCGGCGCGCCCGCACCTTTCGGCCCCGGCGGTAGAAGGCGAACGCCGGCGAGGGAATCCGGTGGTAGCGGAAGATCTGCTTGGAGATCCGCTTGTCGCGCGCCAGCAGGATGCCGCGCGGATTGCAGCCCGTGTAGGGAACGTTCAGCAGCTCCAGGTAGCTCACCACGTGGACCTGGTAGCTGCCCACGTCCTGGAACTCCATCAGCAGGTTGAAGATGACGTCGGGCTTCCACTCCTCAACCAGGCCGCGGATCGGCATCAGGTCGTCGGAGACGCCCAGCACGCGGGTGGCGTGCCCCAGGGCGCGCAGGCCGCGCACCACGCCGAACTCCCGCTTCCAGACCTGGATCTCCTTCTCCGAGTAGCCCTCGGTCGACGCCGGGGGCACCAGGTCCTCGTGGGTGAGGACCGCCACGCGCAGCCGCTTCATCGGAAGTACGCGGCGTGGCGCCGCCGGATCAGCCGCATGGTGTGCACCGTGAGCAACACCGCTGCCCCCTCGGCGGTCTCGCGCTCGGAGTAGGCCAGGTACAGGCGCAGGTCGCGGCTGCGCACCATCATGCTCCTGAGCACCTGGTCCACCACGAAGCGGTACTGCCCCGACCACTGCGCCACCACGCGGCGCAGCTCGACGCGCCGGTCGCGCAAGAACGCCGCGGCGAGGCGCCGCCGCGCCTGCGAGGGGTCGTCCGTGAACAGGCGGTACAGATCCCGGTCGTACACCGAGCGGTCCTCCTGTCCGTAGTGTTTCTTCTTGCGCAGATAGTACTGGCCGAGCGTCGTGCGCAGCTGGGAGAGCGAGTCGGTGCGCTCGCGGGAGCGAACCGGCGGCGGGCGCTCGCCGATCTCCTCCATCAGCTCGTCGACGTACTCCAGCTTCGCCAGCGCCGGCCAGCCCGCGTAGCGTGTGCGCCAGCGGGAGCGCGGTTTGAGCCAGACCGCAAAGGTCTCCGCGAAGTCCTCGATGGGGTGGCTCTGGGCGTACCAGTTGTCCAGGTTGTGCACGAAGTAGCGGCTGGTGGGCCGAGGGGTGTAGGTGGTGTAGTAGGACTCCGCGGGACTGCCGAAGCACTTGCGCCAGCCCTTCTTGCGGCGCAGGCGGTAGGCCGTGTCGATCGCGTGGCCGGCCTCGTGGCGCAGCAGGTTCATGCACCAGTCGCGGTTGCCGCCCTCCACCTCGAACATCTGCGTGCCTTCGAGGCGCGCCAGGCGCGGGTGGGCCAGGTAGAAGGGCAGCGCGAAGCCGGGCACGCCGGACGGGGAGAACCAGTCGGTCGACAGCCAGATCGAGGGCCGGAAGCACAGGCCCGCGCGCGCGAGCTCGCCCATCAGCTGCTCGATGCGCGACTCCAGCGCGGTGCCCTCGATGCCCAGCCCGAGCTCGCAGAGCCGGACACCGAGCAGCTCCTGCTCGGACAGCGACAGCCACCAGGGCGCCCCAGGCGCCCCCCGCGGACTCCGCTGCCCCCGGCGACTTCGCTGCTTCCTCGCTGCCACGGCTCCCTCGAACCTGGGCTGCAGTTCCCGAGAGACGCCGCGGACTAGTACCCGCCTTGCTGCTCGAAGATGCGGCGGGGGTTGTCGACGGTCATGGCGCGGATGTGCTCCTCGCTGACGCCTTCCTTGCGCAGGGCGGGGATTACGTCGTCGGGGATGTGCCGGAAGTTCCACTGGGGGGTGGCGGCCCGCATGGCCTCGGCGGGGAACCAGTCGATGTGACAGCAGGCGTCGTGGGAGAGCACCATGCGCTCGGCGTGGCCGCGGCGGCACAGCTCGGCCACCGTGCTCACGCGCTTCTCCATCGGCAGCATCATGTTGAGCCCGAAGCGGTCCATGCCGATGAAGCTGCCGCGCGCCAGGATCGCCTCCAGGTGCTCCACGTCTTCGGTGTCGCCGCAGTGGCCGATCACCACGCGGCCCAGGTCGACGCCCTCCTCCGCGAACACGTCCTGCTGCGCCGGGCCCGTGTGGTGGGCGACGGCCGTGTGGGTGGAGATCGGCACGCCGCTGGCGCGGTGCAGGCGCGCGGCCACCTGGAGGAGCTTTCGGTTGAGCTCCGTCACGCCCAGGTGGTCGGTGGCGCACTTGATGATGCCGGCCTTGACGTCGGTGCCCTGGATGCCCCGCTCGATGTCGGGCAGCAGGAACTCCACCAGGCGGTCGGCCTCCCAGCCCTGGAGGAAGGGCTCCTCGTGCCAGTAGAAGCCGGTGGCCGCGATCACCTGCATCTCGGCCCTCTCGGCCACGCGGCGGATCACGTCGATGTCGCGGCCCAGGTTGATGGGCGTCAGGTCGACCAGCGTCTGGACGCCGCGCTCCTTGGCCGACTCCACCTCGCCGGCGGCGAACTCCACGTGGGAGTCGACGTCGATCCAGTGGGCGAAGGACTGCCGCATCGCCCAGTTCGCCACCAGGATGTGCTCGTGCATCAGCGTGAAGCCGAGCTGCTCGGTCTCGACGGGGCCGAGCACTCCGTTGATCTTCGCCATTCTTGGGGGCTCTCCTTCGCGGCGCCTCAGTCCTCGATGCGGTAGGCGCGCAGCACGTTGCGACCCAGGAAGCCGGCGCGCGCCGACTCCGGTAGCTCCCGCACGATCTTCATCAGGTTCGGCAGGTAGTCCGGCGGGTGGTCCGGGTGCGGGAAGTCCGACGCCCAGAAGAAGCGGTCCTCGCCAACCCGCGGGATCATCCCCGCGAGCGTGGTCTCGTCCGGGTCGGCGGAGATCCAGCCCTGGCGCTTGAAGTAGAAGCTCGGCTTCTCTTTCAAGCAGCCGCGCACGACGGCGCCCTGGGGCGACTCGTAGACGGCGTCCATGCGGTCCAGCCAGTAGCCGATCCAGCTCGCCCCCGACTCGAGCACGATCACGCGCAGCTCGGGGAAGAGCTCGAACACGCCGTACTGGAAGAGCGAGGTGAAGGCGTGGCGCACCGCGTCGGGCGCAAAGACGTTCAGCATGAAGGCGTAGCGGGCGCTGGTCATCTCGCCGAAGCGGCCGGGCGCCGCCCACTTGGGCTCGAAGCACGGGTGCAGGCCGAGAGGCAGGCCGCACTCCTCGGCCGCGGCGAACACGCGGTGGTGGTCGCGGTGGCCGACCGGCTTGCGCGTCCAGACGAAAGGCGGCACCCAGACGCCGCGCACGCCGTCCCGTGCGGCGCGGCGCAGCTCCGCCTCCGCCGCCTCCGGATCGCCCAGCGAGAGCTGGGCGATGGGAATCAGACGGCCACCGGAGTCGGCGCAGAAGTCGACGATCCAGCGGTTGTAGGCGCGCAGGTACGCCTGGGTGATCTCCTCGTCTTCGCACTCGGCCACCCACAGCACGCTGAGCGTCGGGTAGAGGAAGACGCGCTCCAGGTTCTCCTGGTCGAGACGCTCCAGGCGCTCGGCCGGGTCCATGGCGCCCAGCGGCGCGTTGTCCACGTAGGCGAGCCCGGTCTTTGCCTCGCGCTCGTAGACGATGCCGCCGCGGCGGTCCATCGCGCCGAGCCCCGCCGGCATGCCCTTGCGGATCAGCTTGGAGGGCCGGCCGTCGATCTCCAGGTACTCGAGTCCCTGCTCGTCCTTGCGGATGCGCAGCGCGCGCGCGCGGTGGCGCGGTTCGAGGTAGCGCTCCCACAGGTCGGGCGGCTCCAGCACGTGGCCGTCGGCGTCGATGCCGCCCGGGACCTCCAGCCGCGGAAGCTCGTTCATCGTGCGCTCCTTCGGGATCAGGCGGCGCCGCGCCCGGCCGTCCACCCATCATACGCCCGGATCACCACGTCGGGTGCCTCGACGTGCAGCCAGTGGCCGCAGCCGGGCACGATCTCCAGGGTCGCGTCGGGCAGCTGCGCCGCGATCGCCGCCGAGGCCTTGGGGCCCATCGGGTCGTTCTCCCCGACCAGCAACAGCGCCGGGCTGCCGAGCTCGGGCAGCTTCGGCGTCAGGGGGTCGGCGTGCAGGCTCTGGAGCGTGCGCGCCACCCGGGCGATGCCGCCGGCGTCGCCGTGGATGCGCCTGCGGGACTTCTCCCCGTAGATGGCGCGGCGCAGTCCGTCGGTCCCGTCGGTCTCGCCGGCGCTGGCGATTCGCTCGTACCACTCGGCCGCCTTGCCGCTGCAGTGGCTCGCGGTCCCGATCAGCACCAGGCCCGCCACGCGCTCGGGGTGCGCGAGGGCCGCCGCCATGGCGACCACGCCGCCCAGCGAGTGGCCCACCCACACGGCCCGCTCGACGCCGAGCCCGTCGAGCACGGCCAGCGCGTCGGCGGCCAGGTCCTCGCGCCGGTAGGCGCCCGGCGGTGCATCGGACTCGCCGTGGCCGCGCTGGTCGAAGCGCGCGACCCGCCCGCGCTCGGCCAGCGGCCCGGCCAGGCGATCCCAGATCTCGAGCGCATCGACCAGGCCGTGCAGGCAGAGGAAGTCCGGCGGTCCGGCACCGGCGACGTCGACACGCAGGGTGTGACCGCCGACGTCGATGCGCTCCACTTCAGCGGCTCGCGGCGTAGCGCGCGGCCAGTTCGCCCAGGTCGAGCTCGCGCTCGCGGGTGGGCTCATCGAGCGGGACGCCGTCCTTCGCCACCAGCAGCCGGTCGTCGAAGGCGACACCGGTCTCGCGGTGGCGGGTGGCGGCGTCGCACAGCTGGATCACCCAGGAGCGACGCGGCCCGCTCGAGCGGTTGGGTCCGGTGCGGTGCATGGCGAGCGACGAGAAGACCAGCACGTCGCCCTCGGGCTGCGGCACCGGGACGCCGGGCTCCGAGCCCGCGTCGCCCCGGTAGAAGATCATGTCGGTCTTGGCGTGGGGCTTCACGCCGTCGCGGTGGCTGCCCTCTTGGATCCACAGGCAGCCGTTTTGCTCGGTGGTGGCGTCGAGCGCGACCGTGAAGGTCAGGTACTCCTCGGGCAGCACCGGCGTGTAGCCGTTGTCCTGGTGCCAGGGCACGTCGGACTCGGCGCCGGCGGGCTTCGAGACCCCCTGGTCCCAGTACAGGCGGACGTCCGGACCGAGCAGCGCGACGGCGACCTCCACCAGCTTCGGCGACGTGGCCCAGCGGCGCATCCGCTCGCTCTGCACGTGCAGCAGCGGGCTGTAGTGGAAGGGGGTCTTGCCGGCCTCCCGGAGGCGCAGCGGGCGGGCCAGGATGCGGTCGTACTCCGCGCGCAGCGCTTCGAGCTCGGCGCCGAAGACGGGCCCCAGGTGGAACCAGCCCCGCTCTTCGAACTCCCGGCGCTGCGACTCGCTGACGGTCATGGGCGGGGCGGTCCCTCAGGCGAAGGCGGGCGCGACCTTCTCGACGAAGCGGCGCTGCGAGGCCCGCGTGGCCTCGTGGGGCAGGCCGCCGAAGTTCTGCCAGGCCAGCAGGTAATCGAGCCGGATGCGCTCGGAGAGCTCGGCCAGCTTGTCGCGGCAGTAGGCCTCGTCGCCGATCACCGTGCACTCGTCGAACAGGAACTTCAGGAAGCCCTCGCGATCGCGGTCCGGGTCGAGGCCCTCCTCGCCGAACATCCGGTAGAAGGAGTAGTTCTCGGGCAGCGGCCCGTCGGGTCCGCCCGGCGAGCCGACGCGCGCCAGGCTGCGGTAGTACCAGAGCAGGGCCGGGGCGGCCTCTTCGCGCGCCTTCTTCAGGGTCTCGCCCACGTAGACCTGCCGAAGCGTCGGAAACTCGAGCCGGTCCGGGTCGACGCCCGCCTTGCGGACGCGCTCGGTGTAGAGCGCGCGGCTCTCCTCGATGCGCTGCACCGGTGAGAACTGGTCCGTGAGCACGGGGTAGCCCCGGTCCGCGGCCCACTCGACGGTCGAGGGGGAGATGGCGGCGATCCAGATCGGCGGGTGGGGCTGCTGCAGCGGTGTCGGCAAGACCTGGAGCTCGGGAAAACGGAAGAACTCCCCCTCGTGCGAGAAGCGCTCACCGGTCCAGGCGCGCCGCACGATCTCCAGCTGCTCGCGGAAGATCAGGTGGCTCTTGGCGATGTCGACACCGAAGCCGGCGAACTCGTGCCCCTGGTAGCCGCGCCCGACGCCCCAGTCGATGCGCCCGTTCGAGAGGTGGTCGAGCAGCGCGACCTCCTCGGCGACGCGCAGCGGGTGCATGAACGGCAGGATCGTGACCGCCGTGCCAATTCTTACTCGGCGCGTCCGGGCCGCCAGGTGGGCCGCGGTCAGGTGGATGCCGGAGTCGAGGCCGTAGCGCGAGAAGTGGTGCTCGGCGAGCCAGACCGCGTCGTAGCCCTGCTCCTCGGCCTCGCAGAGCTGCTCGATCTCGTTGCGCACCACGTCGGCCTGGGAGCGGTCCTCCGGCCACTGCATCAGGCTAAAGACGGCGAACTTCACTGGACCCTCCCCGCGCGCGCGGCCGGCTAGATGCAGCCCGCGTGCTCGCGCCCGCGCACGAGCACGTAGGGCCGCGAGCCCTCCCCGATCGGCGAGAGGCCCTCCACCCATTGGCAGGCGGCGCTGGCGAAGTGGGCCGAGATCGCCCGCCGGAAGCCCGGCGAGCGGTTCCGGCCCGAGCCGTGGAGCAGCACAGGGTGAAAGAAGACGGTGTCTCCCGGCTCCATCTCCAGGTGCACGCGCTCGGGGTGGGCGCCCACGCCCTTGGCGCCGAAGTAGGCGTGGTTGAGCCACTCCCAGTCGGGATTCTCGTGCTCGAACAGCTCGCCCTTGTGGGTGCCCGGGACCACGACCAGGCAGCCGTTCTCGCGGGTGCACGGCTCGAGCGCCGTCCAGGTGGCCACGATCGCGTCGGCCGGGCGGAAGGGGAAGTAGAGCAGGTCCTGGTGCAGCGGGTGGCGACCGTCCACGCCCGGCGGCTTGTTGATCAGCATGTTGTGGATGGACTTGATGTCGGGGCCGATCAGCGCCTCCACCCGGTCGAGCAGCTCCCGGTGCTTCAC
>JAZFWH010000307.1:0-11035 GCA_036482635.1 Myxococcota bacterium
CCAGCTCCATGGGCAGCAGCTCGCCCGGCGGCCGCTTCCGGCCCGAGGCCTCGCCGACCTGAACGAGCCGCTGCGCCTCCACGCGGTAGAGCCCCGTGTACTCGTAGCCGTCCAGTGGGTAGGCGAGAGACGTTGGTGCCAGTGCGACACCCAGCGCGAGGCCGAGCGCCGCGAGCGAGACGTGGACCGGGGTTGCCTGCACGGCGCCTCCCGAAGCGGGGGGGGGCGCATGGTACATCGGGTGGGCGTCGGCGCCCGAGTTTGCCGCGGGTTGGACGGACGCCTATTCTGGCCGGCGCGCGTCCGGAAGGCGGGAATCCGATGGCGTTGCTGGCCACCTCCTCGCTGCGCCCGGCTGTCGCGGCCGGGCCGCGCTACTGGACGCTCTTCGGCTGGTTCCGGGAATTCCGACGCGACCCTCTCGCGTTTCTCGAGCAGTGTGCGCGCCGCTATGGCGGCGTGGCGAAGTTCACGGCGCCGCCGATCACCGGCTTCGTGCTGTCCGACCCCGAGTGGATCCGGCACGTGCTCGAGCGGCGCGCGAACCGCTACGGGAAGGGGAGGGCCTTCCGGCGGCTCACGCGTTACGTGGGCCACGGGATCCTGTTCACGGACGGGGAGCGCTGGCGCACGGGGCGGAGACTCGTCCAGCCGGCCTTCACGCGCGAGAAGCTGGCCGCCATGGAGCAGCCGATGATGGCGGCGATCGGCGCCCTGCTAGAGCGCTGGCAGCGCTCAGCGATCGGGCGGGGCGAGCCCTTCGACGCGTCACGCGAGATGGCCAAGCTGGCCCTGGACGTGGTGGGTCGGGCGCTCCTCGGCCAGGATCTGGCGCTGCGTCTCGAAGAGTTCAGCGAGATCGTGACGCGGCAGCTTCACCACGCGAACTACCTGGTCACCACGGCGTTTCCGCTGCCGCACTTCGTGCCCACGCGCCGCAACCGGCGCGCCCGTGCGGACACGCGCCGCGGCTTCGCCGAGCTCGACGCCGCGATCTCAGATCGTCGACGCAGCGGACTCGATCGCGACGACCTGCTGTCGTGCCTGCTGGCAGCGTTCGACGATCCGGAATGTGGCTACATGACGGAGCAGCAGGTGCGCGACGAGCTGCTCACCTTCCTCGGCGCGGGGCACGAGACCACCGCAGTGACGCTCAGCTGGACCTGGTACCTGCTCTCCGCGCACCCGGAGGCGGAGGCCCGCCTGCACGACGAGCTGGAGCGGGTGCTCGGCGGACGGGCGCCGACCTTCGCTGACCTTGCCGCGCTCGGCTACACGCGGCGGGTGATCGACGAAGCGCTGCGTCTCTACCCCCCCGCCTGGGCGATGGGTCGCGAGGCCCTCGTGGAAGACGAGATCGCCGGACAGCGGGTGCCGCGGGGCGCCGCCGTCTTCGTCAGCCCGTGGGTCATGCAGCGCCATCCCGACCACTGGGAAGACCCCGAGCGCTTCGATCCGGACCGCTTCCTCCCGGAACGCAGCCGGGGCCGGCCGCGCTACGCCTACTTCCCGTTCGGCGGGGGGCCGCGCCGCTGCATCGGGGACCAGTTCGCGCTGCTGGAGCTGCCGCTGGTGCTCGCCAGCGTGGCTCAACGCTACCGGCTGCGGCTCGTGCCGGGGCAGGACGTCACTCCCTACCCCCTCTTCACGCTGCGCCCGCGCCAGGGCATCCGGATGACGCTCGAAGCCAGGTGAGGGCGCCGGGCGCGGGCCCGGTCGCAGCCCCTGCGTTTTTGGCTTCCGGGCCCGCGGCGCGGGGGAGTAGGATGGGCGGCGCGCGCACTGCGCTCGAGGGGGAAGGCATGGGCCGCTACACGGTGATCTCCGCCGACTGCCACGCGGGGGCGACCTACGCACAAGGTGGATTCCTCGGCTACCTGGAGGCGCGCCACCGCGAGCGTCTGCGCGAGGAGATGCGGCGCCTGGAGCGGGAGCGCGAGGAGCGCATCGGCAAGCTCTTCGCGTCGGAGTTCATGGCGGAGCAGGACGGGACCGAGGAAGCGCTGCGCGGCGGTCGCTCCGGTGCCTGGGACCCGGCCCGCCGCCTCCGCGAGCTGGAGGCCGACGGCATCGCGGCGGAGGTCATCTTCCCGGACGGCTCCCAGAACAACGCACCCCCGTTTCAGGCGGCCGAGGGCCCGGGCGCGATCGGCGCCGATCCAGTGCTCCAGGCGGTGGGCGCCTGGGCGTACAACCGCTGGCTGGCCGAGTTCTGTGCCCACGCAGCCGGCCGTCACGCGGGGGTCGCCCTCGTGACCCTCCACGACGTCGACGAGGCCGTGCGCCAGATCCGCTGGGCCGCGCAGCACGGCCTGCGCGGCGTGCTGCTGCCCTCGGGCGTGGGTCCGCTCCCGTTCTATCACCATCCGCGCTACGAGCCGATCTGGTCCGCCTGCCAGGAGCTGCGCCTGCCGCTGCACACCCACGTGGGATCGGCCGCGCCCGATTACGGGGACCTGCCCGGCTCCGGCGCGCTCTTCGCCTACGAGAGCCTGTGGTTCTCCCACCGGCCGCTCTGGTTCCTGATCTGGGGCGGCGTCTTCGAGCGCCATCCGGAGCTGAAGGTCGTATTCGCCGAGCAGGGGGCGGACTGGGTGCCGGATACGACGCGCATCATGGACAACATGTACGCCCACATGTTTCGCCACGAGCAGAAGCGCCTCTCGCTCAAGCCGAGCGAATACTGGCAGCGCCAGTGCTACGTGGAGGCGATGTTCCTGGGCCGGCGCGAGGCGCGCATGCGCGAGCGGATCGGCGTGGGCAACATGCTCTGGGGCTCCGACTACCCGCACTACGAGGGGAGCTGGCCGCGCAGCAAGGAGCTGATCGCCCGCGCGTTGCGCGACGTCTCGGAGCCCGAGCGCCGCGCGATCCTCTCCGAGAACGCGGCCGGCGTCTACGCTTTCGACCTGGTGGAGCTGGACGAGATCGGCGGACGCGTCGGCCCCGAGATAGCCGAGCCCGAAGCGGGCTGAGCGCGGCGCGTCGAGTGACACACCGGGATTCGAGCCGGCCCGTGGAGGAGCGGGTCGAGGACCTGCTTGCGCGCATGAACCTCGAGGAGAAGGTCGCGCAGCTCGGCTGCGTGTGGTCGGTGCAGCTCGTCGAGGACGAGGCCTTCTCGCGATCGAAGGCCGCGCAGCACCTGAGTCGCGGCGTGGGCCAGATTGCGCGCATCGGTGGCGCCACGGGTTTGCGGCCCGCGGAGAGCGCCGCCTTTCTCAACTCGATTCAGCGCTACCTGTTGGAGGAGACCCGGCTCGGCATCCCCGCCATCGTGCACGAGGAGAGCACCGCCGGTTTCACCGCGCGCGACGCCGACCAGTTCCCGCAGGCGATCGGTCTGGCCAGCACCTGGAATCCGGAGCGGGTGCGGCAGGCGGGCGACGCGATCCGTCGGCAGATGCTCGCGGTGGGCGCGCGGCAGACGCTCGCACCGGTGCTCGATGTGGCGCGGGACGCGCGCTGGGGGCGCGTCGAGGAGACCTACGGGGAGGATGCGTATCTCGCCAGCCGCATGGGCGTGGCCTTCGTGCGCGGCGTGCAGGGGGCGGATCTGCGCCAAGGCGTCGCTGCCACCGGCAAGCACTTCCTCGGTTACGGGCTCTCCGAGGGCGGACACAACCACAAGCCGGTCCACCTCGGGCCGCGCGAGCTGCGCGAGGTCTACGCGCGGCCCTTTCTGGCGGCGATCCGGGAAGCGGGCCTGGCGTCGGTGATGAACGCCTACAACGAGGTCGACGGCCTCCCGTGCGGCGGCTCCAAGGAGATCCTCGACGACCTGCTGCGCGGCGAGCTCGGCTTCGACGGCCTGGTGGTCGCCGACTACTTCACGACCCTGCTGCTGGTGCTCTCGCACCGCGTGGCGTCGAGCAAGGGCGACGCGGGACAGATGGCCCTGGAGGCCGGCCTCGACGTCGAGCTCCCCGTACTCGACTGCTACGGCGAGCTCGCCGGGCGCGTGAAGAGCGGGGCGCTGTCCGAAGACCTGATCGACCGCTCGGTGCGGCGCGTGCTGCACCTCAAGTTCGCCCTCGGCCTGTTCGAGACGTCCACGGTCGACGAGGGCGCGGCCGCCCGCCCCTACCAGACCGTGGAGACGCGGAGCCTGGCGCTCGAGCTGGCGCGCGAGTCGATCGTGCTGCTCAAGAACGAGGGACATCTGTTGCCCCTCGACCGCGCCACACGCCGCGTCGCCGTGCTCGGACCGTGTGCCGATGACGTGCGCCTGCTTCAGGGGGACTACCACTACCCCGCCCATCTCGAGATGAGCTACCGCCGCGGAACCGAAGAGCGAAACGAGATTCTGCCGCGCCCGGAGCAGAGCGCCTTCGCCCCGGGGCCGTACTTTCCGCCCACCGTCACTCCTCTCCAGGGCATTCGCGCCGCGTTGCGGCCCGGCGCCGAGGTCGCGCACGTGCGCGGCTGCGACGTGCTGGGCGACGACGCCTCGGAGCTCGACGCAGCGCTGCGGGCCGCGCGCGCGGCGGACGTGGCGGTGGTGTGCGTAGGCGGGCGCTCGGGGCTGACTCCGGAGTGCACGAGCGGCGAGTTCCGCGATGCCTCGGAGCTTGGGCTCACCGGTCTCCAGCAGCAGCTCGTCGAGCAGGTGGTGGCGACGGGCACGCCGACGGTGGTGGTGCTCGTCAACGGCCGCGTCCTCGCCTTGCCGTGGGCGGCCGAGCGCGTCCCGGCGCTGGTCGAGGCGTGGGTTCCGGGCGAGGAGGGCGGGCGCGCCATCGCCGACGTGCTGTTCGGCCTGGTCAACCCCTCGGGCCGCCTGCCCGTGAGCTTGCCCCGCAGCGTCGGGCAGGTGCCGCTTTACGCCGCGCGAAAATGGAGCGCCGATGCGATGCTCGGCAGCTTCTCGCCCGACTACGCCGACGCGCCGGCGGGACCCCTGTTTGCCTTCGGACACGGCCTCTCGTACACGGATTTCGCCTACGCGAAGCTGCGCATCGCACCGGAGCGCGTAGCGGCCGACGGCCCGGTCGAGATCGGGCTCGAGGTATGCAACACCGGCGATCGCGCCGGTGCAGAGGTGGTGCAGCTCTACGTGCAGGACCCCGTGGCGAGCGTCACGCGGCCGTGGCAGCAGCTCGCGGGCTTCGCGCGAGTGCCCCTGGCGGCGGGGGAGACCCGCTCCGTGAAGTTTCACCTGCACCCCAGCCAGCTGGCCTTCTACGATCGCTCAATGCGCTTCGCGGTGGAGCCGGGCGAGATCCGGGTGCGGGTAGGGGCCTCCAGCGAGGACATCCGCCTCGAGGGAAGCTTTCGGATCGAGGGAGGCCCGCGCGAGTGCTCGCCGCGCGAGATCGTGCCCAGCGAGGTGACGATCGGCGAGCCCGCGTAGGGGGGGCCCGAACGGGTGCCTCGAACGGCATGGTGACGGCTTCGGGTACAGCTCCGCGCAGGCGGCGCGTTGCCATCCTGCTGCTCTTCTGCGGGGCCCTGGTCGTCACGCCGTTCGTGGCCGAGATCCAGAACATCGACTTCCACAAGGCGTACCACCCGGCCGGAAAGCGGCTGCTCGATGGGGAGGCGCCCCTCTACAGCTATGGAGGGTTCAAGAACCTCCCGCTGGTCGCCTATCTGTTCGTTCCCTTCGCCGCGATGGGCGAGCGCGCCGCGGACGCCTTCGTGGTCGCGCAGCTGTGGGTCTACCTGGTGGCTTTCGCCACCTGCTTGCGCTTCCTGTCGCGTTCGGCCAGGGAGGACTGGCTGTGGCTGGCGCTCTTCCTTTCGAGCCGCGCCTTCTACAGCTGCCTTCGCTTCGGCCAGATCACCCTGCTCTGTTTCCTGCTGCTGGTGGGGTTCGCGGTCGCCTACGAGAGGGCACGGCCCTACACGGCGGGTGTGCTGCACGGTCTGGGGTTCGCAATCAAGCTGCCGCTGGGCCTGTTCTTCCTCTACTTCCCCTATCGCCGCCGCTACAAGACCCTCGCGGCGTCGCTCCTCACCTGCCTGGGCGTCCTCTCGATCTCCCTGCTCTACTTCGGTGTGGCCCTGCATCGCGAATACGTCCAGGTGGCGATCGTGGACAATCTGGGGGCGACGCTCACCGGCCACAACAACGCCAGCCTCGCCGCGTCGGCGCTGCGGTTCCTGCGGCCCGATCGGCTCTTCGACTGGTACATGGTCGACGTGCCGGTCCCGCTCCAGCTCGCCATCGCCGCCGTCGTGGCGTTGCTGCTGTACGGGTTCTACCGCGTGACCTCGAGTGGCGCGATGCGCGGCCAACTCGCCCAGCGCCTCGAGCTCTCCATGGTCGTGTGCCTCTCCCTCAGCGTGTTGCCGATCGTCTGGGACCACTACTACGTCTTCCTGATCCTCGCGTTCCACTTTTCTCTTCAGGCGCTGCTGCATGGCCGGACGCGGGGGAGGGCGCTCGCCTGGCTGTCCGCGTTCGCACTCTGCAACTTTCCCGTGCTGGCGGTCATGCGCGCGACCGTCGGCCCGACGGACTTCCCGCTGTTGCGCGCCGCCGTCCCGGCGGCTCCGCTGCTCGGCTGCCTGACACTCCTGGCGCTGCTGATGGCGCAGTACCGGGCGCTGCAGGCCGACTCGGCGCAAGCGCTGGCGAGTTCAGCCTGAGACAGCCGGTCGAGTCGATCCGCCGAAGCAGGGCCGCAGCCTGCGTGGGTCGGCGAGGACCAGGAGCATCACCAGCCCCACAATGCGGTGGTAGGAGACCGGGAACACATCGAAGGTGGGCAGGGCGAGGACCAGCAGCGCCGCGCTGCCCACGGCCCAGGGGCGGTCGCGGCCGCGCAGCGCGACGACCCAGATGATCAGGGGCATCGCCAGGACGTAGTGGTGTTCCCACACGGAGGGAGAGACGAGCAGGCCCAGGGCGAGCGCGTCGGCCCCGTGGCCGAGCAGTCGGATCCCTGCGAGCGCCTCGCGTTCGCCTTCCCGCCGCCAGGTGGTCTCCCGCACGGCGAAGCGGCGGACGAGCCAGACTGCGGCTGCCAGGGAAAGCGCGCTCGAGCTGGCCCGGATCGCGGCCGCGTGCTGCGCCGGGTCGACCCCGGCGAGCAAGCGGAGCGAATTGTGCGTCAGGCTGTACACGCTGTTGTTTCGGAAGCTGAGCTCCACGTTCCAGGAGAAGTCCCGGAAGAAGACGAAGAACTGCTGCCACACCGTCCAGTCGCGAAAGAAATCCGTCTGCAGGAACAGGATCAGCACCAGCGACAGCAAGGTCCAGGTGGCGGCGCGCCATTGGCGCGCGCCGACCAGCGCCGCTAACAACGTCAACGGGTACAGCTTGATGTGACCGGCCAGCGCGATCGCGAAGCCTGCGACGGGGCCCCAATAGCGCGCCGCGAGGATGCCGATCAGGCCCAGATCGAGCAGCCATAGGTTGACCTGGTTCCAGCGGAGCGTGCGGAAGAGGGGATTGTTGAGCAGCAGGAGTCCCGCCACCAGCGCGTGGACCCAGAGCGGCGGAATGCGCAGTCGGCGGGCGAAGACGTAGCAGAGGTAGTAGGCCAGCAGCACCAGCAGGAGCTGCGCGCAGCGGTAGTAATAGAACACGCTGTCGAAGACGGGGAAGACCTGGTCGAAGACGGTCTCGGCGTCGCGGGTCGTGCGAATCCTCTCAAGGGCGGCACCCCAGCCGCTGACCCGCGGTGCCGTGGCGACCGCGTCGTAGGCCTTCGCGAAGGCCTGGGCCGTGAGTGGCGGGTAGAGGTACTGGCGCGGCCGCCCGAAAAGGTACGGCGGGGCGGGATCGTAGGGGTTGTGGCCGTAGCGAAGCTGCAGGGCCGCGGCTTCGTACACCTGGTAGTCCCACAACTTCCGCGTCGACTCGCTGATCGAGGTCACGAAGTGGAGGCCCACCGCCAGGGGCAGCAGCACGACTGCCGCTTCCCGCCACGGACCCCGCAATGCGTTCCTCCGGCGCAGCTCGGCGACGGCGACCAAGACGAGGGCGGCCGCCGCTAGGAAACCGAAGAGCTCGAAGCGGAGCGTTTCGATGCCGTAAGTCGCGCCGACCCACGACGAGCGGCGCGAGGCCCACCAGATCGGGACCAGGCAGGCGGCGATCGCGACCAGGGCGTAGAGGCCGATGCGGAGCGCCAGGCGGCGGCGGGCGACCCGCTCCATGTCAAGCGCCGGCCGGGTTCGGCTCGGTCGCTCGCACCGGCGGCAACCAGCCGCGCGGCACGACCAGGAGCCACGCCAGGGCGAACGCGTAGGGGATCAGCGACGCGATGAAGAGCATGCGCAGGGTCCAGCTGGGAACCGTGAAGATCAGGATCGGGAACGGCAGCGACAACGCGACACCCAGTCCCCAACGCGCCAGGGCGGCCTGCGGGGTCAGCGCCGCCAGCGCCAGAATCCACAGCAGAAACCACGGCCACACGTGTCCGACGAGGCTGAACGACACGGCCGACATGATGGCGAGCGCCGCGCGCCAGAGCGCTTCGCGGCTCGGCGCGCGGCAATAACCGGCGATGGAGACCAGCGCCAGCAGGGGAAACAGCGCCCGGACCGCCCATGCCAACCACTTCACGTCGATCCCCGCCAGATGCCCGACGTTGGAGACCGCGTAGCTGGGAGCGAAGAGGTGCCAGCCGGCCATCGAGGTGGTGGCCGCGAAGAAGTCGGTCGAGCGGTAGAACACCCCGAAGGTCAGCACCAGCAGTGCGCCGGCCGCCGCGAACCGGGGCAGGTACTCGGAGATCCTACGCCCCTGGGAGTAGCGAAGATAGAGCAGGTCCAGCAGGAACAGCGGGGCCGTTACGTACTTGATCGAAACCGACGCGGCCAGGGCGAGACTCGCCCGCAGCGGGTGGCCGCGCTGGAGCCAGTGCAGCCACAGCAACACCAGGAGGACCATGAAGACGTCGTTGTGTCCCTCGGCCACGGTCTGGTGCACGCTCAGCGGAAGCCAGCCGAAGATCGCCACCCCCGCGCAGCGGCTCCACGGCGAGCACTCCGACAGCAACCGCCAGATCAGAGTCGCGGTAGCGACCCACGCGCCCGCCAGCAGCAGCTTGAACAACAGCGCCGCGGCGAGCGCGGAGTCGCCGGCGAGCCACATCACGGCCCCGGAGATCAGCGCCCACAGGGGCCCGTAGGTCATCTGGCGGGTGAAGTCGTCGAAGGGCAGGCCCCGAGCGATCTCGTGGGTCAGATCGGCGTAGTAGGGATTGACCCCCGCGACGACCATGCGCCCCCACGCCGCCGAGAGCCAGAAGTCCTGCGCCAGGGCGGGCGAGGCGAGCACGCTCACCGCGGCGAACAGCGCCGTCCAACGCAAAAGGGCGCGGGCCGTGTCCGCCTCGAGATCTCGAGCGTGACGTGCCAGCAGCGCGAGGAGTGCGAGGAACACGGCCGTGGAGAGCGCGAGGGGCAGGCAGTACGCGAACAGGAAGGCCTCGGGCTCCGCCAGCGCGCCCCGTCCGCTCACCAGCGCCACGACGCCGGGACCGAGGAAGTCGAGCGCCTGCGCGAGCTGGGCGAAACTCTCTGCCTCGCGCAGCTGGGCCGTCCGCCGCAGGCCCATCACCGGAGTGAGGGCGTAGGAGAGCAACGCGTGCGCCGCGAAGCAGACGGCGTTGACGGCACCCAGGCGGCCGATCCACGTCTTCAGTTGCCCGGCTCGCATCGCCGGCGATTTGACCACATCCCGGGCGCCTGGTGTGAGGCGGGAGGCGTCGACGGGGCGATTTCGGCAAGCGGGCGGTTTGCCTTATCTTCCGGGGCGAGACCCCGCAAGCGGGGCTCGTTTCAGGGGAATTGGCATGATCGACATCGCCGAGCTTCGACCCGGCCCCTGCAAGTTCCTCGACGTGCGGCGCGCCGAGCTGGCGGCACTGCCCTTCGAGCGGATCTCCCTGCGGGCGCTGAGCCCGACCATCGGGGCCGAGATCGGGGGCGTGGACCTCACTCAGCCCATCGACGACGCGACCTTCGCCGAGGTGGAGCGCGCCTTCCTGGCGCACAAGGTCGTCTTCTTCCGCGGCCAACCGATCTCGGCGCAGCAACAGCTCGCATTCGCCCAGCGCTTCGGCGCGCTGGACGAGCATCCCTTCCTGCCGGCCAAGGACGGTCGCCCCGACGTGGTCCGCTTCGAGAAGAGCGAGGTGACCGCCGGCGTCGAGAACATCTGGCACAGCGACGTCAGCTGGCGGGAGCTGCCCCCGCTCGGCTCCATGCTGCACGCCATCGACGTGCCCGAAGTCGGCGGCGATACCCTGTGGGCGGACATGGAGGCCGCCTACGAGGGTCTGTCCGATGAGGTGCGGGAGCGCATCGAAGGACTCGAGGCGGTTCACGACTTCGCCAACACCTTCGGCCGCGCCCTCTCCCCGGAAAAGCTGGCCGAGAACCGCCGGAGGTTTCCGCCGGTGGCGCACCCGGTCGTGCGCACGCATCCCGTCACCGGTCGCCGATCGATCTACGTGAACGCCATCTTCACCAGCCACATCGTGGGGCTCGAGCCCGAGCAGAGCGATGCCCTGCTGCGGCTGCTCTGCGCTCAGGCCCACGTGCCCGAGTACCAGTGCCGCTTCCGCTGGGAAGGCGACAGCGTGGCCCTGTGGGACAACCGCAGCGCACAGCACTACGCCGCGAGCGACTACTGGCCGCGGCGCCGCGTCATGGAGCGCGTCGCCATCATCGGCGATCGACCTTTCTAGGCACTCGACCGATCGGGGGCTTCGGCTCTCGGACCCTCAGGCTAGGGTCGAGCGCTGTCGTGTGCTTCGGCCGGCGGGTGTGTGGCCTGGGCCGGCTGCTGGCACTCGTCGCGGCGCTGGGACAGCTCGGCTTGGCCGGGCGCGGAGCGCGGCCTTGAGCCAGGCGCCGCCTACGCCTCGGCCCCGAGGGGAAACGGCCACGAGATGCCTGGGTCGGGCCCCCGCCGTGGGGCGGTTCTGTTAGATTTGCGCGTCTCATCGCACCAGGGAAATGCCGAGCAGGCGTCGCCTGCCCGTCGATCAACGGAGGA
This sequence comes from Myxococcota bacterium, assembly GCA_036482635.1. Taxonomy (GTDB): domain Bacteria; phylum Myxococcota_A; class UBA9160; order UBA9160; family SMWR01; genus JAZFWH01. The sequence continues at coordinate 10,961 of JAZFWH010000307.1, forward strand.
GATGGTCCATGCGGTACGGGATTCCGGTTCTCGCGCTTCTCGCCCTTTTCATCGGCTCGACTCGGGCGGAGGCAG
>JAZFWH010000308.1:0-8653 GCA_036482635.1 Myxococcota bacterium
GCCCACGGCGCGGGCTCGGAACCCGAACGCGCTGCGGAACACCAGCACCTGGACCGCCCCGGCGGCCGCCAGGGCCGCGGCGATGCCCAGGTGCAGGCGCCCGAAGGCGGGGAGCATGACGGGAAACGGGTCGCTCTTCGGATAGGCGCCGGCGGCCTCCTGCAGCGCGCCGTGGACGCCGAGCGCGACCAGCTGGATGGCCACGAAGTTGAGCAGGATCGTCGTGATCACCTCGCTCACGCCGCGCAGCGCGCGCAGCGCACCCGCGAGGGCGCCCAGCAGGGCGCCGCCCGCCACGCCCGCCAACAGCGCTGCCCCCAGCAGGACGGGTGCGGGCAACGCGGAGGGCGAGCGCGTCGCGACGGCGGTCGCGCACAGCGCCCCGACCAGCAGCTGCCCTTCGGCGCCGATGTTCCACACGCCGCAGCGAAACGAGAAGGCGACGGCCAGCCCGGTGAGCAGCAGCGGAGAGGCCTTGAGCAGGGTCGCCGTCCACGCGGCCGGACTCCCCACGGAGCCGGCGAGCAGCGCGGCCAGCGCGGGCCCGGGAGCGAAGCCCAGCACGGCGAGCACGGCGCCGACCAGCCCGAGCCCGGCGAGGCCGGCGAGCGCGGGGCGTGCCAGCGAACGCATCACGCCGGCGACGCCCCCAGCAACAGCGCTCCGACGGCCGCCCGGTCACTGCCGGGCGGCACGTCGACGAGCGCCCCCCGAAACAGCACGCCCACCCGGTCCGCCAGGGCCAGCACCTCGTCGAGCTCCGTGGAGACCAGCAGCACCGCCGCCCCGCTCGCCCGCAGCGCGAGCAGCCGCTCGTGGACGAACGCGGTGGAGCCCACGTCGAGACCGCGCGTGGGATTGAACGCGACCAGGGCCACGGGCGCGCGCTCCAGCTCGCCCGCCACGGCGACTTTCTGCGCGTTCCCGCCGGAGAGCGCCGCCACGTCCACGTCCGGGTCCGGCGGGAGGATCGCGAAGCGCTCGATGACGCTCCGGGCGGCGTCGCGCGCAGCGCTGCGATCCAGGAATCCGTGCCGGAAGCAGCGCGCATCGCCGTAGCTGTCCTTGAGGACCAGGTTCTCGGCGATGCTGAAGCCGGGGACCAGCCCGGCTCGCTCGCGGTCTCCCGACAGGTGTGCGAGCCCGGCGGCGAGCAGCGCGCGGGGATGCGGCTCGACCGCGCGGCCCGCCAACTGGATCACGCCACCGCTGGGCCGGCGCAGTCCCGCCAACACCTCCTCCAGCTCGCGCTGGCCGTTGCCGTCGCTCCCGGCGAGGCCCAGGATTTCTCCCGAGCCCACCTGGAGGGAGATGCGACGCAGGCGACTCGCCTCGGTCAGCCCCTCGGCGCACAGCCCGTGGATGGCCAATGCGGGCTCCCCGGGCGGCGGGCTCACGCCCGCTCGTGGCGCGGACGCCCGTTGGGCGCCCGAAGCCGGCAAGTCCCGACCCAGCATGAGCCGCCCCAGACCGCGCGCGTCCGTCTCACGCGCGTCCAGCAGCGCCGCCACCACACCCCGGCGCAGCACCGTCACGCGGTCCGCGACGGCTTCCACCTCCGCGAGCTTGTGAGAGATGAAGACCACGCCCCGACCCGCGGCGCTGAGCCGGCGCAGGGACGCCAGGAGCAGCTCGGCCTCGCCCGGAGTGAGGACGGCCGTGGGCTCATCGAGGATGAGGACGCGCGCTCCCCGCTCGAGCGCCAGCAGGATCTCGGCGCGCTGGCGCTCTCCCACCGACAGGTCTTCGACGCGCCGCCGAGCCGACACCTGCAGATCGAAGCGGTCGGCCACCGCCGCAAGCCTCCGCTCCGCCCGTCGACGGTGGAGCCAGAAGCCGGCGCGCACGTCGCCCAGGCTCAGGTTCTCCGCGACGCTGAGCGCGGGGACCAGCGCGGAGTGCTGGTGGACCATTCCGACGCCGTGCCGGGCCGCCTCGGCCGGGGTGTAGCGGCGGGAAGCGAACGCCACACCGCCCAGCTCGATCGACCCCGAGTCCGGGCGCAACAGGCCGACGAGCACGTTCATCAGCGTGGTCTTGCCCGCGCCGTTCTCCCCGAGCAGCGCGTGCACCTCGCCCGGCCGAACCTCGAAGTCGACGCCGTCGAGGACCGGCGGGCCCGCGCCGAACGATTTCGAGACGTTCTCCAGGCGCGCGGCCGCGGGCAGGGCCGGCGCCGCGGCGCTCAGAAGGCGCCCCGCGGCACGACCAGCTCGCCCGACCGGATGCGGGCCTCGGCGCGCGCGACCTCGGCCAACGCGGCCGCCGGAATGCGGTCGCGCAGTTGGGGGTTGATCTCCAGCTGCACGATGCCGTCGTCGAGGCCCAGCCGCAGCGGCTCGGCCTTGAAGCTCCCGTCTCGCACGCGCCGCGCCACCTCGACGAAGGCGGCCGCGATCTCCAGGGTCGCCGACGCGAGCACCACGTCGGGGGCCATCTCGTTCTGGTTGCGATTCGTGCCGAACGCGTACACCCGCCCGCCCGCCTGGGCGCGCTCGACGACCGCCCGGAACACGCCGCGGCCCGCATCGTTGGCCTGATGCAGGATCACGTCGGCGCCCTCTTCGAGCAGCGCCAGCGCGGCTTCCCGCGCGGCCGCGGTGTCGTCGAAGTTCCCGATGAACACCTCTCGCACGCGGACCTCCGGCCCGACCGCCTTCACACCCGCGCGGAAGGCGAGAAACGTGCTGCGAATCGACGGCAGGTCGATGCCCCCCACCAGACCCACGGTTCCCGTCCGGGTCATGCGAGCGGCCAGGAGTCCACACAGGTAGGTCGCCTGCTCGAGCTCGAAGACCATGGGAGCGACGTTGCGGCGCAGCGTGTTCCCGGAGGTGGTGATGAAGATCGTTCCGGGGAACTCCGCCCCCCACCTTGGCCGCCGCCTCCTGGTATTCGAAGCCGTGGCCGAAGACCAGTGCGAACCCGCGTCCGGCGAAGTCGCGAAAGCCCTCCTCGAATTCCGCCTGGGTGCGGGTCTCGACGTGTCGTACGACGGCTCCCAGCCGGTCGCGAATCGCGACCAATCCCTCGTAGGCGCCGGCGTTCCAGCCGCCGTCGGCGATCGATCCGGGTGTGAGCAGCGCTACGCGGAAAGCGTCGGCCGATTCCGGCTCGCCGCCACAGGCGAGGACCCAGGCAAGCAGCAGGGTCGCGGCGTGCGGGCGGCGCATGGGCGCCCGAGTATGAGAGCGGGCCTGCGCCTCGTCAAACGCGCGGGTCTAGCGGGAGCGGGCCAGGGCGTGTCGGCGGACGCTGAAGGCGTCGCTTTCGCTGAATACCTTCAGCGGAACCCAGCCGGGCACTTCGGACATGCGAGGCATGCCGGAGGTCATGGCGCCGGTGGGGTCGATCACCCAGGGATCCTCGGGGTCCTCGAACCAGAACGTCACCATGTGGTGCTGCCCGTCGCTGCGGCGGTACACGATCGCGCGGTAGACCTCGTCGTCGCCGAAGCCCAGGTCGCGCAGGAAGTGGTAGACCAGCAGCTCGAGCCCGTCGCAGTCGTCTCCGTTGTTGCGGAAGGTCTCCTCGAGGGTGGCCCAGTGGTCAATGGGACCGTCTTCCGTGTAGTGCTCGCGAGCCTGAGTCTGGATCCACTCCGAGAGCTCCTGGGCCAGCGCCCGTTTGCTCTGGGCGCGGAAGCTCGAGTACTTCGCGCGCAGGTTCACGCCCTCGGGCGCGCGAGGCGCGGCCGCGCCTCCCGAACCGGCCACCGCAGCTCCAGCCTCCGGCGCGGGCGTGGCCCGGCCGGCGTCCTCGCGGACCTGCCAGTTGCGGATCTTCCCGGTCCACGGGTCGTCGGGGTCCGGGCTCGCGAAGTACTGGTAGACCGGCCCGGCGCCGAGCGTACCGGCGCAGCCCCAGCCCACGGCGAGCGCCAAGCCGAACGCCACCGCCCCTGCGGCGCCACCGAGCTTTCGAGCGAAGTGTTCCACCACCGGACGTATCGGCAGGTCCGCTCGGCGCCTTAGTCATAAGTTACTGAAATTGTTGAGTAAATTGTCGTTCTACCGTTTTCGGCAGCGGCCTTCGGGGCGTGGCGGGGGAGAATGCACACGCTCGAATCGGCAACTCGTTCGAGGCCGACCGGCAGAGGTCCGGGGCCGCTCAGGCGGGGATGTTGCAGGCCCGGGTGAGAGCGAAGATCACCATCAGGAAGCCCACGATCGCGGGCACGCCGAACAGCACGTACAGGTAGGAGACGAGGTCCACCTTTCCGCGCGGTCGGTCGCCAGTCGGCTCGGTCATCGCTCGCAGCCCCCGCTGAGGGGGCGGACTCTAGCGGCGATGCGCGGACGCGTCTAGCGAGCTGGGGCGTCCGCCGCCGGGCGCGGGCCGGCGCAGGGCGCGCACCGAGCGGGCCAGGCCGGCCAGCTCCCCCGCCATCTCGTCGTCGTAGGCGAGGCCGAAGGCGGCGCGCAAGCGCGCGGGCAGCAGGGCCGCGGTGAACAGTCGCATCAGGCGTCCACCGGGAACACCACGGGGTGTCTCGAGGACGGCCGCGGCGATCTGCCGCGCGGTATCGGTGACGGCGATGGCGTCGCCGGCGAGCATGTCGTCGAAGTAGGCCTGGAAGTCCGCGTGGCTGCTCGGGACGAGCTCCGGCGGGACGCCCAGCACCCTCGCCAGCGAGCACTGCTCGCCGTAGTAGGCCTCGCGGGCGGCCGGGTCCAGGCGAGACACGAAGCGTTCGTAGACCGCCAGTGCGGTATCCACCAGCGTCGCCCACACCCAGCGCATCGACTGCGGATCGCGACCGTCGTAGGGGGTCCCCGCGCGGAAACGCCCGGCGTCCTCGCGGAGCCGGCCGCGCACACGCCGGTGGGCCCGCTCCACCGCGCGGGCCGCTGCCAGCGCCGAGGCCCGATCCCGAAACGCGATGGTCGTCATCGCCTGGAGCGTCCGGCGCAGCCGACCAAAGGGATCGGCGCGGAAGTCGGAGTGCTCCGCCACGCCGGCTGCCACGAGCGGATGAGCAACCTCGAGCAGCAGCGCGCGACCGCCCCCGAAGAGCAAGACCGGCTCGGCGTTCACCTTGCGCAGCCAGCTGCCGTCGCGAAACAGGCCCTCGCCGGGCGGCGGAAGGTCCGCGATCGCTGCCAGCGCGAGCAGCTCCTCGTCGTCGTCGGGAAGGGCCAGCGCCCCGGCCGTGTCTGCCACCTCAGCTGCCATGCCCGCTCTCCAGCTCGGCCTGCGGCGCCGTGAGGGTAGCGCGCCTGGAGTGCCGGCGAGCGCACAGTACACTGGCGCCGGGGTCGAGAGGTGTCACTCCGCCGCAAGCTGGCGATCATCGCCGTCGTCTACGTCATCGAAGGCTTCCCGATGGGGGTCTACCAGGACCTCTTCTTCGTCTTCTTCCGCCGCGAGGGCGTCTCGCTGTCGGTGATCGGAACGCTCTACGGGCTCAAGCTCGCCTGGTCCGCGAAGGTGCTCTGGTCGCCGCTGGTGGACCGATTCGGCGAGCGACGCCAGTGGATCGCCGGCTGCCTGGTCGTGATGGCCGCGTGCCTGCTGCTGCTGATCAACACCGACGCGGGCCGACTCGGCCCGGAAGTGTGGCTACTGCTGGCGCTGTTCTGTCTGGCCTCGGCCACCCAGGACGTGGCGATCGACGCGTACACGATCGGGCTCGTCGAGCGCGGAGAGGAGGGACCCGCCAACGGGATGCGCGTCACCGCGTACCGGGTCGGATTGATCGCCGCCGGAGGCGGGCTGCTCTACCTGACGCAATGGATCGGCTGGTCGGGCGTCTTCGGCGCCGCTGCACTGATCAGCCTGGCGATGGCGGGAGCCGTCTTCGCCTGCCCTCGGGTGAGCGTGCCGATCGAGAGCCGCCGGGAGACGATCCGCCCGATGCGGCGCTGGCTGGGGCGCGAGGGTGCGCTGACCGTGTTCGGGTTCGTGCTGCTCTACCGCATCGGCGATCTCGCCATGGGCCCCATGGTGAAGACCTTCTGGGTGGACCGCGGCTTCGCCGACGCGCAGATCGCCTTCGTGTCGGGGACGCTCGGGGTGGTGGCCACGGTGCTCGGCGCCATCGCCGGCGCCGTGATCGTGTCGCGGAGCGGGATTCGCCGTTCGCTCTGGGTGCTGGGCGGGCTCGCCCTGGCCTCGAACCTGGGCTACGCGGGCGCCGCACTCGCCCCTGAGTCGGCGCGCGCACCCGTCTACGCTGCCTCGTTGCTCGAGTCCTTCTGTGCGGGCCTGGCCAGCGCCGCGTTTCTGTCGTTCCTGATGCGGATCTGCGAGAAGGAGCACGCCGCGGTGCAGTACGCGCTGCTGACCGCCATCTACGCCCTGCCCGGCTCGTTCGTGGCGGTGGCTTCGGGTTGGTTGACGGAGCAGGTCGGCTACGCCGCCTACTTCACCGCGACGGCCGCGATCGCCCTGCCCGCCTTCGCCTTCCTGCCGCGGGCCAGCGCCTGGATCGACAGCGAGCCCGAGCCCGCCTCGCCAGCGTAGAAGAGCCGGGCGGCCGAGCGCCTACTCCTCCTGCCAGTCGGCGGGGACACCGGCCAGGTTGGCCTCGATCTGGAGCTCGCGGAGCCGGCCCTCCGAACGCTCGACTTCCTCCCGCCCACGCCGCATCTTCTGGGAGAGCTCGTAGCTGAGCGGATTGCCCGACGCGTTGGCCGCCACGCCCGGAGCGCTCATCTGCCAGTTGTTGGCCTCGCCGGCCAGCTCCTCGAGCTTCTCGCGGGATTCGTCCAGGGCGGCCTGCGCGTCGGCCAACCCCTGGCGCGCCGCGGCGAAGCGCGTCTTCCACTCGCCCCGGGTGGCCCCAGCCCGTTGCGTCGTCTCGAACTCGATTGAGTCCGGAAGCCTCATCAAGCGCTCGAGCTCCACGGGCGGGGGCTCTTCGGCTCCCGCCACGGTCACGGCGAGTGCCCCGATCGAGAGGACCCCGATCCACCCCCCGGCCCGCTGGCTGCGCATGCGCTGGAACCCCCCAGGTCGCGGTCGGGCCGGGGGCAGCGCGGAGGCGCTGCCCGGACCCGTCGCCCGCCCAGTCTAGCGGAAGGCCCGAAACCACCCCCGACGGGGCACCCGCCGGGTCCCGGGGGGCGTGTGAGCCTCTCCTTCCCTCCACCCGCCCGACGAATCCGGGTCAAGGCACCGCCGGAAACGCCGATACGCAGGGGGCGAGCCTCGCGGGGGGGCCAGGAGTCCATCCTCGCGGAGAGCCTGGAGCCATGGACCGCGAGAAGCTGCACCGACTCCTGAGACTCGGGATCGAGAAGGGCGCCTCGGACATCCACTTCCAGGTGGGCTACCTGCCCCTGTATCGATTCCACGGGGATCTCGTCGAACTCCGCTTCAAGGTCCTCACGCCGACCGACACCGAAGCCATCACCCAGATCCTGATCGAGAACGACCCCCGTAAAATCGGGATGGACTTCAACGAGTTCGACCTCGCCTACGAGCTGCCCAATGAGGGCCGCTTCCGGGTCAACATCTCCCGGCAGCGCCGCTTCTACAACATCGTCCTACGCGTGATCCCCCTGCAGATCCGCACCTTCGAAGAGCTCAACCTGCCCGCCGTGATGCGCGACATCGCCCAGCTGCGACGCGGCTACATCCTCGTCACCGGGGCCACGGGGATGGGCAAGTCGACCACGTTGGCGACCATGATCGAGGAGGTGAACCGGACCCGGAAGGCCAAGATCGTCACGATCGAGGATCCCATCGAGTTCGTGTTCACCCACCAGCAGAGCATCATCACCCAGCGCGAGGTGGGCACCGACACGGTGTCGTTCGCAGAGGCCCTGCGCGCGGCGCTGCGCCAGGATCCCGATGCCATCATGGTCGGCGAGATGCGCGACCTCGAGACCGTCGACACGTCGCTCAAGGCGGCCGAGACCGGGCACCTGGTGTTCTCGTCGATCCACACCAGCGACGTCGCCTCCACCATCAACCGCCTCGTATCGTTCTTCCCGGCGGAGGAGCAGCTCCAGGTACGCGCGCGCCTGGCGGACAACCTGAACGCCGTCGCTTCGCTGCGCCTGCTGCCCACGAAGAAGGGCGGCGCGCGGGTTCCAGCGGTGGAGATCATGCGCAGCACGCGCAGCATCCAGGAGTGCATCAAGGACCCCGCCAGGACGAGCGAGATCGCCGACTACATCGCGCGCGGCCGTTCCGAGATGATGCAGACCTTCGACCAGCATCTCCTCGATCTGCTGCGGGCCAGCAAGATCTCGATGGAGACGGCTCTCACCGCGGCGTCGAATCCCGCCGACTTCAAGACAAAGCTCGCCCTCGAAGGCGACGATGCGGCGACCGACGAGACCGAGGAGAAGGTCGACGGCCCGGTCGAGCTCGAATCGGACACGCGGTTCTAGGCGCGGAGGAGCGTGTGGGGGCTGACGCTCAAGAAGCACTAGGCGCAGCGAACGAGCCGGCCAGCGCCTCGCAGCTCCAGCTGGCGGCCGACCTGCGGGATCTCGCGGCGCGTGCGGCGCAAGCCGCCGGCGGTGGTGTCGCCCTGATCTTCGCGACCGCGCCAGACGGCTCGCCAACCCATCCAGTCCCGCGACTGCGGGCCGCGGCCGGCTTCGATTCGCCCCAATCGGCTCAGCAGGCGGCGCGGGAGCTGGCCACCGAAGTGCAGCAGGCGATGACGACGCTGTCGCTGCGACGCCCCGGCAGCCTG
>JAZFWH010000309.1:0-3782 GCA_036482635.1 Myxococcota bacterium
CCACTGCAGCAGTACCTGATCGCCTTCCCCGACGGACGCCTCCAGGCCTTGGGCATCGCGTGGGACGCGCGCCCGGCAGCCGCGGGCGGACAGCGCTGGTTCTCCCTGTATCCGCAGCGCGTCGAGCCGGGAGACCCGCTGCACTGGACGGGGATCGCCCAGACCTGGAACCGCATGTGCGCCGAATGCCACTCGACCCAGCTGCGCAAGGGTTACGACGTCGCCGCGGACCGCTACGAGACGCGCTGGGAGGCCCTCGACGTCTCCTGCGAGGCCTGTCACGGCCCGGGCTCGGCCCACGTCGCCTGGGCCGACCAGGGCGGGGATCCGGACGCCGGCCTGGCGGTGAAGCTCGGCGAAGCGGGCGCCTGGCAGATCCCAGCCGCAGCCGACACCGCCCGCCGAACGCCGACGCGCGCCACCCGCACCGAGGTCGAGACCTGCGCCCGCTGCCACGCGCGCCGGGCGCTGCTCAGCGAGGACTACGTTCACGGGAGCCCGCTGCTCGACACGCATCGACCGGCGCTCCTCGAGGAGGGCCTCTACCACGCAGACGGCCAGATCCTGGACGAGGTCTACGTCTACGGCTCGTTCCTGCAGAGCCGCATGTACGCGGCCGGTGTCTCTTGCAGCGACTGCCACGAGCCCCACGCCCTCACGCTGCGGGCGGAGGGCAACGCGCTGTGCGGGCAGTGCCATCGGGCCGAGCGCTACGACGCGGCCGCGCACCACCACCACGCGGCGGAATCGGCCGGGGCGCGCTGCGTCGCGTGTCACATGCCGGCGCGCGTCTACATGGGGGTCGACGCGCGCCGTGACCACGGTTTTCGCGTGCCGCGCCCCGATCTGTCCTCGGTGCTGGGCACGCCGAACGCGTGCGACGGTTGCCACGCCGATCGGTCCGGCGGGTGGGCCGCCGTCACGGTCTCGGAGTGGCGAGGCGGCCGCGCGCCGGCGCCCCACTTCGCCGAGGTGCTGCACGCCGGTCGGCGCGGTCTGCCCGGTGCGAACGCGGCCCTGGTCTCGCTCGGCGAGAACCCCGAGGTGCCGGCCATCGTGCGGGCGACGGCGCTGGCTCTGCTGGCGCCTCCGATGACCAGCGCTGCACTCGACGCGCTGCGCTCCGCGCTGCGCGATTCCGACCCGCTCGTGCGGCTCGCCGCCGTCGAGGCAGTGGAGGCACTGCCGCTCGAGGCGCGTGCGCAGTGGTTGCCGCCCCTGCTCGGCGACCCGCTGCGCGGCGTGCGCATCGCTGCGGCCCGGGCCCTGGCAGCGCTGCCCGCGGAGCGGCTCGAGCCCGGCGACGCCCGCGCCCTCGCCGCCGCCCTCGCGGAGTACCGCGACGCCCAGCGCACCAACGCGGACGGCCCCGAAGCGCACCTCAGCCTGGGCGCGCTGCACACGGCGCAGGGAGATCTGGACGCCGCGCGCGCGGCGTACGAGCAGGCGCTGCGCCTGGACCCGTCCTTTCTGCCGAGCTACGTGAACCTGGCAGACCTGCACCGCATGGCGGGGCGCGACGAGCTGGCGGAGCAGCTGCTGTGGCGCGCCCTCGACGTAGGGGGGCCCGAGACGCCCGACGTCCACCACGCCTTCGGTCTGCTGCGCGTGCGGCAGGAGCGTTTCGACGAGGCCCTGGAGCTGCTGCGCCTCGCTGCCGAGGGCAACCCGCGGCGCGCCCGTTACGCCTACGTGTACGGCGTCGCACTGCACTCGCAGGGGCGGACGCAGCAGGCCCTCGAGGTTCTGGAGCGGGCCCACGCCCGCCGCCCGGGCGACCCCGAGCTGCTGCTCGGCCTGGCCACGATCCGGCGCGACGCGGGCGATCGCGCCGGAGCGCTGCGCCACGCTCGGGCGCTGCTCGAGCTGGCACCCGAAGATCCCGCGGCTCGCGCGCTGGTTGGCGAGCTCGACCCGCGCGAGGAGAGCGCGGGCGGCTCGGCGGCGCCCTGACCGAGGGGCGGTGGGTTATGCTGGCCCGCGCTCTCGAGATGGCGGGCGCGCGAGGTCCAGGGTTGGCAGGCGCGGCGAAGAACCAGATCCCGATCCAGGAGGGGATCTACACCTGGCCGTCGGAGAGCCCGCAGCTGATCGCCAGCAAGTGCAAGGGCTGTGGTGAGGTCACGTTCCCCAAGCAGGACAGCTGTCCCAGCTGCACCGGACGCAGTGCCGAGCCGATCCTGCTCAGCCGCAGGGGAACGCTCTGGACGTGGACGGTTCAGCGCTTCCCGCCCCCCGTGCCGCCCTATGCGGGCTCGGCCGATCGGGAGAGCTTCGTGCCCTTCGGCGTCGGCTACGTGGAGCTGCCCGAGGGAATTCGCGTCGAGTCCCGGCTCACCGAGAACGACCCGGAAAAGCTGTGCATTGGCAAGGAGATGGAGCTTGTGATCGAGAAGTTCGGCGAGGACGAGGAAGGCAACGAGCTGATGACCTTCGCCTTTCAGCCCGTCGGGGACTGAAGGGTCGGGGACCGGCGCGGGCAGGCAGAGGGACGAGATGCGCCACGAAATCGCGATCATCGGCATCGGCCTGCACCCGTTCGGTCGCCACGAGGGAGTGTCGGCCATCCAGATGGGCGTGCAGGCCGCCAACGAGGCGCTCGACGATGCGGGCCTGCGCTGGCGGGACGTCCAGTTCGCCTGTGCGGGCAGCCTCGAGGTCGTGCAGCCCGACTCGATGATCAAGTTCATGGGGCTGACCGGCATTCCCTTCACCTCCATCTTCAACGGCTGCGCCACTGGCGGCAGCCTGCTGCTAAACGCTTCCCACAGCATCGCCGCCGGCGCCGGCGAGCTCGGCATCGCCATCGGCTTCGACAAGCACCCGCGCGGCGCCTTCTCCGTCGGGGACGATATGGAAGGACTGGGGCTCGGTCGCTGGTACGGGCAGACAGGCCTGGCGGTCAACCCGCAGTTCTTCGCGATGAAGACCCGGCGCTACATGCACGACCACGACATCAGCGAGGACTGCCTGACCCGCGTGGCGGTGAAGAACTTCAAGAACGGCTCGCTCAATCCCAGGGCGTGGCGCCGCAAGGCGCTCCCGTACGACGCGATCGCGAGCTCGGCGATGGTGTGCGACCCGCTGCGCCAATACCACTTCTGCTCGCCCAGCGAGGGCGCCGCGGCCGTGGTGGTGTGCCGGGCGGAGCAGGCCAGCCGCTACACGAGCAGGCCCATCTACCTCGAGGCGGACGTGTTCCGGACGCGGCTCTACGGATCGTTCGAGACCATGAGCCCCTCGCAGCCCGTCGACGAGGTGCCGGGCCCCACCGTGCAGGCCTCCCGGGCCGCCTACGAGGTCGCCGGAATCGGGCCCGAAGACATCGACGTCGCCCAGCTGCAGGACACCGAGGCCGGCCACGAGATCATGCACATGGCCGAGAACGGCTTCTGCAAGGACGGCGAGCAGGAGGCCCTGGTCCGCCACGGCGAGACCGAGATCGGCGGGCGGCTGCCGATCAACACCGACGGCGGGCTGATGGCCAACGGGGAGCCGATCGGCGCCTCGGGCCTGCGACAGGTCTACGAGGTCTGCCTGCAGCTGCGCGGCGCGGCCGGGTCACGGCAGGTGCCCAATGCGCCCAAGACCGGGTACACCCACGTCTACGGGTTTCCGGGCGTGAGCTGCGTGACGATCCTGTCGAGGTAGCGAGACCGCGTCGCGCCGCGACTAGCGCGGCCCCGGGCTGCGAGGCACGTAGGTCTCGACGCGCGCCACCTTCACCAGCTCGCCCCCCTCGAAGCGGTGGTTGACGAAGACGCCGTTGCTGACCGCGGTCC
>JAZFWH010000310.1:0-5550 GCA_036482635.1 Myxococcota bacterium
GGCAGACGATGGGAGCGACCCGCTCGGGCGCGGAACTGGCTCTTCTCAGGGCCACAGATCTGTTCGCGGCGCTGGACGACGCGACGCTGAGCCTTCTCGAGGGCGGAGTCGAGGGGCTCCAGCTCGCTCCCGGCGAGATCCTGATGCGCCAGGGCGAGGAGGCCGTCCGCCTCTTCGTGATCCTCCGGGGAAAGCTGGTGGTGCTGCTCCAGGCCGACGACGGCTCCGAGCAGATCCTCGCGGAGCTCAGGGCGGGCGACGTGGTCGGCGAGATCGCCGTGCACAGCGGCGGGCCGCGCTCGGCGACGGTCCGCTGCCTGGAGAAGAGCGACGTGATCGGCGTGTCGCGGGACGCCCTGCAGCGCCTGCTGGATGCGCACCCGGAGGCCCTGACGGACTTCCTCGACGGGATCCGCCAGAGGCTCAACTCCACGCGGCTCGCCGTCCATCTGGGGAGCCTGCTGAAGAGCCCCGATCCCGACATGCTGCGCGAGTTCGAGGCGGCGGCGGAGTGGGCATGCCTGCGCAGCGGTGAGTTCCTCTTCCGGCAGGGCGACGCCGCCGATGCGGCGTACGTCGTGATCAGTGGGCGCCTGCGCGTCGTCGTGAAGGGCGAGTCGGGAGAGCGTGTCATCAGCGAGCTCGGTCGTGGCGAGCCCGTGGGCGAGATGGCGCTGCTCGACGGCGGCGAGCGTTCGGCCACGGTGTACGCGATCCGCGACGCCGAGCTGGCGAGGTTCTCCGAGGCCGCCTTCCATCGGCTGATCGAGAAGTACCCCCTGGCGACCAAGCAGATCGCGAGCTTCGTCGTGCGGCGTCTGCGCACGCAGCTCTCCGGGAGCGGGCAGCCCGACAGCGGGATCGCCACGATTGCGCTGGTCCCGACGGACCCGCGCGTGGGCGTCGCGGAGGTCGCTCGCTCACTCGCAACCGCTCTCGCTGCCCATGGCTCCGTCTGCCACCTGAGCCGCCGGGAGATCAAGGCGGCCTTCGGGAAGGGGAATGTCGCCGACGCTCCGCGCGACGAGCCGGCCGGCATGTGCCTGACCCACTGGCTCGGCGACCGGGAATCCGGCAGTCGCTTCGTGCTCTACGAGACCGACGCCCGCAACAGCGGCTGGACGGACCGCGCGCTCGGCCAGGCCGATCACGTCCTGATCGTGGCGAACGCGGAAGCCGACCCGGCGCCCGGGGCCATCGAGCGGCGGATGGCCAAGCGTTGGCCCGGGGCCCACGCCCCGCGCCGCAGCCTGTTGCTCATGCATCGCGACGCCGACTGCCAGCCCACCGGAACCGCGCGCTGGCTCCGCACCCGGGACGTCGACGCCCACTACCACCTGGCCGGGAAGGCTCCCGCCGAGTTCGCCCGGCTCGCGCGCCTGCTGGCGGGCCGCAGCGTCGGACTCGTGCTGGGCGGAGGCGGCGCCCGCGGGTTCGCCCACATCGGCGTGCTGCGCGCGCTCGAGGAGGTCGGCGTGCCGGTGGACCTCGTGGGCGGCACGAGCAGCGGGGCCATCATCGCGGGTGGCCGCGCGATGGGTCTGAGCTCGCAGGTAGTGCTCTCACGCTGCAAGGAGCAGTTCGCCTCGATCTTCGATCCGACGCTGCCGCTCGTTGCCCTGCTGGCCGGGCAGCGGATCGGCGCCGAGCTGCGTTCCGGCTTCGGAGAGCGGGAGATCGAGGACCTGCGGATTCCATTCTTCTGCGTCTCCACGAACCTCACCGAGGGCGAGGAAACGGTGCACCGCTCCGGGCTCCTCGCCAGGGCGATCCGAGCGAGCATTTCGATTCCGGGGATCCTGCCCCCCGTGGTGGCCGACGGCAACCTGCTGATCGACGGGGGGCTGCTCAACAACGTCCCCGCCGACGTGATGGCCGACCTGTGCATGGGTGGCCCCGTGATCTCCGTTGACGTCGCGCCGGATTTGGAACTCGACGGTTCCTACACCTGCGATCCGGAGGTCTCCGGCTGGAAGGTGCTCTGGGATCGCGTCCGCCCCTTCCGGCCCGCCCCTTCGGTTCCGTCCATCTTCAACCTGCTGGCGCGGACCTCGGTGGTCGCGAGCACGGTCGCCAACCGCCGCAGGCCGCTCAAAGGCGAGGGCAACCTCGGCCTGAAGATCTCCGCCGGGGACTGGAAGCTGTTCGAGTTTGGCTCGGTCGAGGCGATCGCCCAGAGCGGCTACGAGGCGTCGATCGACGCGATCCGGAGCTGGTGGGCGCGCGAGTCGGGGCGCACCGCCTGAGCCGGGCGGGTCACGTCCGAGCCGGAGCGTGGCCACGGCTCATCCGCCACCAGGCTTCGAGCAAGACGCCGATCGAGGCCGCGAACTCCTGGAACCGCGCCTCGTCGGACTCGTCGAAGGGCTTGGCCCCGCGGCGATTGAGGAGCTCCGCCACCGCGAAGACGCGGCCCTGCCGGTTGCGGAGCGGTGCGCACAGGATGTTCCGCGTGCGGAAGCCGGTCTCGTCGTCGACGGCCCGGTTGAAGAGCGGATGGGCGTACGCGTCATCGACGCGCAGGGCCACCCCGGTCGACGCCACTCGACCCACGATCCCGGCCGTGATCGGCACCCGGACCTCGAGGGGCCTGGTGCCGTCTCCCTGGGCCACCTTGCTCCAGAGCTCGCCGGCCGCTTCGTCGACCAGGAAGAGCGACGCCCGCTCGGACTTGAGCACCGAGCCGAGCCGGAGCGTGAAGGCCTCCAGCGCCTGCTCGATCATGCTCTGGAAGGCCTCGTTGCCCGCCATCTCGATGACTTCGAGGAACTGCTGCGACTCCCCCGTCACCTCCTGGAGCAGCTGCGCGAACTCGTGATCGGGCACTTCCTCGACGCGCCGCGCTAGGCCGCCGCGGCGGTTGGCCGAGGTGAGCAGCCCCATCATGCGGCGGGTATTCGACGCCACGGCATCGGCGAACGAGCAGAGGCGGCCGTCCTCGAGGCTGATGATCCGGTCGGCGATGTCGAGGATGCGCGCGTCGTGGGTGACCAGCAGGACCGTCACGGCGTGCTCCTTGGCGAGGCGCTGCATGAGCTCGGCCACGTCGCGGCCCGACTGCTTGTCGAGGGAGGCCGTCGGCTCGTCGGCCAGGATCATGCGCGGATTCGAGACCAGCGCCCGCGCGATCGCGACCCGCTGGCGTTGGCCGCCCGAGAGCTGCTCCAGGTAGTAGTCGATGCGGTCGCCCAGCCCGACCGCCTCGAGCATCGCGGTGGAGCGCCGACGCAGCTCCCGGCCCGACCGACTCCCGTTGAGGTGCAGGGACATCTCAACGTTCTGGCGGGCCGTGAGGGCGTCTAGCAGGTTGTGCGACTGGAAGATGTAGCCGATCTGCCTGCGCACGCTCTGGAGCAGCCGCGGGTTCGCTGCGCGCAGCTCCTGGCCGAGGACCCGGAGGCCCCCCTCCTGGTTCGAGCGCAGCGCGCCAATCAGCGTCAGCAGCGTCGTCTTGCCCGACCCGGAGGGCCCCGTCAGGATCACGATCTCGCCCGCATCGATCTCCGCCGAGACGTCGAAGAGGATCTGTTTGCGGAGCGCCCCGCTGCCGAAGGAGTAGCTGACCCGATCGACGACGATCGCGGGCTCCATCAGAAGATCTCCGCGGGATCCGCCTTGCGGACAACGCGCAGCGCGCTGAGGCCCGCCAGACAGCACATCACGACCGTCCCGCCGAGCACGATCAGCGCCCGCTCCGGAGTCATGGCGATGGGCAGCCGGGTCGCCTCGGCTGCCGTTTCGTAGAGCCAGAGGCAGACCGCGAACCCGGGGATGTAGCCCAGCAGCGCGAGGATCAGCGCCTGCTGGATCACTACGCCGGACAGGTAGCGGTTCGAATGTCCCATGGCCTTGAGCGTCGCGTATTCGGCGAGGTGATCCGACACGTCGGCGAAGAGGATCTGGTAGACGATGATCGCGCCCACGATGAACCCGACGACGGCCCCGAAGGCGAACACGTAGCCGATCGGCGTGGCCGCGCCCCAGTACGCCTGCTCGCGGGCGACGAACTGGTCTTTGGTCAAGACCAGTACGTCGGAGGGCAGCATCTCATCGATCCGGTCGCGAACCGCAGCGAGGTCCGCTCCAGCGCGGAGCTGGATCAGGCCCAGGTTGATCACGCCCCGGGCTCGGTGGGGAAAGAGCCTGAGGAAGTTGTCGTCGCTGGTCACGAGCGAGCCGTCGATCCCGAACGAGGTGCCCATCGCAAAGAGGCCGCCGATCTTGATCGCGCGGTCGTTTACCTCACTCTCGATCTCGCGACCCGCGCGGAAGTCGGCGGCGATCGGCCCGTATTCGGGGCGCGATTTCTCGTCGAAGAGCACCGTGTCGCGCAGGCTGATCTTGTCGAGGTTCGCGAGGATGCCGGGGTTGTCGAAGACCGGATCGGGCAGCTCGAATCCGATCACGAAGATGCGGCGACCGCGATGGTTGTAGGGGTTCTTCCAGTCGGCCAGCTGGATGTAGACCGGGCTCACCGACTCGACTTCGTCGAGGCCGAGCACCTGGTACAGGCGGCGGATCGAGAATGCGTCCGGCGAGAGGATGTACTGGCTCTCGGGACTGAACAGAGCGATGTCGTAAAGGAGCCTGGCGTGGTAGCGAGTGGCGCTCTCGAACATCGACTCGCGGAAGCCGAGCTGCATCAGGATCAGAACCACGGCGAACGAGACGCCGCACAGCGCCACGCCGAAGCGGGCCTTGCGCTTCCAGAGCTGCAACCAGCCGAGAGGGGGCTTCACCTCGACCTCCCGAACGCCGCGCCTTCTCAGCGCTCGAACTCGATCTCCACCTGCAGGTTCGTGAGTCCGGCGACGGCAGCGCTCTCGTCGAGGCGCACCTCCACCTCGACGACGCGGGCGTCGGTCTTGGCCGCGGGGTCCACGCCCAGCACGTCCAGCTTCCCGATCTTGAGCCGGATCCACTCGACCTCGCCGGCGAGCGGCGCCTCGAATACCGGGCTCATCACCTTCGCGCGCTGCCCGATCCGGATGCCGGGGATGTCGGTCTCGTAGACCTCGGCGATCGCGAACATCTGGTCGGTCCTGCCGAGCTCGAGAATCCCGTCGCTGCCCACCCGCTCGCCTTCGCGCGCGTGGATCCGGATCACCGCGCCGTCGATCGGCGCGTGGACGCGGGTGCGCTCGAGCTCCGCGCGGGCGCGGTTGAGGTCCGCCTGGGCCACCTTGACCCTGAGCTCCCACTGCTCGCGCAGCGACCGCGAGATCACCCGCTTGCGGTCCATCTCGAGATTCCGCCGCAGCTCCGCCTGCGCGTTGGCCAGCTCGGCCTCGACGCCCTCCACCGCGGCCTGGCGCACCTCGAAGGTGTCGAGCTGCGCCAGGACCTGGCCCGCCTCGACCCGATCGCCTTCCTCCACGAAGAGCTTCGCGATCACGACGGAGGGGGCGGAGGGCCCCGCCACGCGGATCAGGCCGTCCTTCGGCTCCAGCCGGCCGAGTGCCGTGACCGCGGCCGGGCGCGCGGGGGGCCGCGCCGCCACCGGCGCCGGTGCGCTCGGCTGCGAAGGGGCCTGAACCGAGCGTGCGGAGA
>JAZFWH010000311.1:0-9463 GCA_036482635.1 Myxococcota bacterium
CCAGGACCGCCGGCCAGTTGGCGCCGCGGACCGCGCCAGCCCGGAAGTACAGGGGCGCGAAGATCGTCAGTGCCAGCAGCAGGCTCACCGCCACGAGCAGCTGGATCAGCATCCGGGTGGCTTCCAGATTGACCGCGAAGCCCCCCAGCAGCGCGTCCTTGTTTGACTGGCTGAAGCCCAGCATGCGCTCGAGCTGGCTCGACGGCCGGACCATGTTGAAGAAGAACGGGCGCTCGTCGGTGGCCGGCTCGATGTCGATCCCCGGCCAGGGGAACGCCCTGCCGCCGTTTCCGGCCGCGGCCAGGTACTGCGCCACCACCGGATCCCTCACCCGCTCGGGCGTGAGGGCCGCGATGCGGCCCGTTTCCGCGGCGAACGCCTCGACCGTGCGGATCTCCTCGCTCGTGAACGGCTGCTTCTTCATCAACAGGATGACGATGCGGCTGTCGAAGCCGGCCACGGGCGGCGTGAGGATCATCACCGCGTGCTGACGCGGATCTTCGACGCCCGCCTGGCGCCAGGCGTCGAGCCCGGTGGCCAGCAGCCGGGGCGTCTCCAGCGGATGCCAGCGCGAGATCGACAACACCCCGTCGTCGCTGAGGTGCTCGTAGTAGTCCTGGAAGGCGTCCGTGGTGTAGAGCAGGTTCTCCGTCAGTGCGAACGCGCCCGCCGTCGAGGCCGCCCAGGTGTCGATCAGCGAGGCGAGGATGATGTCGAAGTGCTCGGAGGAGTTCGCGATGTAGCTGCGCGCGTCCCCGATCACCTTCTCGACGGTCGGTCTGGAATAAACGTGGCCGGTGAAGTCGCCGAACGTCTCGTCCGCCATCTCCACCACCAGGGGATTCACTTCCACCGCGCGGACGTGCTTCTGGTCGTAGGCGCGGGCCACCAGGATGTCGCGGCCCCCTCCGGCGCCGATGATCAACACGTTCGCGTCGCTGCGCAGCCGATGGGCGAGGGCGTTCCAGTCGCCCTTCAAGAACAGGTCGCTGGCCGGATCGCCGCGCGACCCGACCATCTGGGTGATCACGCTGTTGTCGATCACGATGGGTCGCACGTGGCGCCCGGCCACCTCACTCTCCTCGCCCACGCCGACCATGGAGAAGGAGTTCCAGCGGATCGGCTCGGAGGCGACGAACATCGCCGCCTTGCGCAGGCGCAGCCGGTTCAACGCGGTCGTTGGCAGGGCCACCACCGCGAGCAGCGCCACCACCGCCACCGCCGGCGCGACGGCGCGGCCGCGTCGAAGCGCGCGCAGGAACGGGAGCGTGGCGGTCGCCGCCACCGCGCTCGCGAACAGCATGGCCTTGGGGCCCCCGAAGAAGGACAGAACCGGAATGACGATCAGCGCCCCAGCGGCCGACGCGCTGAGGTCCATGGCGTAGAGCCGGTTCGCCTGCCTCGAGCCGTGAAACAGCAGCAGCGAGATGCACACGCCGGCGCAGAAGAAGGGCGCGGCGAGAATGGCGTATTCGAGCGCGGCCACCGCAATCGAGCCCTCCAGCGACAGGCCCAGCCAGGCGAGCAGCGGCTCGATCCCCAGGTAGAGATAGAAGTAGAAGCTGACGGGAATCGAGATCGCGAGCGCGGCGCCATAGAAGGCGATCGCCGCGTCCAGCCGCTCGCGCGTGAACGTCTGCGAACGGAGATAGACGAAGGCGCCACTCACCGCGAAGCCGAACAGCGCCAGCGACACCGCCAGGAACGCGCCGTGGTAGTACTGGACCACCGAGAAGAGCCGGGTGAGCGCGATCTGGGCGAAGAGCACGACGGCGGCGAAGGCCCCGATCGCCAGAAAATGGCGCCGGGCCAGCGACTCCGGCTCCCGCGACCCGCTCGGTTCCTCCTGCACAGCGACGCTCCCTCGTCCGCCCCCGAAAGCCGCCGATACTAGCGTAGCCGCCCACCGATGGAGTCGAGCCACGCAGCGCGCGCTGCGAGTCCGACGCGCAACGGGCTCAAGGTGAAGCTCCCGCCGCTTCCCCGGACACTTCGGCCTCCGAGCTGCGCGCGCCCGACGCCTCGGGGCCTACCGCTCCGGTCGGATCCTTCCTCGCGTCCCTCAACACGGCGATCACCCAGCCCGGAGGTCTCCCGACCTCGGGCACCGGGTAGCGCTCGAAGACCCTCCGATCGGGCCCGTAGTGGCGGCGGATGTAGCGCTCGACGAACGGCGCGTAGGCTGGGATCGACGGCAGGCCTGGCCACGACAGGATGCCGCGAATCACGTACTCGGGGCGCTTGCGGTGCAGCACGCCGGCGAGGCGCCGGCCCCGGTCGCCACCGGCCTGCCCCGGATACAGCTGCGAGAAGGGCCAGCCGAAGAAACGCCCGGTCAGGAAGTAGTAGTGCGCATCGTTCCCGTAGACGAAGAGCGGATCGCCCTCCTGCGTCTCCTCGGACACGAACCTCACCACGGATTCGACGTAGGAATCCGGATACACGAAGAGATCCGCTCGCTCGAGCGTCATGCGGCGCGACAGGTGCGAATGGTGGACCAGCGACAGGGCTCCCAGCGCAGCGAGGAACGACAGCACCGCCGCCAGCTCGATGCTGCGCGCGAACCCGCCGCGCGCGATCCGCGCCCAGATCGCGAACGCCAGCAGCAGCACCGGCGGATAGATGCCGACCACGTGGGTGAAGTCGGCCCGGGGGAAGGCGGACCCGGTGATGGCCAGGGCGAGGACGGCGAACGCGAACAGGCGCTCGTGCTCGCCCCTGCGACCGCTCTTGCGAGCGCGCACCCACAACCCCAGGGCGGCCAGGAACGCCACCGGCACCGACGTGTAGAGCGCGCGCACGAAGATCTCCCCGGCCGTCCAGAAGGCCGGGTACAGCGACTTCGCGGGCAGGACCTCGCGCATCAGGAGCTGCCAGTAGGGCTCGACGGAGTACTGCATGGCCCCGAGTCCCTGGAGCTGGCCGAGCCGCCACCACTCGAGCGGTTCCCAGAAGGAAACCGAGCTGGTGGGGAGATAGCCCGTGAACGGGCGCACCAGGCCGCTGTAGAGCATCTGCGACAGCAGGCCGTGGCTGCCGAAGTAGAGCAGCGCGGGCGCGAACCCGATCGCGACCCCGACCGCGAAGGCGCCGAGCGCGCGGAGCCGCTCGTCGCGGGTTCGCACCACCCCCGGCGTCGCGCCGGGGAAGGCGAGCAGCAGCAGCGCGGCCGCGCCCAGGTAGATCCCCAGGTTCTGTTTGCAGAGTGTCGCCAGGGCGACGCAGGCCCCGGCCGCCACCAGGCCGGCGCCGGGGCGCCGAGCCGGGTGTCGCACCAGCAGGGCGACGGCGATGCAGGCGAAGGCCAGCGAGACGTCCCAGTAGACGTAGGAAGTGAACCCGGGCCAGGCGACGAACTTGAAGCCCAGCAGGGCCAGGCCGAAGAGCGCCGCCCGGCCGCGATCGAGCAGCTGCAGCGCCGTGGCGTAGAGGCTCAGCACGATGCACGCGTAGACCCCGATCGCGAGTCCCCGGGCCACGGAGAGGTGTTCGCCGAACAGCCCCATCCAGAGCGCCAGCAGATAGGCAGAACCCGGCAGCGGGTACGCATCGATGTCGCGGTAGAAGACGGATCCGCGCAGGATTTTCGCAGCCGAGGTGAGCAGCGCCCCCGCGTCGCTGGGAGGCACGCGGTACTGCGCGAACCAGAGCGAGACCCCGAGGGCCAGCGCCAGCAGCAGCGGGGCGAAGAGCGCGGGCCGAACCAGCCACTCGGCCAGCGCAGCCCACCGCTCACCCCTCGCCCGACCCGAACTCTGCGGCTGCGGCGGGTTCGCCATGGGCCGCGATGTTCTCATCGGGGCGGCGGTGGGGCAATCTCCGGGCGACGCCCTCGCCTTCGAGACCCGTGCGCAGTCTTGACCCGCTTTCCAGCGATTCAGTAGACTTGGTGGGTTTCGGACACACTTGCTCCCACCGGAGCGCCGAGGTGGATCAGGCTTGAGTGCCGCCCCCCTGGACTTCGACGCGCTGGAACGAAACGCGAGCCAGCGCCGAGCCGAGTTTGCGAGCGCCAAACCCTTCCCCCACGTGGTGATCGACGATTTTCTGCCGCCGGCCACCGCGCAGCGCGTCCTGTCCGAGTTCGAAGACACCTCCCGGGGCTGGGACCACTACCACCACTACAACGAGAAGAAGCTCGCGATCACCAGCGTGGATCCGATGGGTCCGAACACGCAGGAGCTGTTCGAAGCGCTCCAGTCGCGCCGCTTCGTCGACTTCATCGAGCGGATCAGCGGCGTCGAAGAGCTGGTCTCGGATCCGGACCTCGACGGCGCCGGCCTCCACAAGGTCCTGCCCGGCGGCTTCCTCAACGTCCACACGGACTTCCTCTCGCACATCAAGAACCGCCACTGGAGCCGCCAGATCAACCTGCTGATCTATCTGAACGAAAGCTGGCAACCGGATTGGAACGGAGACCTCGAGTTCTGGGACGAGAACATGAGCGGCTGCGTCACTTCGATCGCTCCGCTCTTCAACCGCTGCGTCGTCTTTCACACCAGCGACAAGTCCTACCACGGGCACCCACACCCGCTGTGCTGTCCCGCCGGCAGCGACCGGAAGTCCCTGGCGCTCTACTACTTCCGCGACGAAGGCCAGCCCCTGGACCTCTCGTCGACCCATTACCGCGCTCTGCCCGACGACCCGGCCCACAAGAGGTTCCTGGTCGCCGCGGACCGCTACGCCCTCAGGGCCTACTCGTTCCTCAAGCGCTATACGCGACTCTCGGACGGAGTGGTGAGCCGCTTCCTGAAGCGCTTCTAGGACCGCAGCACGGCTTGCCCGGTGAGGCGCCAGCCTTGAGCGAGAAGGAGCGGCAGGGCGAGATCGAACTCGACGAAGGCCTCGTCGACGCCGTCCAGCGCCGCCGCTCGGAGCTCGGCGCGGACCTCCCCCGGTTCGCCCTGTTCCTGTTCGATTGCACCGACTCCGACGCGCTCCGCCGGACCATCCAGCGCATCCCCAAGGCGGCGGACGAGTGGTTCGAGGAGGTCGTGCTGATGCACGACCGCCCTTCGGACGAAGAGGCGCCCACCGTCCTCGAACTCGTGGCCGGTCGGAACCTGGATCTTCGCATCCACCGCCAGCCGCGCGAATCGGGTCACGGAGGCGCGCGCAAGGCGGCCTTCGAGTACGCGTTGGGCCGGCGCTTCGACCACGTGATCACCATGCGCGGGGACGGACTCCATCCCCCGGAGAAGCTCCCGGAGCTCGTGCACGCGGCGCTGCTCGATCCGGGCGGCATGCTGCTCGCCTCGCGCCTCGTGCACAGGCTGGAGACGCTGCGGGCGGGAATGCCCATCGCGCGGCTGGCGGCCCACACCCTCGCCACCGGCTTCCAGAACCGCGTGCTCGGGCTGAGGCTGCGCGACTACCACACGAGCTACCGGCTCTACTCCGCGCGGGCACTCGAACGCATCCCCTTTCAGCTCAACGCGAACGACCGCGGGTTCGAGATGCAGATCGTCATCCAGTGCCGGGCGCTGGGAGTGAGCATTCGCGAAGTGGAGATCCTGCCCGCCTGGCGCGAGTACGCCGGTGCCAGGGAAGCCCTCGTCCACGTGACCCGCGCCTGTGCGACGGCCGTGGACTACCGACTCCACCAGCTCCACCTGACCCGGCGGGGACGGTACTTCGTCGACGAGGATGTCCCGTACACCTTCAAGCGAAGCCGCACCGGATCCCACATGCAGATCGTGCAGGCGATCCGGCCGGGCAGCCGGGTGCTCGATCTGGGCTGCTCCCAGGGGCTGCTGGCGCGCCCGCTCGCCCAGAAGGACGTCCGGGTGACCGGCGTCGACACCGGCCCGCCGCAACACCTGGCCGCCGAGCTCGAGGACTACCACCAGCGGGATCTCGAGCAGCCCCTGGAGCTCCCCGTCGGGCGCGTCTTCGACTACGTCGTGGTGTCGGACGTGATCGAGCACCTGCGCAACCGCACGCCGCTCCTGCGCAGCGTGCGGCGCTTTCTCAAGCAGGACGGGCGGCTGATCATCTCCACGCCCAACATCGCCCTCTGGTTCTACCGGCTCTCGCTGCTGGCGGGGCGCTTCGAGTACGGGCCCCGCGGCGTCCTCGACGAGACCCACGTCCACCTGTTCACGCGCGCGACCTTCCGCCGCGAGGTGGAGAAGGCAGGCTTCCGCATCCTCAAGGAAGGGGGCACGGCGCTCCCCTTCGAGCTGGTGTTCCGATCGACGGGCAGGAGCCGGCTGGTGCGGTGGATGGCCTTGGCCTATTACTGGCTCGCCCGGCGGTGGCCCTCGATGTTCGCCTACCAGCACATCCTGGAGGCCGAGATCATTACGCTCGACGCCGACGCGACCCGTCGCTAGCCCGCAAGGGCGCGCAGCGAGGCGAAGCCGAGCGGAGTTCAGCGGGCACGCCCGAAAGGGCGCGCAGCGAGGCGAAGCCGAGCCGAGTTCAGCGGGCGAGGCCAGGCGTCGCGCTCACCGATGCGGCCCAGCGTCCGGTTCGGAGAGGGGACCCCAAGATGCGAAGCGGAGTCGCGGGCACCGGATCGCTGCGTGCGGCCGGCTTGGCCTCCGCCCGCGGTGTGACCGTCTCGCTGATGGTCGCCCTGCTGTGCGCGGCGTGTGCGACGGACTCGGACCAGCCGGTCGTCCTCTACCGTTTCATCGACCACGAAGGCAGCTCGGAAACCCACCTGAAGAAGATCGACGATCTCTCGCTCCCGATCCTGGACCCGTGGCAGGAGGAGAACGTCTTCGAGCTGCCCTCGGGAACGCCCCAGAGCCAGTTGCGCTTCCGCGTCGGTTTCCCCGAGAACTCCGCCGGCGCAGTAGTTCGCTTCGAGATCACCCAACGGCGCGGGGATGCCGAGCCGGTGTCGATCTTCGAGAAGGAGGTCTCGGCGGTCGGCTGGTCCGACGAAGAGCTATCGATCGCCGGCGACGCCACCCCGACGACGCTGACCTTCCGCCGCACGCTGCTGAAGGGGCCGATCGAGCGACTTCTCAGGACGGGCTGGGGGAACCCCATGCTCGTGACCGGGCGGGAGCGGGCCGACCGCCCGTCGGTGATCCTCGTCTCCCTCGACACGCTGCGGGCCGATCGCGTGGGCACCTACGGCCACCCGGGCGCCCGGACGCCGACCCTGGACCGCCTGGCGGCTGAAGGGGTCGCCTTCGAGAGCGCCTACAGCCCCTCCACCTGGACCATGCCGTCCCACGCCTCCCTGTTCTACGGCGTCCATTCCTTTGCGTTCCCCGACGACTTCCACAAGTGGCGCCTGCCGGACTGGCCCGACCCCTCGACGCGTCCGCTCGCCGAGGTCTTCCGCGATGCCGGCTACCTGACGGCGGGCTTCACGGGGGGCGGCCTGCTGTCGGAGCTGTTCGGCTTCGCGGACGGGTTCGACACCTACTTCGCGTACGAGCCGAGCGGAGGCAAGACGGCCTGGTGCCCCCCGGACCGGCTGGACGGTGCAGAGGTGTTCGAGCGCACTCGGCGCTGGCTGGACCGCAACTCGAGCCTCCCCTTCTTCCTCTTCGTGCACACCTACGACGTCCACGACGTGTGCCCGTTTCGCAAGCCGTCGAAGGATCCCTGGGCGCCCCCGCCCGATCTGGACCCGGAAGGCCAGAAGCAGCGGGCTGCCTACTACGACCAGATGGTCGCGAGCGTCGACGAGCTGCTGGGCGACCTCCTGGCGCAGCTCGAAGAACTCGGCATCGCCCAGGACACGCTGCTCATCGTCACCTCCGACCACGGCGAGGGATTCTGGGAGCACGGGGAGAACGGCCACGGCGAGTGGATGAAGCTGTACGAGGAGATCGCCCGCGTGCCCCTGCTGCTGCACTGGCCGGCGCGCCTGCCCGCGGGCGTGCGCGTCGAAGACCCCGTGTCACTGGTCGGCTTGGCGCCCACGATTCTGGCCCTGGCGGGTCTCCCCGAGGCGAGCTGGATGGACGAGGCGCCGCTGCCGGGCCTCGGCCTGGAGAATCCGCCGCCGCAGGTGGTGATCGCGCAGAGTGGGCGCTGGATGGCCGTACGCGCGGGGCGCCACAAGCTGCTCACGTCCCTCGAGAACGATGGGACGAGCGACGAGCTCTACGACCTTCGCGACGACCCGAAAGAGCGCGTGAACCTGGTGGATCGACTCCCCGACGTCCATCGCGAGCTGCGACGGCACGCCGACCGCCACAGGGAGAGGATCGCGAGCTGGACTCTCCCACCCGCCGAGCCCGTCGAGCTCGACGAGGCGACTCTCCAGCGGCTGAGAGACCTGGGGTACCTTCAGTGACCGCGCGGCCGGGGCCGCGGCTCCTGTGCGCCGTGGCCTGGCCCCTCGCGGCTTCGCTGCTGCTGTCGGCGTGCGCCGCCCCACAATCGCCGCGCAACGCCATCCTCATCGTGCTCGACACGCTGCGGGCCGACGGCCTGTCCGCCTACGGGAATCCCCGGGAGACGACACCCGTCCTGGACGAGCTCGCCCGTCGCGGCGTGCTCTTCGAGTCCGCGGTCGCCAACGCAACCTGGACGCTGCCGGCGATGGCGGGACTCCTGAGCGGGCGCTACCCGACGGCGCAGGTCTTCGACCGGGGCCTGCACGTCTCACTGGTCGAGAACCTGCGCGACGCCGGGTGGAGCACCGCCGCGTTCGTCGAGGGGGGGTTCGTCTCCGAGATGTTCGGCCTCGATCGAGGCTTCGAACGCTTCCGCGAGCAGGCGGGCGGAGTCGGCAGGATCGAGGGAATCGAGCAGACGTTTCGGGAGGCGCGAGCCTGGCTCGAGGAGAACGGAGACCGCCCGTTCTTCCTGCTGATCCACACGTACGAGCCCCACCTCCCCTACCGCCGCCGCACCTACACCGAGGGGTTCGACCGGGGCCGCTTCGGCCCCACCCTCGAGCTCCCGGAAGCGATGGCGGCGTTGGACCCCACGGTCCCCGTCACCCCGCAGGAGCTGGCGTTCGTGCGGGCGCTCTACGACGGGGGCGCGCGAGCCAGCGACGAGCAGGTCGGGGTACTGCTGGCCTCGCTCGCCGAGCTCGAGCTGGCCGACGAGACACTCGTCGTCGTGACCTCGGACCACGGTGAGGACCTCGGCGACCGGCTGCCCGTGCGGCTGGCGAGCCACGGCCATGCACTTTACGACGAGCAGCTGCTGGTGCCGTTGGTTCTGTACGACCCGACGCGCGAATTCCCGGTGCGGCGGGTCACCGCGCAGGTCCGCAGCGTCGACGTCATGCCCACGATTCTCGACCTGCTGGGCGCGCCAGCGATTGCCGGCCGCTACGGGCGCTCGCTGCTGCCCTTGATGACGGGCGAGGAGAGCGCAGACCGGCTGGCCTGGGCCGAGGTGCCCCGACACCCGTTCCGACCCGCGAAGCTCCGCTTCGCGGCCAGGACGGGGAAGCACAAGGTCATCCTCACGCCCGGCGCCCCCGACGGCTCGAGGCGACGCAAGGTCGAGCTGTACGACCTGGAGGCCGACCCGC
>JAZFWH010000312.1:0-2663 GCA_036482635.1 Myxococcota bacterium
GGTCCCCGCCCCGCCGTGGTGCACGACGGCGGCCAGCCTCGGAAACAGCTCGGCGTGGGAGACCGCGCCGATCGCGAGCACTCCTTCGGGAAGGGGACCGTCGGCAAGGCCCGCCCAGCCCCGCGAGATCAGCGCCCGGCAGCCGAGACGGGTCAGCGCCTCCAGCAGCGCGCGCGTCGTCGCGCCCGGATCCGGATCGGTCATGCTGCCGAAGCCAAGGTACACCGGCGGCGGCCCCTGCTCCAGGAAGGCCTCGAGCTTGGGCGGCAGCGGCGCGCCCTGTAGGGGATGGAGGCACGGGACCTGTTCCACGTCGAACGGGCAATCACGGGGGCAGGGAGCCAGCTCGCGGTCGGCCGCCAGCACCGGCCGCTGCTTCAGCAGGTGGCGGAACACGTCCCGGACCGGCGCCAGCCCCAGCGCTTCGCGCTCGCGGTTGAGCACGCCGCCCAGCCACCGCTCCTGGAGCGCAAGCAGTATGCGCCAGGAGAGGCGGTTGGCCCAGCGCGGCAGCGACCGCAGCGAGAGCAGAGCGGGCGGGTACTCCGCGGAGGGCAGCAGCGCGGGGCAGTAGGCGACGTAGCGGTAGGGGACGCCGCGAAGCTCGGCGGCGCTGCGCGCGGCGAGCTGCACGCCGGCGGCGATGACCGCGTCGGCGTCCGCCGTGGCCTCGGGCAGCCGTTGGAACTGCGCCCGCAGGCTCGCCTCGGCGTAGCTGCGTCCCTCGCGCAGCATCGCGAGCCCTCCGCTGGCCACCGCGTGGGCCTTCTCGGTCAGGTACTCGCGTACGCTGATGCCCACCGACTCGAAGCGCATCCCGCGCTCCTCCGCCTCGGACTGGAAGTCGGGCGGGGCACAGACCACGATCTCGTGGCCGCGGGCGATGAGCGAGGCCCCGAGGGCGAACATCGGATGAACGTCGCCGCGGGTCCCCTCGACGGCGAGGGCGATGCGCATGCTGGGTCCCGAGGGTTTCCCCATGTCATCGATCACCACAGGCGCCCGCTTTAGCGGCGTCGGGCGGATCCGGCGCGGCGTTGATAGAATCCCGCGGTTCGATGGGGGGGAGATCATGATGCACTCGATTCTCGGGGCGACCCTCGTGTGGGGGGCCGCACTGCTGCTGCTGGGATGCGCGGGGTCGGGCCCCGCGACACAGGCCGACCTCGATGCCAGCGCCACCAAGGTCGAGCTGATCGAGTTCGCCGGACACGAGCCGGAGCGCTGCGTGTTCTCCGCTCCTTCGCTCGAGCTGTGCAGCTGGCGGCTCGGCGAGTCCGATCGGGGCTGGGCGGTGCTGGCGGAGCCCCTGGGCGCCCACAGCGACGTCAACCTGGTCTGCGAGATTCCGATCGACGGGAGTCCCCGGGCGGAGGGATCGTGCAGCGGTTACGCCCTCGCCGCCAGCAAGCTGCCGGCCGTGAGCGCACCCGCCGGCGTGGCCGAGGCGCGCCGCGAGGCCGCCGCGCAGCGGCTGGCCGCAGCGCGCACGGTGCGCGAGCTGAGCGACCTGCTGGGCGACGCACCCGACAAGTGCCTGACGGGGATGGGCGTGCAGACCTGCGCCTGGAGCCTGTCCGAGGAGGTGGCCGGCTACGAGCTGGTGGCGGCGCTGGCGACGTCGCCCGGCGCGCTGGAGCTGCGCTGCCTGGTGCCGCTCGACGGCAGCCCGCGCGCCTCGGATTCGTGTACCGTCGAGGAGGCCGACTGAGCCGGGCGCCGGTCGGAGGGCTGGCGACGTCGGCGCGCTCAGCGCGTGGAGCCTCCCGCATGTCGCCGAGCTTCGTCTACGACCCCAGCCAACCGGACTTCCAGGACCGGATCTACGACGTCTATCGCACGCTGCGCGATCGTCACCCGGTCTACCGGAACGACGAGCAGGGCTTCTGGGCGCTCTCGCGCTTTGCCGACGTGCGCGCCGCCGCGAACGATCCGCGGACCTTCTCCTCCGAAGGTCACAGCATGGCGGTCGGCCTGCTGCCGCACATCCAGATGATGGATCCACCCCGGCACGACCGGCTGCGAAGCCTCGTCAGCGTGGCCTTCACGCCGCGCCGGGTGAGCGAGATGGAGCCGCGCGTGCGCGAAATCGCCCGCGAGCTGATCGACGGCTTCGCCGCCCGCGGCCGCTGCGACCTGCTGCGCGACTTCGCCCGGCATCTGCCGAGCCGCGTCATCGGCGAGCTGATCGGCGTTCCCCCGAAGCGCCGGGAGACCTTCCTCCACTGGACCGAGGCGATGGTCGAGGTGAACGCCGGGGAGAGCCAGGCCGAGACCATCCTCGTCCCGGCCCGGAACATCTACGCGGAGTTCTCGAAGCTCCTCGAGGAGCGCCGCGCCGAGCGCCGCGACGACCTGATGAGCGCGCTGCTCGACGCCGAGATCGAAGGCGAGCGCCTGAGCCAGGAGGAGCTGCTGGGCTTCTGCTTCGTGCTGATCGTCGCCGGCAACGACACCACCACCAACCTGATCGCCAATGGCGCGGTGCTGCTCGCCCGCGAGCCCGAGCAGCGATGCAGGCTGGCGGCGGATCCCTCGCTCATCCCCGGCGCGGTGGAGGAGATGCTGCGCTGCGAGTCCCCGGCCCAGGCCCTGCCGCGGCGGGTGACGCGCGACGTCGAGCTGCACGGCCGCACCCTTCCGGCCGGATCCGAGGTGAAGCT
>JAZFWH010000313.1:0-3520 GCA_036482635.1 Myxococcota bacterium
CAGGACGCCTCGTTCGCGCTCTTCCGGGATCCGGCGGGCACGATCGACCGCTGGCTGCTGCGGGCCGGGTTCCCGGACTCTCGCCACGCCCTCCTGCCCGGACTCGAAGGCGTGCTCGCGCTCCTGCTCGTGCTCTGGCTGGTGCGCGGCCGCGGCGACCTCCGGGTCTCGATCGAATACCCGGCGGAGCTGCGCGGAACCTTCAGCGTGTCGATCCGCCAGAAGGGGGCCGCCCGCAAGAGCGCGCGACCTGCGCGGTCGAACCCGGCCCAACCCGCCAAGCGCCGCAGCGGAGCCGCCAGCCGGACCGAGCGGCACCTCGTCTCACGCGAGACCGACTTCCACCGCATCGCCAGCGGCCGCTGGCGCGTGACGGTCGAGGGGTTCCTTCAGCCGCCGGACGAGGAGACCGTCGTCGGCAGCCACCACGAGGAGCAGGAGGTGCGGGTGCACCGGGGCGAAACCGTGCGTGTCGACTTCGACTTCCGCCTCAAGCTGTGCCCGGTGGACGTCGTGGTGTCGTGGGACAAGCACCGGGTGCACGATGCCCAGCTGGCTTGGCTCGGCCAGCCGGACTCGCTGCGCTATGCACGCGGCGGTCCGGTGCGCATGGGCGCGCCGCGCGGCAAGCAGACCGTGGTGGTGGGCGCCCGAGACCGGGTGGCGGAACACTCGCTCCAGATCACCTCCTTCCAACCGCTCTCCGTCGCGATCGACCTCGCCGACCGAAAGAAGTTGCTCTTCACCGGCTGTCCGCTGGCCGTCGATCCCTACCTGCACGGCGACATCCCCGGCGCCGCCCGCGCCCTGGAACGCGAGGGCCAGGAGCCGGTCGCGCACCTGCTGCTGGCGCGTCTCCACCAGGAGCAGGGGCACGAGGAGAGCGCCGCCAACCACTACGCCCAGGCCGGAAAGTACCTCGAAGCGGCCGAGCTCTACCGCAAGCTCTCCCAGTTCGCCAAGAGCGCCGAGCTGTTCGAGCGCGCCGGCGAGCTGGTGCGCGCGGCCCGGATGTACCACTCGGCGGGTGAGATCACGAAAGCCGGCGACGCCTACCAGCGCGCCCGCGAATACGCCAAGGCCGCCGACTGCTTCAAGAAGGCTCGCGACATCCCGAAGTGGTGCGAAGCCCTCGAGAGGGACGGCAAACCCCTCGAAGCCGCACGCGTGGCGCTCGACCACGGCGCCGGGGGCCGGGCGATCCGCTGCCTGCAACTGTTGCCCCCCGGCCACGAGGACTACGTCGAAGCGGCGAACCTGCTGGTCGACGTGTTGCAACAGGAGGGTCACCTCGACCTCGCCATCGGCAAGATCGAGGAGGTCATCCGCACCCAGGGTGCGGACCGCGTACCCCTCGAGAGCTGCGATCGGCTCGCCCGGCTCCTCGAGGAAAGCGGGCATTACGAGCGCGCCATCGACGCCCTGGAGATCATCCGCCGGCGCGACGCCACCTGGCCCGAGCTCGCCGCGGGCATCGAGAGGCTGCGCAAGAAGCGCCAGGACGCGCGCGTCAAAACCCAGTCGCAACCGGGCGCTGCCGTCGGCGACGGCTTCCGCTACGAAATTCTGGAGGAGATCGGCCGCGGCGGAATGGGCATCGTCTTCAAGGCGCGCGATCGCCGACTCGGACGCGTGGTGGCGCTCAAGAGGCTGCCGGACAACCTGCGCAACCACCCCAAGGCAGTCGACCTCTTCCTGCGCGAGGCCCGCGCGAGTGCCTCGCTCAACCACCCGAACATCGTCACCGTCCACGACGCCGGGCAGGAAGGCGAGACCTTCTACATCACCATGGAGCTGCTCGAGGGCTACCCGCTCCAGCAGATCCTGAGCCGCAAGGGAACGGTCGGCGCCCTCGACGTGGCGAGGCTCGGCATTCAGGTGTGCAACGGCCTGGCCTACGCACACGACAACAAGATCATCCACCGCGACATCAAGACGGCCAACCTCTTCTTCACGAAGGACAGGACGCTCAAGATCATGGACTTCGGGCTGGCCAAGATGGTGGAGGAGGTGCGTCGGGTGTCCACGGTGATCGGTGGCACCCCCTGCTACATGGCGCCCGAGCAGTCCCTGGGCGGGGCGGTGGACTACCGGGCCGATCTCTACGCCCTCGGCGTGACCCTGTTCGAGCTGCTCACCGGTCAGCTGCCGTTCGCGGAGGGCGACGTCGCCTTCCACCACCGCCACACGGCGCCGCCGAACCCCCGCGACCTCGCGGCCAGCGTGCCCGAGGCGATGGCCGCGCTCGTCCTCGACCTGATGGCCAAGCGCCCCGAGCAACGCCCGGAGAGCGCCCTGGCCGCGCGCGAGCGACTCCGGACGGCAATGCGCGAGGAGCGGGCTTGATAGCCTCAAGTCGTCCGGTCGTCCGCCGACTCAACGGGTGATGGCTCAACCCTCGAACGCACAGACGGCGCCCTGGGGCGGAACTGCGATGCCCCTCAAGGCCCTCTACGAAGACGCCCGCAACCTCAGTCCGGAGGACTTCGAGGCACGCCTGGGCGGCGGCTTCCTGCTGTTCACGGCCGGGGGCGCCGAGGGGCCGAAGTCCACCAGCTCCACCCAGATGCTGCTGGACGGCGACGAAGACTCGGCCGGCCAGACCGCCGACCTGTCGGTCGTCGTGTTCGCGCTGCGCCAGAAGGACGGCTCGAACGGGCACCTGGTGACGTTGGGCCGCGATCCCCAGCACGACGTGGTGATCCGCGACGTGAGCGTGTCGCGCTTCCACGCCTGCGCCAAGCGGGACGCGGAGGGCGTGTTCCTGCTGCTGGACGCGGGCTCCACCAACGGCACCACCGTGAACGGCGTCTCCGTGCCCCCCCGCGGTGCGGGTCCGCCCGCCGCGCTGAAGCCCGGCGACACCGTGCGGCTCGGCCAGGTCGAGTGCACGTTCACCGACGCGCGCTCCTTGCGCGACTTCGTGCTCATGGCCGCCGGCTGAGCGCCGGATGCCCGGCGGTCTCGTCCTCGCCCTCGTCGTCCTCGCCCTGACCGGACCCGCCGCAGCCCAGACCTATCGCTGTCCCGGCCCCGACGGGGCGATGCGCTTCACGGACGACCCCTCCGCCTGCCCCGGCGCGAAGCCCTACGAGATTCGGGGCGCGATCCAGCGCGCCCAGACCCCCCACGGCAGCGGCGACCCCTCCGCTCCCACCGGGCGGGCGCCCGGCGTCCGCACGCTCCAGACGCGGGCTCTGCACGCCTTCTTCCCGCCGCTGAGCGCGCTCGGCGCCGGCTGGGAGCTCGTGAAGGAGGCGCCCGAAGACCCCGCTGCGGATCCCGAGCTGTGGGGCGCCGGCCTGCGCGCCGTC
This sequence comes from Myxococcota bacterium, assembly GCA_036482635.1. GTDB lineage: Bacteria > Myxococcota_A > UBA9160 > UBA9160 > SMWR01 > JAZFWH01. The sequence continues at coordinate 3,315 of JAZFWH010000313.1, forward strand.
GCCGCGCGCCACTACGCCCAGGGCGAGCCCGGCCGCTCGCGCGTCTGCAGCGTCGAGATCTGGGCGTTCTCGAACGCCGAAGGGCCCGGCCGCGTCAGTCCCTTCGTCGCGCGGCCCAAGTGGCAGCTCCACAGCGACGGGAACCTGCTGGTCATCCTGCGCGGCGTGACGCTCTCGCCGAGCGGTGGCTTCCAGCCGGGGATCTT
>JAZFWH010000314.1:0-24786 GCA_036482635.1 Myxococcota bacterium
GGGATGACGTCCTCGAAGCTGAAGTCCGTTCCGAACACGCTCTGTCCGCGCAGGTTGACCCGGACGGTCTGGCGGCGAGACGGGAAGTACACGAACTGGTCGGAGATCCTGTCGCGGTTGTGGATGACCAAGTATCCCGAGTGCCGGATGTCGAAGGGATGGGTGTACTGGACCAGGGCCTTCGACAGGACCCCGCTGGCGTCCGCCACCGTATCGCCGGTGAAGTCCTTCCAGTGCATGCGCAAGCGGGTTTCCAGTTCCCGGCCGCGCCGGTCGCCCGAGCGCATGCTCGTCTCCTGGATGAACGAGCGGAAGCGGTTGTCGAGCATGCGCTCGTAGATGTCGCGGGCCGTCAGGCCGTCGCTCCCGGGAACCGCGTCCTCGCTGTGGGCGGCGTCGGGCCGCGCCGGCAGGGGAAGGGCGACGAGCGCCGCTGGCAGGAACGCGGCGAAGATCGAGAGCACAGCGAGACCGTTTCGCGCCACCGGCAGTCGCTCCCTTCTGGGGACTGGCGGCGATTCTAACCCACGCGCCGCGCCGAGGGGAAGCCAGCGACCGGCGGTCGCGAGCTGGGATCAGGCTCTCGCGCCTTCCGCGGCTCGTCGCAGCGAAGCGATCGCCTCCGCGTAGTCCGGCGCTCCGAATACGGCGGTTCCCGCCACGAAGACGTCAGCACCCGCGCTGGCCGCCCTGGCGATGGTCTCCGGACCCACGCCACCGTCCACCTCGAGAGACACGTCGAGTCCCCGATCGTCCACCCAGCAGCGCAGGGTCGCGATCTTGGACAGCGTGCTCTCGATGAACTTCTGGCCGCCGAAGCCCGGATTCACGGTCATCACCAGGACCTGGTCGAGATCGCCCAGCACCGGCTCGACGGAGGAGGCCGGTGTCGCGGGGTTCAGCGCCACCGACGCCCGGGCACCGGCTTCGTGGATCTGCGCGATGGTGCGATGCAGATGCGCACAGGCCTCGACGTGGACAGAGATCGTGGACGCACCGGCCCGGACGAAATCGGAGACGTAGCGCTCGGGCTTCTGGATCATCAGGTGCACGTCGAGGGGCAGGGCAGTGACGCGCCGGGTTGCCTCGACGACCAGGGGGCCGATGCTGAGGTTCGGCACGAACTCGCCGTCCATCACGTCGAGGTGGATCCAGTCGGCCCCCGCGCGCTCCACGCTGCGGACTTCCTCACCCAGTCGGGTGAAGTCCGCCGATAGAATCGAGGGAGCGATGCGCGCCGCACCAGCCGTCACGCGGAGCGCTCGAAGCGGGCTGCGAAGAACCCGTCGGTGTCGTGGCGGTGCGGGAAGCAGTGCAGCAGACCGTCCGTTCCCGAGACGCCTCGTACCTCCTCGGGCAGAGAAGAGGGCGGCGCCAGCGCGAAGTCGCTCGAGTCGCGCAGGAAGGAGTCCACGATCCCCTCGTTCTCCTCCGGCAGCAGGGTGCAGGTACTGTAGACGAGCGCTCCTCCCGGCCTCAACACGGACGCCGCGCTCTTGAGGATCGCGAGCTGAAGCTCGGCGAGCCGCGCCGGATCCTCCCGCCTCACGCGCCAGCGGGCGTCGGGATTGCGCCGGAGGGTTCCCAGGCCGGAGCAGGGCGCGTCCACCAGGACGCGGTCGAACAACGACGGGGGAGCGAGCTCGCCGAGCGGCTGCGACGCGTCGCGCTCCAGGGCGCGAATCGCCCCCAGCCCCAGGCGCCGCGCGTCCCTGCGAATCAACTCGACCCGCCGCGGATGGCGGTCGATGGCGACCACAACACCGGTGTCTCCCACCAGCTCGGCGATCGCCGTGGCCTTTCCACCCGGCGCCGCACAGGCGTCGAACACCTGTTCGCCGGGTTGGGGATCGAGCAGCGCCACCACCAGTTGGGAGGCTTCGTCCTGGACCGTGAAGCGGCCGGCCAGGAACGCGGGATCGAGGGCGGGATTCCCGCGCCGCCCCAGCACGATGCCGCGGCGAGCGATCCGGCACGGCGCTGCGTCGGGGAAGCGGGCGCGTACTTCGTGCAGCAGGTCTGCGGGGCTTCCGAAGCGGGGGTTCGAGCGCACCGTCAGCGGAGGAGGGTGGTTGGAGGCGCGTGCCAGGTCGGCCGCTTCTTCCGGGCCGTAGAGGGCGAGCCAGCGCTCGGCGATCCAGGGCGGCAACGACATGGCGTGGATGAGGTGCCCGAGGGGATCGTCCGCCAGCGCGGGCAGGTGGATCTGTTCGTGCTCGGCGGCCAGTCGTCTCAGTACAGCATTGACCAGGCCCGTCGCGCGCTCGACGCCCGCCGCCCTCACGCAGCGCACCGACTCGTCCACGGCGGCCGTCGCTGGCACCCGGTCGGAGAACACGATCTGGTAGGCGCCCAGGCGCAGGGCGGTGGCCACCAGCGGCTCGAGCCTCTCGAGGTCGCGGTCGAGCACCTGGCTCAGCAGATAGTCGATGCGTCCCTTCCAGCGCAGTGTGGCGTAGACGAGCTCCGTTGCGAACGCGCGGTCGGCGGCAGCCAGGGAGCTGCGGCCGAGGCTCGCGTGGAGTGCGCGGTCCGCGTACGCGCCGGCTCGTTGTACCCGTTCGAGCACCCGCAGCGCGAGGAGCCGGGTTCGCGTGGGCGCGCCGCGTCGACGCCCCGTGCCCGACGGCGTGTCGGGCCGCCCCCGGTTGGGTCGCCCACCGGCTCGGCGCGCGTTGCGCCGACTCAACGCCGACACCACGGAGAGTCGACGGACGAGCCGCGACTCCCCGGCCCGCGGCCGGGAAACAGCGCGAGGGCAGTGGTGGTCGGCACCCCCGTCACCCGAGTCGATCGCCTCGAGCGGAGCGCAAGCACGCAACGAGTCTAGCAGTGCTACCCGCCGAAGCGCGCCCCGTCGGGTATCGGCCTACCGCGCAGGTACACCTCCACGGCGAGGGGCACGCCGCCCGCGCGCTGGATCACGAGCGGCGCGAGCCACCCGTCGCCACTGGCCACGGCCAGCGCCGGGGATTCGCCGCGCCGGACGGTGCCGGGCTCCACGTCGGCCCGACCCGGAGCGGTGCGGGCGGCCAGGATGCGCAGCCTTTCCCCTGCGAAGCTGGTGGTGGCTCCCGGCGTCGGGGCCAGGGCGCGAACGCGCCGCGCGAGCGCTGGCGCGGACTCGCTCCAGTCGAGGGCGGTCTCGCTGCGCTCGATCTTCGGCGCGTAGGAAACGCGAGCGGCGTCCTGCGGCGTCCAGACCACGCGCTCCTGCGCGATTCCAGCGACCACCTCGCCGATCGCCTGGGCCGTGAGCCGCGAGAGGCGTTCCGCCAGCTCCCCGGCGTTTTCGTCCGCCCCGATCTCGAGCTCGCGCACGAGGGCCACGGGTCCGGCGTCCATCTCCTTCTCCACGCGCATCACCGACACGCCCGTGCGCGTCTCGCCCGCGAGGATCGCCCGCGCGATGGGCGCGGCGCCCCGGAAGGCGGGGAGGAGGCTGGCGTGTCCGTTGATCAGGTAGCCGAGCGAGGGGGCCTCGCGGATTCGCTTCGGCAGGAACTGACCGAACGCGACCACCACGCCCAGCTCCACGCGCGCGGCGCGCAGCGCATTGGCGACGCCGGGCTCGCCGACCCGCTCGGGGCGCAGCAGGGAGATCTTCTCGCGCAGCGCCACGTCGGCGATGGGGCACGGGGAGCTGCGTCGGCCGCGGCCGCGCGGCCGGTCGGGCTGGGTCACCACCGCCGCCACGGCATGGGGGCCGGCCAGCAGCGTCTCCAGGGTAGGGACTGCGAACTCGGGCGTTCCGAAGAACGCGAGGCGCAGTGTGCGCGGCTTCAGAGCAGGCTTCCGCGCTTGGCGAGAGTCGGCGATTCGCCCTCCTCCAGCTCCAGGCGGAGTTGCTTCTTGCGCTTCTGAACGTAGAGGCTCCGCTTCAGGCGGCTGATGCGATCGATAAACAGGATGCCGTTCAGGTGATCGATCTCGTGCTGGAAACAGACCGCCTGGAGCTCGCTGGCATCCACCTCGACCTCGGTGCCCTCCAGGTCCCAGGCGTGCAGGCGGACCCGCGCGGCGCGTTCGACCTCCGCCTCGTAGTCCGGCACCGACAGACAGCCCTCGGTCCAGACGATCTGGCCGTCGCTCTCGACGATCTCGGGGTTGACCAGGATCAGCGGGTTGCGCTCGGCGTCCTCGCGCGTCCACTCGGTGTCCACCACGATCAGCCGGACCGCCTCACCCACCTGCGGCGCCGCCAGCCCGATCCCCGGCTCGTCGTAGATGACCTCGAGCATGTCGTGGGCCAGCGTGCGAATCTCGTCCGCGACCTGCTCGATAGGCTTCGACATCTGTCGCAGCCGCTTGTCGGGAAACTTGAGGACTTCGCGAAGCGCCATGGCCGATTTTTCAGGGATCTCGGAAATTCATAGCATGTTGACCGGATTCGCGTCCACGCTGGTCTGGACCGCGTCGGGCAGTCGCGTGGTCGCCTCGAGCAGCCTCGCCGCGGCCCGCCGCACCTCCGCCTCTTCGGCACCCTTGAGCAGTAGCTGAAAGCGGTGCCGCCCGCGCAGCTTTGCGAGCGCCGCGGGGGCCGGACCCAGCACCTCGACGCCGCCGCGCTCGGCGTCGAGTGCATCGGCCAGGGCCCGAGCCGCGGCGCGCGCCTGCTCCTCGTCGCGGCTGGCGACGATCACCTGCACGATCCTTCCGAAGGGTGGATAGCCCAGGGCGGCGCGGTGGCCGAGCTCCTCGACGTAGAAGCTCTCGTAGTCGTGGGTCCGCACTGGGCGGATGCAGTAGTGGTTGGGCATGAAGGTCTGCACGATCACGCGTCCGGGTGTGCGATCCCGCCCCGCGCGCCCCGCGACCTGGGTGAGCAGCTGGAACGTTCGCTCGGCCGCTCGGAAGTCGGGAAGATGCAGCCCGAGGTCGGCGACCACCACGCCCACCAGGCGCACGCCGGGGAAGTCGTGCCCCTTGGCGACGAGCTGGGTGCCGATCAGCACGTCCAGCCGCTGCGCGTGCAGGTCGCGCAGCACGCCCGCGGTAAAGCCTCGACGCTGGGCGGTGTCGCGGTCCAGCCGGGCGATGCGGGCCGTGGGGAAACGCGTCCGCACCGCTTCCTCGAGTCGCTGGGTTCCCATGCCCAGCAGCGCCGTGTCCGGCGCCCCGCACTCCGAGCACGCCGACGGCGGCGGGATCTGGTAGCCGCAGTAGTGACAGCGCAGGTGGTGTTCCGGAGCGTGGTACACCAGGGTGATGTCGCAGTTTCGACAGCGCTCGGCGAAGCCGCAGGCGAAGCACAGGATCTGGGTGGAGAAGCCGCGGCGGTTGAGGAGCAGAATGGTCTGGCCGCCCTCGGCCAGCGTCTCCCCCATGGCCCGCTCCAGGGCGCGCGACAGGATCAGCCTGCGCCGGCGCGGGGCCAGCTCGTGCTCGCGCGTCAGGTCGACCAGCTCGACGGCGGGTAGCGGGCGCTCGCCCACGCGGTGGGGGAGCACGAGGCGGCGCATGCGCCCGCGGTCCGCGGCGAAGCGCGTCTCCAGGGACGGTGTCGCGGAGCCCAGGATCAGGGGGCAGCGGGACTGTGCAGCCCTGCGCATGGCCAGGTCGCGGGCGTGATAGCGGAAGCCCTCGTCGTTCTTGTAGGCGTCGTCGTGCTCCTCGTCGATCGCGATCACGCCCAGGTTCTCGAGGGGGGCGAAGAGGGCGGAGCGCGCGCCCACGGCGATCGGGGTCGCGCCGCGGCGCAGGCGCTGCCATTGCTCGAGCCGTTCCCCGGGGCGCAGGCCGCTGTGGAGGACCGCCAGGTTGTCGCCGAAGCGGGCGCGTACCCGCGCGAGGATCTGGTGGGTCAGGGTGATCTCGGGCACCAGGATCAGCGCCTGCCGGCCGGCGCGCAGCGCCTCCGCCACCGCGCGCAGGTAGACCTCGGTCTTTCCGCTGCCCGTGACGCCGTGGAGCAGAAAGGCCTCGAAGCGCGGGGCTGACACGGCATCCGCGATGGCCTTCAAGGCGTCGGCCTGGCCGGGGGTCAGGGCGAAGCCGGGTCCCCCGGTCGGCTCGGATTCGACCGGTGGGCCGAGCACGTCGCGCGGAGCGGGGCGCTGGCTCACGCGGACCAGTCCGCGCTTGCGCAGTGCGCGCAGCGGGGCGTTCACGCCGGGGTCGTCTCGCGCGAGGCTGGCCACCGGCGTCGGCGGCGACGCCGCGATCCGGCGCAATAGGGCCGCCTGCCGGGGCGAGCGCGCCAGCTGGGTGAGCGCCGCCTGCTCCGCGTCGATCCCCGCTGCCAGCGCGGCCACCCGCTCGGTCGCCTCCCGCGCCGCGGGCCCGCGCTCGATCTCACGCCGCACCAGCAGGCCGTCGCGCTCGAGGTCGCGCAGTGTCGCCGCAGCGTCTTCAGCCAGACGCCGCGACCGCGCGGCGCTGCGGGGCCGGCGCGCCAGGTCTTCGAGCAGGCGTTGCGCGGTTCCGCCCAGCACGCCCGCGCGGAGCGCCTCGGTGCCGCGGGGCGTGATCGCGTAGCCGTGCACGCTCCGGGGCGCGGAACCGCTGGGCAACGCCGCCCTCAGGGCGATTCCCAGGGGACACAGGACGTCATTGGCCGCCTCGCGTAGGATGGAGAGCATCGCCGACGAGAGCACCGGTTCGGTGTCGAGGAGCTTCTCGATGGGGCGGAGACCCGGGTGGGCCCGGGCGCCTCCGGAGCGGGCCACGATCACGCCCGTCAGCTCGCGGCCCCGGAAGCGCACCCGGACGCGGCAGCCCGGCGCCGCCTGCGCCACGCGATCGGCCGGCACGGCGTAGTCGAACAGCTCGTCGACGGGCACCGGCAGGGCCACGCGCACGATCTCGTCGGCGGCCGGCGAGAAGAGAGGTTGGGACATGACCGTAGTGTATCGCGCGCGCCGCCGCGCCTCGGGGTCCCAGGTCGAGGTGAGGATGGGGGCGCGCGGTCGCGCGTTGCGTGTGGACGGAAGCCTGGCGTCCTGGTACGCGCCGGGCAGCGCCATCACCGGATCCGTCTGGGACGCCCTCGCTGCCCCCCTGCTGGCTCTCCCGCCCAGCCGCCGGCGCAGCGTGCTCATCCTGGGCCTGGGCGGTGGCAGCGCCGCACGCGTGGTGCGCGCGCTGGCGCCCGCTGCACAGATCGTGGGCGTCGAGCGCGATCAGCGCGTCCTCCGCGCCGCCCGGCGCTGGTTCGACCTGGACGATCTCGGGGTCCGGGTCGTCGAGGCGGACGCGCTTCTCTACCTGCGGCGCGCGAAGCGCCGTTTCGACGCGGTCCTCGAGGACGTCTTCGTCGGCCGGGGCAGGGCAGTTCACAAGCCGGCCTGGCTGCCGACTCCGGGTCTCGACTTGGCCGCGCGCCGCCTGGTGCGCGGTGGCGTCCTGGCCAGCAACGGCCTCGACGAGTTCGACAGCGTGGCACGCGAGATGCGCCGGCTCTTCCCGGCGACACTGCGGATCGGGGTCGAGGGGTACGACAACCGGATCGCGGTGGGCTCGACCCGTCGGCTCGACGCCCGGCGGCTCCGCTCGAGCGTGGCCGCTGACGCGACGCTCGCGCCGACCGCCGCGCGCCTGTCGTTCAGGACAGGCGCTCGGCGGCTCCGCGGTCGTCTTCGAGGAACTGCAGAACGACGCGATTGAAGCGTTCCGCCGACTCCGCCATCACCAGATGAGCGCCGTAGGCAATCGTGACCAGGTGCGCAGCGGGGATCTCGTCGGCGAGCTCGCGGTGGAACTTGGCAGGGGTGAGCGCGTCGTGTCGTCCGCAGATCACCAGGGTGCGCTGGCGGATGTCCCGCAGCCGGTCGGCCGTATCGTGTTGCATGCAGGCGTCACACTGCCGCATGAACAGGCCCGGGGTGAAGGGAGCGCCGTCGCGCGTGAAGAACTCCACCATCGAGTCGATCAGATCGGTCTGCTCGAGCGTCTCCTCCTGGAGCGTCCACAACAGTCGCTCCCGGATCATCACCTGGAGGGAAACTCCGGACTCGGCCAGATCGCGCAGCTGCTGGAGCAGCAGCCGCCGTTTCGCGTCCGGCCGCGCGTAGGTCCCGACCAGTAGCAGGCGCTGGACGCGGTCCGCGTGACGCAGCGCCAGCTCCTGCGCGACCATGCCCCCCATGAACGCGCCGAGCACGTCGGCCCGCTCGATCTCGAGGCAGTCGAACAGCGCTGCCATCTCGTCGGCCAGGTCGGCGGTGGTGAAGGGGCTGCCCGGATCCTCGCTGCCTCCGACCCCGCGGTGATCGAAGATCAGCGTGCGCCGCGCACGCGAGAACTCCGGCACCTGGAGCGGCAGCCAGCCGCGGCAGGAACCCCCCATCCCGGTCACCAGTGCGAGCGGGACACCCGGGTGATCGCCGTGGAGCTCGTAGTAGAGCTTGTGCCCGTGGACGACGGCGTGGGGCATGCGGGCATTCTACGCGCGGGCCGGCTCCGATGGGAACTTCCCGGCCCCTTGGTCCCTCTCAGCGCTTCATCTGCTTGATGTCGCGCAGCACGCTGCGCGCGATGGCCTTCAGGGTCTCGAAGACACCCGGGCCCCCGGTCGCGCAGGCTTCGAAGTCGGGCACGTTCCCCGGGTTCAGCAGGCGCTTGAGCTCGTCGAGCGGCGCTGCGTTGGGCAGGTCGCGCTTGTTGTACTGCACCACGTAGGGCGTGCGATCGAGATCGTAACCCTGCTCCTGGAGATTCATCCGCAGGTTCTCCAGGCTCTCGATGTTCGCCTCCATGCGCTCTATCTGGCTGTCCGCCACGAAGACGACGCCGTCCACCCCTTTCAAGATCAGCTTCCGGCTGGCGTCGTAGAAGACCTGGCCCGGCACAGTGTAGAGATGGAAGCGGGTCTTGAAGCCGCGGATCTCGCCCAGGGCCAGGGGCAGGAAGTCGAAGAACAGGGTGCGCTCGGTCTCGGTCGCAAGCGAGATCATCTTCCCCTTCAGGTCGGGGTTGGTCTTGCTGTAGATGAACTGCAGGTTCGTGGTCTTTCCGCACAGGCCGGGACCGTAGTAGACGATCTTGCAGTTGATCTCGCGCGACGAGTAGTTGATGAACGACATAATCCAGTATCAGTTGAACAGGTTGTCGATGTCCTCGTCCGTGATCTCGGCAAAGGGCGTACCGCCGCCCCGAGCCTGCTCCTGGTCTGCCTTCTTCGCGATCTCCTCGAAGACCTTCGCCAGCTCGCCCCCGGCCTTCTTGACCCGAAGGCGAACCAGGCCCAGCGAGCTGCGGTCGTCGAACACGACCACCAGGATGATTCGGCCGGACACCAGGGTCATGTGCAGGTTGTCCCGCTGGCCCTGGTGGAAGTGGACCGGAAATTCTTCCTCGCCCACCAGCTTCGCGAGACCGCCGGTGGCGGCAATGCAGCCGGCCGTGAGAGACGCGAGGCTCGTGGTATCGACGCCCCTCATTTCGCCGGCCTCGCCGATCAGCTGGCCGTTGCGGTCGACGACGAAGATGCCCTTCGCGTTGGCGTCGCGCACGAGGCGCTGGATCACGGCAAGGATCTTGCGGTAGTCCTCGTCGTGCATCACCAGCTGCGTGTCGCGCATCGGCAACTGCCTCGCTAAGCGCTGAGGGACACGGGGTCCGGAGCGCAATCTACCCCGGCCGTCGAGTCCACAGCAAGCAGGAGATCGGCACCCCTGGAGGGAGGCTTTAGGCTCGCGTGGAGTCCGCCTAGCCGATCGAGCGCCGGTTCTCCAGGGAGCGGCCGACCGTTTCGTGGTCGGCGTACTCCAGGTCCCCGCCCAGCGGCATGCCGTAGGCGATGCGGGTGACGCGCACCCCGCTGCCCCGCAGGCGCTCGTCGATGTAATGCGCGGTGGCGTCGCCCTCCGCGTTGGGATTGGTCGCCAGGATCAGCTCGTCGAGGCCCCCCTGCCGAACGCGCTTCTCGAGCTCGGCGATGCGGAGGTCGCCGGGACCGACCCCGTCGATGGGCGCGAGCACCCCGCCCAGCACGAGGTAGCGACCGCGGAAGCGGCCGCTGCGCTCGATCGCCTCCAGATCAGCCGGCTCCTCCACCACGCAGAGCAGCGCGTCATCGCGCTTCGGGTCCTGGCAGAGCGAGCAGGGCGACGCATCGGTGAGATCAAAACAGCGTTCGCAGAGCACGATCTCTTCCTTCAGGCGGGCCAGCGCGTTGGCGAGCTCGTGGACCTGGGGCTCGGGGGCGCCCAGCAGGTGGAAGGCGAGGCGGACCGCGGATTTCTCTCCGATGCCGGGCAGGCGTTTCAGGGCGGACACCAGGCGCTCAATGGGGGGTGAGGTCCGCACGGGTGGTTCGAGCCTAGCCCGCGGGAGCTCCGGGCGCCCCGGATTCAGCTCGGTTCCGAGGCATCCGGGCCCTGGAGGGCGAGCCCGGCCGAGGCCCGCTGAAGCTCCTCCTGCACCATGCGCTGGGCGGACTCCAGGGCGGCGTTGACCGCGGCCGCCGTCAGGTCCTCGATCATCTGGCGGTCGCCCGCTTCGAGAAGGGAGGGCTCGATGCGCACCTCGAGGATGCGCAGCCCGCCGCTGGCCACGGCGGTGACCATGCCGCCGCCCGCCGACCCCTCCACGCGTCGGCCGGCCAGCTCCTGCTGGATCTCGGCCAGCCGCGACTGGATCTCCTGGGCCCGGGCGGCGAGCTGGCCGAGGTCACTCAGCTTCACCGGCCGTCTCCCAGCGGTCGGATCTCCTCGATCTCGCCCTCGAGGACCTCGAGGGCGGTGTTCACGGCCGGGTGATTGAGCGCATCCTGACGCAGCCGCCGGAGCGCCTCGGGGCTGCGCCCGGCGTCACCGGCGCTCCCCCCGTCTTCCGCCTCGTCGGAATCGATCTCCACGCCCACGGGGCGCCCGAAGAACTGGCCGCACAGCCCGCTCAAGGCGTCCAGGCGATCCCGCAACCTCTGGGCCGAGAAGCGCCGCGGCACGGCCAGGCGCAGGCGGTCCTCGCTGCGCTCCACCAGGCGCCCGCCCTCCAGCGCGGCGAACAGGCCCGGGTTCTCCTTGCCGACGAAGGCCCGCAGCCGATCGAAGACCACCGCGCCCGGGGCACCCGGCTCGTGGGACGGCGCCGGCTCCCCCGCCGGTGCGGCGTCGGTGGGCCCGGCCGGGGCTCGCTCCTTCGAGCGGGGAGCGGGCTCGGGCCTCCCCGGTGAGCCGCCCGTGGGGCCGCCCTGCGGCTCGCTCTCGCCAGCCAGGCGGCGCTCGAGGGCGTCGAGCCGCCCCAACAGCTGCGCCACGTCGTCGCCGGGGGGCGTGGTGGCCAGCCGTACGACGGCGAGCTCCAGCACCGCAAAGGGCTGCGGAGCCCAGGCCAGGTCCTCCTGCTCCCTGAGCAGCGAGCGGAACATCCGGCGCAGGCGGGGCTCCTCGCAGCGCTCGGCCAGCGCGCGCAGCTCCCCGAGCTCCTCTTCGCTGGCGTCGACCAGCTGGGGCGCCTTCGGCGCGATGCGCAGCACCACCAGGTCGCGCAGCAGCTGCATGAGGTTCTCTCCGAGCCGCTTGGCGTCGACTCCGCTGGCCGCCGCCCGGCCGCAGGCCTCCAGCGCCCGTGCGGGGTCGCCGGCGATGCAGGCGTCCAGGATGCCGAGCAGCAGCCGGCGGTCGATCAGGTCCAGCACCTCGGTGACCTGCTCGTCTTCGATGCGCTCGCCGGCGTAGGCGATGAGCTGGTCCAGCAGGGTCTGGGCGTCGCGCATGGAGCCGTCGGCCTCGCGCGCGACGGCCCGCAGGCTCTTGTCGCTGACGCTCACCTTCTCGGCCCGGGCGATCGCTCCCAGGTTCTCGACGATCTCGGCGGTGGCGATGCGGCGCAGGTCGTAGCGCTGGCAGCGTGAGACCACGGTGGCGGGGATCTGATCGGGGTCCGTGGTGGCGAACAGGAAGAGGCTGCGGGGGGGAGGCTCCTCCAGCGTCTTGAGCAGGGCGTTGAAGGCGGACTTCGAGAGCATGTGGACCTCGTCGACGACGAAGATCCGGTACTTGCCCGGCGAGGGCGCGTAGCGCACCGCCTCGATCAGCTCGCGCACGTCGTCCACGCCGGTGCGGCTGGCCGCGTCGACCTCGCGTACGTCGGTCGAGGTCCCGGCGGAGATCTCGCGGCACGGGACGCACTCGCCGCAGGGCGCGTCCGTCGGACCCTTCTCGCAGTTCAGGCAGCGCGCCAGGATGCGCGCGATGCTGGTCTTGCCCACGCCGCGCGGACCGGTGAGCAGGATGGCGTGGGGCACGCGGTTGGCGCGGATGGCGTTGCGCAGCGGAGTGGTGACATGGGCCTGGCCGGCCACGTCGTCGAAGCACTGGGGGCGCCACTTGCGCGCGAGGACCTGGTAGCTCACGGGGGGCTCGCTGTCGGATGTGCGGGGCGCCGGGATCGCAGGGCGCCCCCGCTCGCAACCGAAGCCCCGCTACCGCTGCTTCCTTCCGGATCTGACGGAGTTCACGAGGCTCGTGCTCGAGCGGGACCCTGCGATCGCGGCGCCCCGCACCCCGCGAGCAATCTACCCGTCCGGTGTGGGGGGGTCAAACCCTGCGGGTGCGGCAACGCCGGCGGGCCCACCGCGCGCAGACGCTGACCGCGCTCTCGCTCAGCGCACGTGGCGGAAGCAGGCGCGCAGCTCGTCGACGAAGATGTCCGGCTGCTCGAAGGCCGCGAAGTGCCCGCCGCGCTCGAGCTCGTTCCAGTGGACGATCTGGCGGAAGCGCTTCTCGGCCCAGCGCCGCGAGGTGCGAATGATCTCCTTCGGGAAGATGCTGCAGCCCGTCGGAAGCACGACCTCGTCCATCGACAGCTGGCGGAAGCTTTCCCAGTAGAGGCGCGCGGAGGAGGCCGCGCTGGCGGGCAGCCAGTAGAGCATCACGTTGTCGAGCAACTCGTCGCGGCTGAGAACGTTCTCCGGGTGGCCGTCGCAGTCGGTCCAGGACCAGAATTTCTCGAGGATCCAGGCCGCCTGGCCGGCGGGGGAGTCGACCAGGCCGTAGCCCAGGGTCTGCGGGCGCGTACTCTGCTGCTTGGAGTAGCCCGAGTCCCACTGCTCGTAGTGCTGGAGGGCGGCCAGCGTCGCCTGCTCCGCCTCGGTGAGCTCGTTCATGGTGGCGGGGTCGGGCAGGGCGATGGGCATGTTGAGGTGGATCCCGGCGCAGTGCCCGCGGTTCTGCACGCCGATGGCGGTGGTGACCATCGCGCCCCAGTCGCCGCCCTGGGCGACGTAGCGCTCGTAGCCCAGGCGCAGCATGAGCTGGTCCCAGACCTCCCCGATCTTGTCGACGCCCCAGCCCGGCTGGCGCGGCTTGTCCGAGAAGCCGTAGCCGGGCAGCGACGGGCAGACCACGTGGAAGGCGTCGTGTGCTTCACCGCCGTGCTCGGTGGGGCGCGCGAGCGCCTCGATCACCTTGTGGAACTCGACGATCGAGCCCGGCCAGCCGTGGCTGATGACGAGGGGCAGGGCGTCCGCGTGGGGCGAACGCAGGTGGACGAAGTGGATGCCGAGACCGTCGATCGGCGTGCGGAACTGCGGGAAGGCGTTGAGCCGCGCCTCGCGCACGCGCCAGTCGTACTTCTCCGCCCAGTAGGCGCACACCTCCTGCACGTAGGCGAGCGGGATCCCCTGGGACCAGTCGTCGACGGGCGCGGGCTCGGGCCAGCGCGTGGCCTGGAGGCGCCGCTTCAGGTCCTCGAGCTCGGCGTCGCTGGCTTCGATCCGGAACGGCGTGATCGGTTCGGCCACGGTGTGCCTCCTCGACGGGCGGGCTGGCGGAGAGGGTGGGATTCGAACCCACGGTACCCTTGCGAGTACACCTGATTTCGAGTCAGGCACGTTCAACCGGACTCCGCCACCTCTCCGCTCGGTCTCAAGCTACCGCACGACGGGGGCCGATCCTACGCGGATCGCTTGCTGATCCGCGTAGGCACTGGCTAACCTGCGGCGGACCGCACGAGCCTCGAGGAGACGATTTGGCGCGAGACGATCTGATCCAGGCGACCGGGACCGTCGAGAAGATCCTCGGCGGCGGCCGCTACCAGATCAAGCTGGAGGCCGGCCAGATCGTGACGGCCCAGCTCTCGGGCCGCATGCGCCGCTTCCGGATCCGCGTGATCCCGGGCGACCGGGTGCAGGTGGGCGTCTCGCCCTACGACCCCACCCACGGCTTCGTCACCTTCCGCCTGCGCGAGGGCCAGCAGGGCCCGCGCTGAGCGCGGCACCGGCTCCACCGACCGCCCACCCCTCTGGTAGCCTTGCGCGGTGGCCCTGCGCATCGCCTTGTTCGGACAGGCGGCCTTCGGGCGCGACGTGCTCGTGCAGCTCGCCGACGCGGGCCACGCGATCGTCGGGGTCTACGCGCCCCCGGAGGGGCGGCGCCCCGATCCCCTGGCGGCCGAAGCCGCCGAGCGCGGCTTCCCCGTCCTCCGCCACCGCCGCTTCCGGCGCAAGGTGGCGGGGAGCTGGCAGGCGATTCCAGAACTCGTCGACGAGCACCGCGGGCTGGGCGCCGACCTGAACCTGCTGGCCTACGTGACCGTCATCCTGCCCGCCGAGATCGTGGACGCCCCGCCGCGGGGCTCGCTGTGCTTCCACCCCTCGCTGCTGCCGCGCTTCCGCGGCGGCGCCGCGCTGGCCTGGCAGCTCATCCTCGGCGAGAAGGAGTCGGGCGTGACAGTATTTCGCCCCGACGCGGGGGTCGACACCGGGCCGATCGTCGTCCAGCGCGGCGGCGTCGAGATCCGCGAGACCGACACCGCCGCAAGCCTCTACTTCGAACGGCTCTACCCGCTCGGCGTCGAGGCCATGGTCGAGGCGGTCGCCGCGGTGGACGCCGGGACCGCGCGCTACGTCCCGCAGGACGAGTCGAAGGCGACCTTCCAGGGCCTGGTGAACGACGAGGTCGCGCGCATCGACTGGACCCGGGAGGCCGTGGAGCTGGACCGTCTGGTGCGCGGCTGCGATCCCCAGCCGGGCGCCTTCGGGCGGCTCCGCGAGCAGAAGGTCCGGCTGTTCGACGGGCGGCGCCTGGTGGGCGAGGGCTCCGCCGCGCCGGGCACCGTGCTGGGCCTCGAGGACGGGCGGCTGGTGGTGGCCGCCCGGGGCGGCCGGCTGGCGCTGGGCCGCGTGCGCGTCGGCGACGGCCCGAAGCTGCCCGCCGCCGAGGCCGGCCTCGGCGAGGGCGAGCGCCTGAGCTAGGGGCCCGATCGGGCCGCGCCCCGAGGGGCATCGAATCCGCTGGGTCCACCCCTTGACGATCCACCGCAATGTCTCAACCTTCCGCCTCTTCCTGCCGAAGGGGTGCGGCCTGCGGGTGGGGGCGCGACTCGCGCCAGACCGGGCCACAACGTTTCGACCCCCGCAATCGAGTGGGCGGACGCTGTCGGGGGATGCCCGGCGGCGTCGCGGGCGTGGGAATCCAACGGGGCCCGAGGGCGATCCCGGCCCCGCGATGGTGTGGAGTGGAACAGGCGTCGGGCGGAGGCGCCAGCGAGAGAAGACGATGAGCATCGAGCTGTCGAAGATCCGGAACATCGGCATCAGCGCACACATCGACTCGGGGAAGACGACGCTCACCGAGCGAGTGCTGTTCTACACCCAGCGCATCCACCGCATGCACGAGGTGAAGGGCAAGGACAACAGCGGCGCCACCATGGACTTCATGGAGCTCGAGCGCGAGCGGGGCATCACCATCGCCTCCGCCGCGACCCACTGCGAGTGGGACGGCCACCACATCAACATCATCGACACGCCGGGCCACGTGGACTTCACGATCGAGGTGGAGCGCTCGCTGCGCGTACTCGACGGCGCCGTGCTCATCCTGTGCGGCGTGGCCGGCGTCCAGTCGCAGTCCCTGACCGTGGACCGCCAGATGCGCCGCTACCGGGTTCCGCGCGTCGCCTTCATCAACAAGCTCGACCGCTCGGGGGCGAACCCGCAGCGGGTGACGGAACAGCTCCGCGAGAAGCTGAAGCACAACGCCGTGCTCATGCAGCTCCCCATCGGGCTGGAGGCGGACTTCCAGGGTGTGGTGGATCTGGTGAAAATGAAGGCCGTCTACTTCGACGGCGCCCACGGTGAGACCGTGCGCGTGGAGGAGATCCCCGCCGAGCTGCGACACGAGGCCGAGGCCGCGCGCGAGAAGATGCTGGACCAGGTCTCGATGTTCTCCGACGAGCTCACCGAGGCGATCCTCGAAGACAAGGTGACCGAGCCGCTCATCTGCGATTCCATCCGCCGCGGCACGCTCTCGCTGGACCTGACCCCGGTGCTGCTCGGCGCCGCCTACAAGAACAAGGGAGTGCAGCCGCTGCTCGACGCGGTGCTGAGCTACCTGCCGAATCCGACCGAGGGGGAGAACACCGGCGTCGATCTCTCCAACGACGAGGCGCCGATCGCGCTGGTCGCCGACGCGAACAAGCCGCTGGTGGCCCTGGCGTTCAAGCTCGAGGACGGGCGTTACGGGCAGCTCACCTACCTGCGCGTCTACCAGGGCCGCATCTCCCGGGGTTCGGCGATCGTGAACAGCCGCACCAAGAAGCGCCACAAGGTGGGCCGCCTCGGGCGCATGCACGCCGACCAGATGGAGGACATCGACGAGTCGTTCGCGGGCGACATCGTGGCGGTGTTTGGCATCGACTGCGCGTCGGGCGACACCTTCACCGACGAGTCCATCGAGATCTCGATGAGCTCGATGCACGTCCCGGCGCCGGTGATCTCGCTGTCGATCAAGCCGCGGGACAACAAGTCCCAGGACAACATGAGCCGCGCGCTGGGCCGCTTCGTGCGCGAGGACCCGACCTTCCACTCGGGCGTCGACCCGGAGAGCGGCGAGACCGTGATCTCAGGCATGGGCGAGCTTCACCTCGACGTCTACGTCGAGCGGATGAAGCGCGAGTACGGCGTGGCCGTCGAGACCGGCGCGCCCCAGGTGGCCTACCGCGAGACCGTCTCGCAACGGGCGGAGTTCAGCGTCACCCACAAGAAGCAGACCGGTGGCTCGGGGCAGTTCGCCCGGGTGGCGGGCTACATCGAGCCCCTGGACGAGGGCGAGTTCGACTTCGTCAACGAGGTGCGCGGGGGGGCGATCCCCACGGAATTCATTCGCTCGGTCGAGAAGGGCGTCCAGAGCACCCTCGCGAAGGGCCGGCTGATCGGCTTCCCGATCACCGGCGTGCGGGTGGTGCTCAACGACGGCCAGGCCCACTCGGTGGACTCCTCGGACATGGCCTTCCAGATCGCCGGCCGCAAGGCCCTGCGCGAGGTCTACGGGCGGGCGAAGCCCATCGTGCTCGAGCCCGTGATGAAGCTGGAGGTAGAAGGCCCCACCGAGTTCCAGGGCGTCGTCCTCAAGACGGTGATGCAGCGCCGGGGCGCGGTGATCGGCACGACCGAGGAGGAGGGCTTCTGCCGCGTCGAGGCCGAGGTCCCCCTGGCGGAGATGTTTGGCTACGCCACCGACCTGCGCTCGGTGACCCAGGGCAAGGCCGAGTTCACCATGGAGTTTGCGCGCTATCTTCCGGTTCCGTCCGAGGTGCGCAAGCGCCTGATCGAGGAGTACGGATCGAAGACCCGGGACGATGACGAGTAGTCGCGTCGGCGAGACGGCTTCGTGTACCGCACTTTTCTAAACGCTCGCAGCCCGCTCCGGCTGCTCGAGAAGGGTCTCCACGGGGGCCTCGGGCCGGGCAATCTGGGCCTCGTGCTCGCCGGTCACGGCGTCGGCAAGACCGGCTTCCTGGTCTGCGTGGCCCTCGACGAGCTGCTCCGCTCCGGGCACGTCCTGCACGTCGCCCTGGACCAGACGGTCTCCCACGTGCGGGCCTTCTACGACACCGTCTTCGAGGAGCTGGCGGCCACCACGCACCTCGAGGACGAGGCGCTGGTGCACGCCGAGATCGACCGGCGCCGCAGCATCCGCGTCTATCCGCCCGACACGCTGACGGTGGCCAGGCTGCGCGACGCCGTGAAGGTCGAGACGGAGGCCGCTGCCAAGCCCTCCCTGCTGATCCTGGAGGGCCTGGATCTGGAGAACCTGCCCCGCGACCAGATGGTCGAGCTGGCCGCGCTCGCGCGCGAGCTGGCCGCCGAGGTCTGGCTCTCGGCGGCCTGCAGCGGGGAGCGGGTCGAGCAGCTCCCGGATTTCGCCCAGCGGGTCGAGGACCTGGTGAGCGTGATCCTGGTGCTGGAGCCCGGCCCGGGGGCCGTGGCCCTGCGCGCGCTGAAGGACCACGACAGCCCCGACCCCAGCGCGCTCCACGTCGCACTGGACCCGCGCACCCTGCTGCTCACGCGCAGCTGACTGCCTCGAACCGACGCCGCGCCGCAGCGAACCGGCCGCGCGCAGCCCGACGGCTCAATCATTGGGCCGTTTCTGGAACTCCGACAGCTTGTCGCGATAGGTGGAGCGCAGGGAGTTGGCCTCGGCGCGGGTGAAGCCGAGCTCCTCGGCGATCGCCAAGAGCTCGGCGCTCTCCTCGCTCGAGATCGTGCCGTCCGCCGCGGCCACCGCGAACAGGCACTGAAGGAGCTCCGCGCGCTGCGCCCGCGTGGCGAGCTTGCGGAACTCGCGGGTCACCACGTAGTTCTCGGTTCCCCCCAGCAGGCGCGCCTGGGACTTGGCGATCTGCACCGCCAGCACGGCCTCCCCCTCGGAGAGCGATGCGAGCGTCTTCACGATGCGCTCCATCTCCGCGGTCTCGGACTCGTCGATCTTCAGGTCCGCGTTGGCTACGCGCGCCAGCACGAAGGCGAAGGCCGCCAGGTGCTTGGCGGTCTGGGGATCGAGCCGCTCGAGCGCCGCGGCGATGCGGCGGACGGTGGCGGTGTCGCCGCTCTCTCGCTCGCGCACGCCACCCACGCCGAGGAATCGCAGCAGGGACACGGTCACCTCCGGTCTGCTCGGGGTCCAGACGTCGGCCGCCACACTGTAGGCGCGAAGCGACAGGCTGACGACGCCGGGCCCGCTGCACACCCGGCCGGAGCCCTGTGGTAGCGTGCAGCCGGGACGTGTCGGGAACCGGTGCCAGCACGGGCGGTGGGGGTCGGGAAGGCTCGGGCCGCGACGAGACCGCGCGGCTGGCGCGGCTGCGTGCGGGCGAGGACGAGGCCTTCGAGGAGCTGGTGCGCGCCCACTCAGGCCGGATGCTGGCGGTGGCCCGTCGCTTCCTGGCCAGCGAAGAGGACGCGCGCGACGCCGTCCAGGACGCGTTTCTCTCGGCGTTTCGCTCACTCGACGGCTTCCAGGGCGGCTCGCTCCTCTCGACCTGGCTCCACCGCATCGTCGTCAACGCCGCGTTGATGAAGCTCCGCACCCGCCGCCGCAAGCCGGAGCAGTCCATCGAGGAGCTGCTGCCCGGCTTCCTGGAGGACGGCCACATGGAGCGGCCGGCCGTCGAGTGGGAGAAGGGCGCCGACGTCCTGGCCGAGCGCGAGGAGGTCCGGACGAGGGTCCGCGCCTCGATCGAGCAGCTGCCCGAGAGCTACCGCACCGTTTTGCTGCTCCGCGACATCGAAGAGCTGGACACGGAGGAGACGGCGCGGCTGATGGGCATCAGTTCCAACGCGGTGAAGACGCGCCTGCACCGGGCGCGGCAGGCGCTGAGGGGCCTGATCGAGCCGCACGTCCGCAGGAGCGCTCCATGACCTGCCGCGAATTCGTCGACTTCCTGGTGGAGTACCTGGAGGGCACGCTGCCCGAGCCCCGGCGCGAGACCTTCGAGGGGCACATGCACGAGTGCCCCAGCTGCGTCACCTATCTCGACACGTACCGGGAGACGGTCCGGCTCGGCAAGGCGGTGTGCGCGGATCCCGAGGGGCCGGTACCCGAGGACGTCCCCGATCCGCTGGTCCGCGCGATTCTCGCGGCCCGGCGCGGCTCCGACGCGGACTGACCGCAGGGGCTTTCGGCTCGCGGGACCGTTCAGGCCTGCGTGGGCTGGCCCGATCGGACGCGATGCAGGAAGGCCGAGATGCGGGCCTTCACCTCCGATGAGAAGCGGTGGGGATGGCCCGGCAGGACCTGGATCTCCACCTGCTCCGGAGCCCGCTGGGAGCGCTGGGCCAGCGCCGTCCGGCTCGAGGCCAGGCAGCCCGGGTCCTGGTCGCCGTGCACCACCAGCAGTGGGACGCCCCGGGCGATCAGGGCGTCCACCTGGTCGTCCAGGTCGAAGGATCCGAGAGCATCGTTGGGGTAAAGGAAGAAGCCGTGCCGCCGGGTCTTGCCCTCGGCCAGCAGGTCGGCCAGCCGTGCGCAGGAGCAGGCAGCCGACACGCTCGCCACCCGGGTCCCCAGCAGGGGGGCCACATACGCGAAGGCGGCTCCCATGCTGTAGCCCACCACATGGATCGGCACGTCCGGGCCGGCGCGCCGGCGAACCTGCTGTAGGACGAATGCCAGCTCGGCCACCCACTCGCGCCACAAAGAGGTCCCCAGGGCCGGAAGCATCCGGCTGTACTCCCGCTCATTGGACACGACGGATTGCAGGCCGCGATACAGGCCTTCGTTCAGGCGAGCGCCGTGAAAGGGCCAGTCCCAGGACACCAGACCGGCCCCATGGGCCCGGGCAATCTCGTTCATGTTCTCGTTGTCGGGGCGATCGCCCAAGGCGCAGGCTGCGTCCCCCAGCGAGCCATGGAGGAAGACGATCAGGTCGCCGCCGGGCGGCCCGGGCGCCCAGCGGACCAGGCCCGGCGCGAAGAGCGTGTTCGAGAACCCGAGGCGCCACTCCCCGGATTCCGGATCCTGGAACCAGTCGCGGACCCGCTGGAGGCGCGACAACGCCGGCCTCTCCTGCAGATAGCGGTCGATGGCTTCCGGGCTGCGGTCGCCTGCCGTTCTCTGCGCCAGCTCCCCCAAGGGCCGCTGCGATCTCCGGGTTCGCAGGCACCCGGGCGACCCGCCAGGCTTCCAGGACCACGTCTCGCGCTCGTTGCAGCCAACCGATCATCGGGCGTTCCGAGGCTCGCGACCCGGCCGCGGGTTGCTACGGATCCGGCGCATTGCCGTCCATGCGAGGTCGCACGAGCAGCTCCTTGCCCGCGATGCTCTTCACCACCTCGTCGATCTGGACCAACTCGACCGCGGCCGGATCGACGGGCTTGGCATCCCGATGCATCTCTGTCACGAAGAACTCCTTCATCCGGGGGAGATCCAGGCGCCGATCCCCCAGTACGCAGATGCGCACCCGATCGCGTTCGAGCTGCTCGAACTGGATTCCGAAGACGTTGGGGTACGACTTGAGGGCGTGAACCATGAGGATGCCGCTGAGATCCAGCACGTCCCCGGAGACCGCAACAACCGAAAGCACATCGCGTCGTCGTCCCTGGACGTGGCTCATGCGCAGCACGCTGCCCCGATGCGACTCCACCACCTTCACGCAGTCGTCGGTCTGATACTGGATCAGCGGAAACAGCGGCGAGAGCAGCGTGGTCACATACAGCAGCGAGTCGTCGTCCACCCGGCCCAGCACCGAATCCCAGAGCAGCTGGAGGTTGTCGGACCGCTCTCGCGAGTACGCGATGATGCTGGTCTCCGCCATGCCGTACTCGTTGACGGTGGGGGCGCCGAACACGCGGCTGATCAGCTCCACGTCCGCGTCGGTCACGGTCTCGGCGGTGACGATCACCGCCTTGAGCCGGGGGCGGGTTCCGGCATCGAGTCCGTTCTCGTCGATGAACTTGGCCAGCTTGAACAGACACGACGTGTATCCCACCAGGACCTGGGGAGCGCGTGCGCGCACCGCCCGATAGTACGCGTCCAGGTTCGCCGGACTCACGTCGTAGGCGTCGAGCCGACGCGTGTTGATGAGGGCGTCGAGCGCCCGTCTCTTCCAGGTGTTGAGGGTCCCCGTGAGCCCGGTTCCGAACAGGTGGGAGTGGCCCTAGAACAGCACCGTGTCATCCAGGGGCTCGACACCCCACCAAGCCCGGGCGGCGTAGAGGCTTGCGTACTCGTCGTCGCGATGGCCCAGATCCACGGGAAACCGCGTGGGGACGCCGGTGCTGCCACCCGTGGAGATGGAGTCCCGGATCTTCCCGCCCTGGAAGACCAGATCCTCGTGGGCCTGGAGCACGGCCTTGGTGAGAACCGGGAAGCCGTCCAGATCGCCCGGCTGTTGGATGGCCTTCGGCAACCGGTGGGTTTCGCGCCAGTGGCGGTAGAAGGGAATCGTCTGCCAGCACTTCTCCCACACCGCGTTGAAGCGCTCGATCTGGTGATCGACGATCTCGGAAGGGGTCCTGGGCTCGTCGTACAACCGCTTCTTTTGCTCGACGCGCGCCAGTCGCCGGCCCAGGAGCAGTCTTCGCAGGATCGCGTTCTTCATGATTCGCGCGTGGGCTGGAGCCGTCGGGTCACCGGGTGCCCGAGCGTTCGAACAGGCGCCCCCCCTCTCCGGTGACCCGGGCCTGCTCCCAGTCCGACCCCTGGCTGTACAGATTCAGGTCTTCCCCCCACAGGAAGAGCCCGAGGATGCGCTGCCTGGCTGCCCGATTCATGCGCCTGCTACCTCGGATCTGCGCAGCGTCTCACGGCGCTTGCAAGGTGATGTTTCCGGCGATCTTACCAGCATCGGTTTGCAGCGGATGCCCGGCAAGTCCCCCTAGCGGCGCAGGGCCATCCAGCGCTGCAGCGCCAGCTTCACCAGGGGGGTGACGCGACGGCGGGTGTAGGTCGACGCCGCACGCAGGATGCCTTCGGCCTGGGTCGGGTAGGGGTGGATCACCTCGAGAATCTTGCCCAGGCCCAGCTTCCCGACCATGGCGAGCGTGACCTCGCTGATCATCTCGCCGGCGTGGGAGGCGACGATCGTCGCGCCCAGGATCTCGTCGCTGCCCTTCTTCACGTGGACCTTGACGAAGCCCTCTTCCTCGCCGTCCGCGACGGCGCGGTTTACCGCCTCCAGCGGGATTGCGAACGTGTCCAGCTCGATCCCCGACGCCCGCGCATCGCGCTCGGACAGCCCGACGTGCGCGACCTCGGGGTCGGTGTACGTACACCACGGCATGATCAGTGAGCTGAGCTTCTTCGTGCGGAGGAAGAGCGCGTTCTGCACCACGATCTTGGCCGCGGCATCCGCCGCGTGGGTGAACTTCCACTCCATGCAGACGTCACCGGCGGCGTAGATCCGGGGGTTCGCGGTCTGCAGGTAGTCGTCGACCCGCACGCCGCGCTGCGCGTCGTACTCGACGCCCAGCGCCTCCAGGTTCATTCCTTCCACGTTGGGCGCGCGGCCGGCGGCGACCAGGATCTCGTCCACCGCGACGGCCTGCTCGTTGCCATCGGCGCACGCGGCGTGGATGATCTTCTGTTCGCCGCGGACTTCGACCTTCTTGAGCCGACAGCCCAGCACCAGCCCGATCCCCTCGTGCAGGAAGCGCTGCTTCACGATCTCCGCGGCGTCCTCGTCTTCGCGGGGTAGCAGCTGTGGGGCCAGGTCGAACACCACCACCTGGGAGCCCAGGCGCCGGAAGGCCTGCGCCAGCTCGCTGCCGATCGGACCGCCGCCGATCACTCCCAGCCGACCCGGCCGCTCCGTCAGGTTGAAGACGGTCTCGTTGGTCAGGTAGCCGGCCTCGGTCAGCCCGGGGATGGGCGGCGCCACCGCCCGCGCGCCCGTCGCGATCACCGCCTTCTTGAAGCGCAGGCTCTTGTCCGCGACCTCGACCCGGTCTGAGCCCGAGAACCTCGCGTCTCCCAGGAAGACCTCGACGCCCAGCTCGTCGCGGTAGCGGTGGGCGGAGTCGTCGCGGCTGATGCGTGCGCGCACGCGCCGCACGCGCTTCATCGCGGCCGCGAAGTCGATCTCGTCGTCGCGGGGCTCGGGCAGGCCGAACTCCACTGCTCGGCGCGCCTCGGCGACGCTGCGCGAGGCGCGGATCAAGGCTTTGGACGGCACGCAGCCGACGTTGAGGCAGTCTCCTCCCAGCAGGTGGCGCTCCACCAGAGCGACCTTCGCGCCCAGACCGGCCGCTATCGCCGCAGTGATCAGGCCGGCACTGCCCGCTCCGATCACCACGAGGTTGTAACGGCCGGAGGGTTCGGGGTTCTTCCAGTCCGCGGGATGGACGTTCGAGATGAGCTCCGCGTTGTGCTCGTCGTGAGGGAACACTTCCGGTGCCGCGCTCATTTTCTCACCCTTTCCAGTTCGCCCTTCAAACGCCGCTGACTTCCGCCAGCGCGCGCCGCGCGGTGCGCGTTACCAGCGCGGTGACGATCGCGGTCGCGGCGAGGCCCAGTACCAGCACGGCGTAGTACCCGACGCCCTTCTCCACGGCGGCGCCTCCCGCCAGTGCGGCCACGTCCCCGGCGAGCTTTCCGTAGTAGACGTAGAGCACGGTCCCGGGCAGCATTCCCACCGAAGCGACCAGATAGTCCGCGAAGCGCACCCGGGTCAAGCCCAACGCGTAGTTGAGCAGGTTGAACGGGAAGACGGGCGAGAGGCGCAGCAGGAAGACGATCCGTCGCCCCTGGGCCCCGACCGCCCGATCGATGGCGGCGAAGCGGGCGCTGTCCGTCAGCTTCTTCTCGATCACGGAGCGGGCCAGGTGGCGCGATACCAGGAACGCGAGCGCCGCTCCGACCGTCGCCGCCGCGAGCACGGTGATGGTTCCCTCGACCAGGCCGAACACGGCCCCGGCGGCCAGGGTCAGCAGGGAGCCGGGCACGAAGGCCACCACGGCGGCGGCGTAGCCCACCCCGAACACCAGCGGGCCCCACAAGCCGAGGCCGTCGACCCAGGCTGCAAACTGTGGGACGTAGGCCCCGAGGTAGCGGCCGGCAGCGACCAGGGCCACCAGCGCCGCCGCGATCAGCGCGATGCGTCCCGCGCGCAGGCCCCCGGGCG
>JAZFWH010000315.1:0-6510 GCA_036482635.1 Myxococcota bacterium
GTCATCCGCCAGCAGCAGGTCCAGGACCTGCTGGAGTCGGCGCTGAAGCGCCGCGTCCACGATCGGCACGACCACCTCGACGCGCAGGTCGAGGTTCCGGGGCATCAAGTCCGCGGATCCGATGTAGTAGCGGTAGCCGCGCGTGGCGCTCCCGAAGCGGAAGATGCGCGAGTGCTCGAGGAAGCGGCCCAGGATCGAGCGCACGCGGATCGTCTCCGAGAGGCCGGGAACTCCGGGGCGCAGGCAGCAGATCCCCCGGATCACCAGGTCGATCTCGACGCCGGACTGCGAGGCGTGATAGAGCGCGTCGATCATCGCGGGGTCCGAGAGGCTGTTGCACTTGAGCAGGATCTGTCCGTCCGCGTGCTCGCGCTCGGTCTCGATCTCTTCCAGCAGCGCCTTGCGCAGGCGCTCGGGCGCGGCGATGAGGGCGCGGTACTCCGGGGGCTGGCTGTAGCCGGTCAGGCGGTTGAACAGGTCGGAGAGATCGGCGCCGAGTTCGGGGGAGGCCGAGAGCAGACCCACGTCCTCGTAGAGGCGGGCCGTCCCCGGGTGGTAGTTGCCCGTCCCGACGTGGCAGTAGCGTCGAATCCCGTCGGACTCCTGGCGCACGACCAGGGCGACCTTGCCGTGCGTCTTGAGCCCGACCAGTCCGTACACCACGTGCACCCCGGCCTGCTCGAGCCGGCGCGCCCACTCGATGTTGGTCTGCTCGTCGAAGCGGGCCTTGAGCTCGACCAGGGTGACGACCTGCTTGCCGGCCTGGGCGGCGCGCATCAGCGTGTGGACGATGGGGTTCTCCTCGCGTCCGGCGGTGCGGTAGATCGTGTGCTTGATCGCCAGCACGTTGGGGTCGTCGGCGGCCTGGGACAGAAAGGCCTGCACGGAGCCGTCGAACGAGTCGTAGGGGTGGTGCACCAGCACGTCGCCCTCGGAGAGGACCCGGAAGATGTTCGGGGCCTCGCCTCCGTCTCCGGTGCTGAGGCGCGGCTCCGTGCGCGGGATCCAGTGCTCGTCCTTCAGCTCGGGCCGGTCGAGTGCGTACAGTTCCAGGAGCGCGCCCAGGTCGAGCAGCCCGCTGCGAACGTAAACGTCGGTCTCCTCGAGCTCGAGTTCCTCGAGGAGCATCTCCAGCTCCCGCTGCGAGGCGGATTCGTGCACCTCGAGGCGCACCGCGTCGCTCAGGCGATGGCGCCGGTGCAGACCCGACTCGATCGAGTCCATCAGGTCGTCGGCCTCGTCTTCTTCGAGGTACAGCTCTGCGTCGCGCGTCACCCGGAACGGCCAGTGCTCGACGGTCTCCATGCCGGGGAAGAGCGAGCCCAGGTGCGCGCCGATCACCTGCTCGATCGGCACGAAGCGCTCGCCGTCATCGAGCGGCAGGAAGCGCGTGAGAAGCGGCGGAACCTTGATGCGGGCGAAGCGCACGGTGTGCGAACGGGGGTGGCGCACCAGCGCGGCCAGGTTGAAGGACAGGTTCGAGACGTAGGGAAACGGGTGCGCCGGATCGACCGCGAGCGGCGTGAGGACCGGGAAGATCTTCTGTTCGAAGAGCCTCCCCAGCTGCTCGCGTTCGCGCTTCGCCAGCTCGCTCCACGCGCTGATCCGGATCCCCGCCTCGGCCAGGTCGGGAAGGACCTCCTTGCTGAAGACCTGCTCCTCGGCGCGCACGAGCTCGAGCACCCGGGCCCGCACCACGGTCCGCTGCTCGTCGGGGCTGAGGCCGTCGGGCGAGCGCGCCTCGAGACTCGCCTCGCGGCGGGCGCGCAGCAGCGCTACCCGCACCTGGAAGAACTCATCCAGATTGCGGCTGAAGATGGCGAGGAAGCGCACCCGCTCCAGCGCGGGGAGTGCGCGGTTCTCGGCCAGCGCCAGCACCCGCCGGTTGAAGTCCAGCCAGGAGAGCTCGCGGTTCAGGTAGCGATCGGGCCCCTGGCTCTCCAGGTCGAGAACACGCTCGCCGGGGAGGTCTTTTCGCAGCGATGTCTTAGGCCGACCCAACATGGCCCCAGCGTTCGAGGACGAGGACGATCGAATCACGAATCGGAGAACCCTCGCGCATCAGGCGTCCTCCCAGAAGGGCTCGGCCTTCTCGAACGCCTTCCAGCGTTTCGCCAGCCGCAGGCCGTGGGATTCGGCCAGCCGGGCGGTCCAGCCGGCGACGTAGCCGGCCGCGCGGTGGTGCGCGATTCCGGCCTCGTCTCCCAGGCGCTCGAGCAGTTGGTACAGCAGCCGCTCGGCGGTGGCGACGTCGTTCAGGCGGCCGAGCACGTCCTGCAGGCGCGCCAGGCGCCGCAGGTAGCGGCGGGCGTCGGCGCGGGGATGCACGCTGCGCAGGAACTCCGCTCCGTAGCGCAGCTTCTTGAGATGGACGCGCAGGCGGTGCTGCTCCTCCACCGTTCCGGTCGCGATGTCGTGCCCCAGCTCGTGGGCCTTGCGGTGCCGGCGCCCCAGCAGCGCTGCGGTCTGCTCGCGGGCCGGCGCGAACAGGATCGCGCCCTCCGCCGAGAGCGGCTGCTCGCGCCAGGCGCGGGCTGCCAGCCAGCCGCCGAGCTGGAGCTGCAGGCGCGGATAGCGCGGCGAGTCGAGCGCTGCGCGCAGGTTGCGGTAGGCATCCGCGCGCAGCTCGAGGGCCTCGTCGCGCAGCCGCTTGAGGGCCGGGTCGTCCGGCCGGTGGCGGAGCAGGGGCTCGAGCGTCTCTTCCAGGAACACGTCGATGTCCCGGGCGGCGCCGAGCTCGGCGGCCAGCCAGCGAAGCTCCTGTCGGAAGGGCTCGGCTTGCTCGAGGGGGAGCATGGGGGCGAACAGCGAGAGCGCCGAGCGCAGGCGGCGCACCCCGACGCGCATCTGGTGCACTCCCTCGGGATCGATGCCGTCGTGGGCGGGCACCTGGTTGGCCTGGATCTGCTGCACGCAGGTCCCGACGACCGCCGCCAACACGTCCTCGAGGGTCGCTTCGGGGCGCAGCGAAATCGCCGGGGCCATCGCAGGCGACGGGCGCTCCCCGGTGAGCAGCGCGTAGCCGCGCGCCACCTTGCTCTCGATCGAGGGACGCAGATCCAGGTCTGCCTGGAGGCCGAGGGCCAGCCCAAACAGGGCCGCGGAGCGCCCCGAGACGAGCTCGAGCTCCAGCTCTCGCACCGGCGCGCTGCCGCTGCGTGTGCGGATTTCCCCGACGTCGAGGGCGAGCTGGAGCTCGCTCCCCGCGAAGCGGACCCGCCGCTGCGTGCGGCGCAGCTGCGTCTCGACCACGGGCTGGAGCGTGCGGCCGCCGATCTCGCGCTCGATCGCCGCGCGCAGCTCCGCATCGGGGATGCGCGTCACGTCGGGTCGGTCACTGGGCAGCGTCACCTCGTGCTCGGCGCGCTCGAAGAGCCCCGCGTGCACCACCCCGGCGGTCTTGACCGTCTGCAGCCAGACGCGTCCCACCTTGCGCACGCGCAGCGCGATGCCACGCCGGCGCAGGTCCAGGCCAGCGGTGTCGAAGTAGGTGGAACGCAGCTCCCGGGTCGTCGCCCGCCCCTGGGTGAGCGAGCGGATGCGAGCGTGGCGCTGGAGGCGTGGCAGGTCTTCGGCGGGCACCTCGAGCTTGAGCTCGATCTCGAAATTCGGGGGGGTGGGCTCCACACTCGCCTTCTCGTGCCGCGCGCGTTCGGCGCGCGTCGCACGCCGCCATGATACAGGAGCGGGCTTCGCCGGCCGGCGCCCAGTCCGCTGAAACTCCGCTCGCCTGTCTTGCAGGGGCCCGCCTCCGCTCGGCTTCGCCTCGCTGCGCGCCCTTCGGGCTTGCGGGCTCGCTGCGCGGAGGCCGACTCTCGAGTCGGCCTCCTAGCCGAGCTCCTTCGGTGTGCAGAAGGCGTGCAGCTCGCCGGCGCCGGGCTCCAGATCGCCCCAGCGTTCGGCGGCGAAGCGCAGCTCGGCGAGCGCCCCGGTGGGGAACTTCGCGCGCAGGCGCCGCAGGGCCTGCGGATCGCCCCGGCCGCTCAGCTGGAGCGCGAGGGCCTGCGTGGTCGGATGGTGGCCCACCACCAGCAGGACGGCGTGCGCGTCCGGAGCCCGGCGGATCTGGCCGAGCACCTCGTTCACGCTCGCCAGATACAGCTCGCGCGCCTGGACCACCTCGGGAGGTTCCGGCAAACGGGCGATCAGGCGCTCCAGCGTGTCTCGAGTGCGGCGCGCGGAAGAGCACAGCGCGAGCGAGGGAAGCGGACCGCGCTGCGCGAGGTAGTCCCCGATGAGCGCAGCCGCCTTCTCTCCCCGCGGCGCCAGGGGGCGGTCGTGGTCGTCGAGCCCGCGATCTCCCCAGCTGGACTTCGCGTGGCGCAGCAGGAGCAGGCGGCGCATGGCGCGGATCCCCACGGTCGGGCGCTCGCCGCGTATCATAGGGTGGGTGCGGGGCAGGAGGAAGGAAGGAGCCGGGTCGTGTTGGAAGCCGCCGAGATCGAGCAGACCACGACCAAGGCGGAGTACGTGGAAGCCCTCGAGAAGCTCCGCATCGATCTGCTGAACGCCCAGTTCGACCTGGCGAACGCCGACTTCTCGGTCGTCATCCTGCTCGGCGGCGACGACCGGCCGGCCTGCGGCGCGGCGCTCAAGGCCATGCACGAGTGGATGGACCAGCGCCACCTCGAGACCCACGCGCTCGGTCCCCCCACCGAGGAGGAACGCGAGCTGCCGCCCTTCTGGCGCTTCTGGCACCGGCTTCCGCGCAAGGGGCGCATCGGGGTGTTCGTCAACGGCTGGGTGCAGAGCCTGATCCGCGACGCCCTGGACGGGGACCTCGACGACGACGGCATCGCCCGCCGCAATGCCAACATCCAGCAGTTCGAAGAAGACCTCGCCCACGACGGCACCCTGATCCTCAAGTACTGGTTCCACCTGAGCAAGAAGGGGCTCCAGAAGCGACTCAAGAAGGCGAAGAAGCACCCGGAGAAGATCTGGTGGGTGGACGAGCAGGACCGGCTCATCTACGAGCGCTACGACGAGGCGCTGCCGATCGCCGAGCGGGTGCTGCGCAAGACGAGCAGCGGCGCCGCCCAGTGGAACATCATCCCCAGCGAGAACCCCTACTACTGTCACCTCACCTTCGCCCGCAGCCTGCACGACCGGCTCATCCACCGCCTGGCGGAGGCGCCCGCACCGGCCGCCCCGCTGCTGCCCGCAATCGTCTCCACCGGCACGGAGAGACGCACCGTTCTCGACGAGGTCGACCTCTCGAAGTCGCTCGCGAAAGAGGACTACGACAAGCAACGCAAGCGCCTGCAGGCGGACCTCAGCCGACTCTCGCGCGAGGCCTTCGAACAGCGCGTCTCGAGCGTGCTGGTCTTCGAGGGCTGGGACGCCGCCGGCAAGGGCGGGGTGATCCGGCGCCTGACGTGGCCGATCGACGCCCGGCTGTTCCAGGTGGTTCCGGTGGCGGCCCCGACCGAGGAGGAGAAGGCCCATCACTACCTGTGGCGCTTCTGGAGACAGCTGCCGAGCGCTGGCCACCACACGATCTTTGACCGCAGCTGGTACGGGCGAGTCCTGGTGGAGCGGGTCGAGGGCTTCGCGCGGGAGGACGAGTGGCGCCGTGCCTATCGGGAGATCAACGACTTCGAGGTGCAACTCGCCAGCTCCGGCATGGTGGTGCTGAAGTTCTGGCTGCACATCGACCCCGAGGAACAGCGCCGGCGCTTCCAGGTCCGCGAGAAGACCGCCTTCAAGAAGTACAAGATCACCGACGAGGACTACCGCAACCGCGACAAGTGGGACGCCTACGTCGCCGCCATCGACGAGATGGTGACGCGCACCAGCACCGACTACGCGCCCTGGCACGTCGTGCCCGCCAACGACAAACGCCACGCCCGGATCAAGGTGCTCAAGACCTACGTGAAGGCCCTGAAGAAGCGCCTGTGAGCCGGCGCGCTAGCGGGCCGGCTCCAGCCGAAGCTCGGCTTCGCGCAGGCGGTGGCCGACCTCGAAGCTCTCCCGCCGTTCGACGTAGCCGGGGGCGCTGACCGCGAGCTGGTGTGTCCCCGGCCCGAGCTGGGTGAAGCGGAACGACCCCCCGGCGTCGCTCAAGGTCCGGCGCAGCGACCGGCTGTGGGCCGCGCCCCGCTGGTGTGACCAGGAGAGGGAGAGCTGCGCCCCGGAGACCGGCGCTGCGTCGTCGCCGAGCACTCGCCCCGTCATCACCTGCTCACCCCAGTCGAGCACCAGGTCCACGTTCTTCGACAGGCCCGCAGCGAGCGTGATCCCCGTGACCTCGAGGTGGGGAAGCGAGCGCGTGACCAGCGTGAGCTGCCCTTCGGGTGCGTCTTCCACCGCGAAATAGCCGCTGTCGTCGCTCGCCACCGGAACCGACCTCGCCCGGGTGAGGCTGCCCGGCCACAAGATCTGGTCCTAGAGCGTCCCCTCTTCGAGCAGGTCCACGGGGTCGCGCAGGTCGACGCTGCCGAGGTAGCCACCGGCCTGGTGCAGCGCGTCGTGCACCGCGTAGCCGAGCAGCTCCTGCGCCTGGCGCGGAAG
>JAZFWH010000316.1:0-3046 GCA_036482635.1 Myxococcota bacterium
CGAGCGGGACGTGGTATGGAGGGCGAGCTTCGATCGAGACGCCTGGGCTCCTTCTGCCGCTCGAGACCCACGACGCCGTGCTGACGCTGCTGGCCGCCGTCTGCGCGGTCCTGCTGATCCGCGCGGACCGGCGCGGCCCGCCGCGGGCCGTCTACTTCTTCAAGCCGCTCACCCTGCTTTTCATCGCCGCGATCGCGGTGGGGGCCGGGCCGGCGGCGCCGCCGTTCTACCGCGGGGCGATCCTGATCGGGCTGGCCTTCTCGCTGGCCGGCGATTCGTTCCTCATGCTCCCGTCGGACCGCTTCGCCGCCGGGCTCGCCAGCTTCCTCGTCGCCCACCTCGCCTACATCGCCGCCTTCGCGTCCCAGTCGGGGCTCGCCCTCACGCCCTGGGCCCCGCTCCCCTTCCTCGTCGGGGGCGTCGCCCTGTTCGGGATTCTCTCGCCGAGCGCGGGTCGCCTGAAGGGCCCCGTCCTGGCGTACATCCTCGCCATCGGGGCGATGGCCTGGCAGGCGCTCGAGTGGTGGCTGGCGACGGGCGGGCCCGCGGCGCTGCTCGCGCTGGCCGGGGCAGTGTGGTTCGCAGCGTCGGACTCGCTGCTGGCGATCCACCGCTTCCGGCGTCCGCTGCCGGCCGCGCAGGGGCTGGTGCTCGGCAGCTACTTCATCGCGCAGTGGCTGATCGCCCTCTCGGTGGAGCGCCTGGGATAGAATCGCGACGCGCGTCTCGCGGGGAGGGAGCAGCGTGGAGATCAACGGCATCGCCCACGTCATGCTGACGGTCAGCGACTTCGAGGCCTGTCTTCCCTTCTACGAGAAGCTGCTGGGGTTCCTGGGCCTCAAGCCCGTACTCAAGGGCGACGGCTTCCTCTACTGCGTGGGGGGCAGGACCGCGCTGGGCATCATGAAGGCCGACGGGCCGTACGCGGCGGAGCGTTTCGCGCAGCGCCGCGTCGGCCTGCACCACGTGTGTTTCCGCGCCCGCGAGCGCGAGGACGTCGACACCCTCCACACCTTCCTCCAGCAGCTCGGGGCCGTGATCGTGCACCCGCCCGAAGACGGTCCCTTCGCGCCCGGCTACTACTCGGTGTTGTTCGAGGACCCGGACGGGATCCGCCTCGAGGTGAACCACGTGCCGGGGAAGGGCTTGCTCGCGAAGGCATGACGGTCCGCAGGCTGGGCGGCGAGCTGGCCTTCCCCCCGCCCGAGCAGGCCGACCCGAGCGGGCTGCTGGCGGTGGGCGGCGACCTCGAGCCCGAGCGGCTGCTGCTCGCCTACTCGATGGGCATCTTCCCCTGGTACGAGGAGCGCCTTCCCATCCTCTGGCACTCGCCGGACCCGCGCACGGTGCTGCTGCCCGCGAAGCTGCGGGTCGGCCGAAGCCTGCGCAAGGTCTTGAAGCGCGGGGCCTTCGAGGTCCGGTTCGACTGCGCGTTCGCGGGCGTGATCCGCGCCTGCGCGCAGGTGCCGCGCCCGGAGGGCCAGGGCACGTGGATCACGCCGGACATGATCGCCGCCTACTGCCGGCTCTTCGAGCTGGGCTACGCCCACTCGGCCGAGGCCTGGCAGGGCGACGAGCTCGTGGGCGGCGTGTACGGCGTGTCGCTGGGCGGCTGCTTCTTCGGGGAGTCGATGTTCGCGCTGCGCTCCGATGCCTCGAAGGTGGCGTTCGTCGCGCTGGTGAGGCAGCTCGAGGCCTGGGGCTTCGACCTCGTCGACTGCCAGGTCCACACGGAGCACCTGGCCCGCTTCGGCGCCGCGGACTGGAAGCGGAGTCGCTTCCTCGCGGCGCTGCAGCGATCGCTCACCCGGCCGACGCGCCGCGGGCGCTGGAGCCCGGAGGCCGCGGCCAGCGCGCGTTGACGCTGGAATCCGCGCTGCCGTAGGCTGGTTGGGTCGTTTCAGGCAGCGGGGAGATCGGCACCTCGGTGGTGAGCACGTCTCTGGACTGGGGCCGCGCCAGCGAGCTCGAGGACATCGCCGGCCAGGTGGCGGTCGTCGGCGTGGGCGAGGCCGACCACAGCAAGGCGTCCGGTCGCGGCGCGCGCGAGATCGCGGCCCAGGCGGTGGAGCGCGCCGTCGCCGACGCCGGGCTGCGGCCCCAGGACATCGACGGAATCCTGTTCAGCGGCGGACTGGCCGACGCCTTCGACGAGAAGGCGTTTCACGAGCACTTCGGCACCCGCCACGCGATGTTCTCCTCCGGCAAGGGGGGCGGCATGGTCTGGGCCGCCACCGCCCCCTGCGTGGCGGCCGAGGCGATCCGCAGCGGCGCGGCGCGGCACCTGGTCAACGTGTTCTCGGTGGCGTGGGCCACCCAGCGCTCGAGCATGCTGGGCGGACCCGGGCAGTTCCACGCCGAAGAGCGCTTCAAGGCGAACCTCGAGCTGCCGTTCGGCTGGTTCCCGCAGCCGGTCTACTTCGCGACGATCGCGCGCCGGCACATGCACGAGTTCGGCACCACGCCGGAGCAGCTCGGCGCGATCGCGGTGGCGTGCCGGCGCCACGCGAACCTCCACCCGGGCGCCGTGATGCAGGACAAGCGGCTGACGCTGGAGGACTACCTGGCGCGCCCGATGCTGGTCGACCCGCTGCGCGTGGAGGACTGCTGCCTGATCTCCGATGGCGGAGCCGCCTACGTGATGACCTCGACCGAGCGGGCCCGCGACCTGGCGAAGCCGCCCGTCGTCGTGGCGGGTGTCGGCGAAGGGCGCTCCGCGACGGGCACCTACTGGAGCCAGCAGCCCGCCTTCACCTCGACCCCCCAGGTCTTCTCGGCGCCGCCGGCCTTCGCGATGGCAGGTATCACGGCGGCAGACGTCGACGTGCTCACGCTCTACGACCCCTTCACCATCGCCGCGCTGATGCAGATCGAGGACATGGGGTTCTGTGCCAAGGGCGAGGCGGGCGCGTTCGTCGCGGGCGACACGCTGCACCACGACGCGGGCCGCCTGCCGTACAACACGCACGGGGGCCTGCTCTCCCACGCCTACGTGCTCGGCATCTCGCACGTGGTGGAGGTCGTGCGCCAGCTTCGCGGCGAGGCG
>JAZFWH010000317.1:0-4568 GCA_036482635.1 Myxococcota bacterium
GTGGCGGAGGCGGGAACGGGCTTCGCGTTCCCCTCGTCGACGATGTACCTGGGCCGGGACGAGGGGCTCGAGGAGCAGAAGACCCGCCACGCCGAGGAGCGGGTGCGGGCGTGGCGACAACAAGGGGTTCTGCCGTTCCCGCACTTTCCGGAGGCGCTCTCTCGGGAGAAGGAGAACACGCTGGACTGGCCGCCCACCGGGTCGCCGGGCGCCGCAAAAGCCCCAGACGAGGGGGCTCCGCGCTGACCGCGGGCCTACGGCCCTTCCAGGAACGACTCGAGCTCGCGCGCCGCCTCCGCCTGGAGCCGGCGTTCGGCCTCGAGCTCGGCGGCGAGCTCCGCGATCGGGTCGAGCGCGCCGTCGCAGCCCAGCTCGTCGCTGCGGACCGCGCCCAGGGCGGCCAGGGCTTCGAGCAGGCGCTGCACCAGCGCGTCGCGCGCGCTCTCGCACTGCGCGAGGCCTCGCAGCCAGCCGCTCGGGAGCTGCGAGTGCTGGGCGCGCTGCTTGTCGAGCCGCTCCAGCGCGTCGTCGATCCCTCCCAGCTGGAGCGCGGCGTCGCAGGCGGCGGACACCAGCTCGCCGACGCGCGCGCCGAGTGGGCTTCCCGGGCCGTCGGCGTGGGCGAAGAGGCGCTGTCCCGTGCGCACCACGTCCACCAGCAGCGAGCGCGCGGCCCCCGCGCCGAGCTCCGCCAGGGTACGGGCGGCCTGCTGCTCCACCGCTTCCGGCAGTCGCGGCCCGCTCGCGCTCGGCACCAGCAGCGGCCGCCGCAGACGGCGGGTGGAGCCCCAGGTCAGCGCGGGCACGACGAACGCGGCGCTCACCGCAAAGGTTACGTCCAGCAGCAGGCCCAGCGCCGTGGCCACCACGATGTTGGCGAGCAGCAGCCGCTGAAGCGAACCCGGCAGCGCCCGCCACACCCGCGCTCTGGGCACCGCGCGCACCGGGATCCCCCGGGCGGTCAGCTGCTCGGTGAGCCGGGGCGCTGCGGTCGCGGACACCGCCAGCAGGCTCCGGTCGCCGCGCACGGCTTCGCGAACCGACGCATCCGCGTGTCCTGCCAGGGAGGAGAGACGCTCCTGAAGCTGCACCCGCCCCGCGGAGGCGACGCGCGGGTCCACCAGGATGCAGGTGTCGCGGGCCTTCCCGTCGCTCTGGCAGCCCGCGCAGACGCTCAGCCCGAGAGCGTCCGGGCCGCCGCACAGCAGGCACAGGTCGAGCGACGCGCTACGGCGCTCCGCGTCGACGGGCAACGCCCGCTCGTGCCCGGCCAGGACGTCCGCGAAGCGGGCCGCGGTGGGGAAGCGGTCGGCGGGGTCGGCACAGGTGGCGCGCGCGACGGCGGCATCCAGGTCCTCGGGCAGCTCGGACCGCAGCGCGCTGGGACGGTATCCCCCGGACTCGGGCGGCGCCGGACCGTGGGCGAACTCCGAGGGAGGGAAGCGACCGGTGAGGGCGAAGTAGAGCGTGAGCCCGAGCGAGTACACGTCGGAGCGCCCGTCCGCGCGCGCTCCGCGCATCACCTCCGGCGCCATGGTGTCCGGGGTGCCCACCTGGTGACCGGTCACCGTGAGGGTGCTCTGGCCCTCGATCTTCGCCGAGCCGAAGTCCGTGAGCAGGGCGCGGCGCTGGTCGTCGAGCAGGATGTTGTGGGGCTTGACGTCGCGGTGCAGGATGCCGTGGCGGTGGGCCGTTGCGAGTGCCCCCGCCAGCTCCTCCCCCAGACGCCGGGCTTCGTCGGGCTCGAGCGGCCCGTTGCGGGAGATGCGGGCGTGGAGATCCCCGCCCGACACCTGCTCCATCACCACGAAGCTCCACGGTCCCTCTTCGAGGAAGTCGAAGACCCGGACGATGTGGGCGCAGCTCAACGAGCGCACCGCCATCACTTCGCGGCGCATGCGCTCCCGGGCCTTCTCGGCCACGGCGGGCGGCGGCACCAGGAGCTTGACGGCGACGCGCTGGCCCAGCTCGCGGTCGAGGGCGTCGTAAACCACCGAGAAGCCCCCGCGGCCGATCTCGCCGGCGATCTCGTAGCGATCCACGAGCACGTGTCCCGGCTGGAGGAACGACGTCATTCGTTGCCCAACTGTCCGGAGAAGACGTTGCCGCGCTCTCCGCGCTCGATGCGGGCGAGCACCGTGAGGCCGTTGCGCCGCCAGCCGTCCTCGCGGTCGTAGAGGGCGAGGAAGCGCTTCAGGTGGGCGCGGGCCAGGGCGAGGTCTCCGAGGTTGTAGGAGGAGATGCCCGAGTGGTAGAGGGCCATGAAATTGCGCGGCTGGTACTTCACCACCAGCCGCATGATCGGCCCCGCCGAGTCGTCGTCGCCCGCGTCGGCGACGGGGTGACCGACGTCGAACACGATGCCGGCCGCGTGATCGGCCCGGTCGTCCGGCAATCCCGCCAGCAGGTCGTCGGCCTCGGAGATCTTGCCGGCCAGGGCGTAGCAGGCCGCCTGGTAGCCGGGGCTGTCGCGGTGTTCCGGGGGCGGGGTGCGCCGCACCGCGGTGAGCACCTCCACCGAGTTGCAGTAGGGCTTGATGCGCTCGAACCAGCGGCGGCCGCTGGTGTCGGGCCTGTCGGTGGCGATCGCGTGGGGCTCGGTCCCGAAAGCGTAGACACGAGCCACGCCCCAGCCGAGCATCAGGCTCAGATGCAGCATTGCGAGGAAACTGAAGATCTTCACGCCCGCGCACTCCCTGGCGCCCTTCACGAATCGGCCGATCGCGAGGCACCCTGTACGGGAACTCCTGTTTCCGTCGCCGCTGCGTCCTCATGGGCCGGCGTCGCGCGACCGATGACACAGCTTCGGTTCGCAGTCGCGGCGCGCTGGGGGCGCTCGCGGGGAGGCAACGCGGTGGCAAACACCCGGTCGACTCCGAACGACCGCCTGCGCTTTCCCGAGATCGGGCCCCAGGCCTACGAACACCCCACGGACCGGGCCGCCCTGGTCGCGCTGCGCAAGGTGAGGGGCTTCGAGACGGTGCTGCGGCGGGTGTTCGGGGCCCTCCCCGAGCGGCGCCTGCGCCTGCTCTACCTGGCCAACGCGGTGCGGGTGGGCCCCCACCAGCTGCCCGGGCTGGACCGCTCGCTCGACGAGGTCTGCGCGATCCTGGACCTGGCCAAGAAGCCGGAGCTCTTCGTGGTGGGCGATCCGCGCGTGAACGCCATGGCCGTGGGCCTGGATGCGCCCTTCATCGTGTTGAACTCGTCGCTGCTCAAGCTGATGGATCCCGACGAGCTGCGCTGCGTGATCGGCCACGAGGCCGGGCACATCCTGTCGGGTCACGCCCTGTACAAGACGATGCTGCTGCTGCTCCAGGCCATGGTGCGCTGGATTCTGCGCGGGCCGCTGGTGCTGCCGGCGCTGCCGGTGCTGCTCGCGTTGAAGGAGTGGGACCGCAAGTCGGAGCTCTCCGCGGACCGGGCTGGCCTGCTGGTCTCCCAGGACCTGGAGGTGAGCCGGCGCGTGATGATCAAGCTCGCCGGCGGATCGGGGCAGGAGGAGTTCAGCCTGGCCGAGTTCGAGCGCCAGGCTGCCGAGTACCGCGAGGGCGGCGGCGTGGTCGACCAGGTCTTCAAGGTCCTCAACCTGCTGGAGGTGAGCCACCCCTTCCCCGTTTTGCGCGTGCTCGAGCTGGGGCGCTGGGCACAGAGCGAGGAGTACGAGCGGATCCTGGCGGGCGACTACCCGCGTCGCTTCGAGCGGCCCGAGGACGAGGACGTGGTGGCGCACGCCTCGCAGGCGATGCAGGGGTATCGGGCGGGCCTGGAGGAGAACCCGGCGCTGGCCGAGCTGATGCGCGGCGTGGCGAGCGCCGGGCGCAGCGTCTGGTCGCGACTGTTCGGGGACGCCCCGGACGGCCCGGAGCCGGCCGGCGACGGCGAGGCCCCCCCGGACCCGGGCAGCGACGGCGCTGCGGGCGCCTGAGCCGCCCTCAACCGCCGGCAGCCGGGGGCCGAAAAGCAGGCCGACACCCCGCTGAGAGGGCATTTGCATGCCGAGCCTCTTTCGACGCCTTCTGAACCTGCTGCGCGGCAAGACCAGCGCCGTGCTCGACCGACTCGAGGACCCGGAGCAGCAGCTCTCCGTCTTCGTCTCCGATCTGAACAAGCAGGTCCAGGATTTGCAGCGCTCCGTCGCCAGTGCCATCGCCGACGAGAAGCGCTTGCACAAGCAGATCGAGGGCCTGCGCGCCCGGTCCGGCGAGTGGGAGACCCGCGCCGTGGCCGCCCTGGAGGAGGGCGACGAGGACCTGGCCAAGACCGCCCTGGAGCAGCAGGAGGAGTGCGACACCGAGGTCGCCGCCCTCGAGTCTGGCTGGAAGACCCAGAAGGAGGCCACCGGTCAGCTCAAGGACTCCCTCAAGCTGACCAAGTCGCGCATGGAAGAGGCGCGGCGCAAGTACAACCTGCTGCTGGCCCAGTACAAGTCGGCCCAGACCAAGAAGAAGATGCAGGGCTCGCTCGACGCCGGGCTCTCCGAGTCGCCGCTCCAGCTGATGGCGCAGCTCGAAGACAGGATCCGCAGCGTGGAGGCCGAAGCCGAGGCTCAGCTGGTCCTGAGCGCC
>JAZFWH010000318.1:0-2153 GCA_036482635.1 Myxococcota bacterium
GGTTGGTGCGCTCGCTGTCGCCTCCGATGTTGTACTTCTCGCCGACCGCTCCGCGCTGCAGCACGGCCAGGATCCCCGCGCAATGGTCCTCGACGTAGAGCCAGTCGCGCACGTTGCCGCCGTCGCCATAGATCGGCAGCGGCTTGCCCTCGGCGGCGTTCAGGATCATCAGTGGGATCAGCTTCTCGGGGAACTGGTAGGGGCCGTAGTTGTTGGAACAGTTGCTGATCAGCGTCGGCAGCCTGTAGGTGGCGTGGTAGGCGCGCACCAGGTGGTCCGCGCCAGCCTTCGAGGCCGAGTAGGGGGAGTTGGGTTCGTAGGGTGTGGTCTCGCTGAAGGCGCCCTCGGGCCCGAGCGATCCATAGACCTCGTCCGTCGAGACGTGGAGGAAGCGGAAGCGCTCGCGCGCCGCCGGCGCGAGGCGCGCCAGGTACTGCCGCGACGCTTCCAGCAGCTCGAAGGTCCCCACCAGGTTCGTCTGAACGAAGGCGGCCGGGCCATCGATGGAGCGGTCGACGTGGGTCTCCGCCGCGAAGTTGAGGATGGCGTCGGGGTGGTGCTCGCGGACGATCTGCTCCACCGCGGCGCGGTCCGCGATGTCCGCCTTCACGAAGTGGAAGCGCTCGTGGGAGGAGACGTCGGCGAGGCTCTCGAGATTCCCGGCGTAGGTGAGCTTGTCGACCACCACGATGCGGGCGTCGCCGCTCGCGAGCGCGTGGCGGACGAAGTTCGACCCGATGAATCCCGCACCGCCCGTGACGATCCAGGTCGTCATGCGCAGCGCCTAGACGTAGTTCCCGCTGGTCGGCATCCGCAGCCGGTCGGTGGCCTTGCGGAAGCGGCGCACCTCCTCGACGAGCTCCTGGGTCGTCACCGCTTCGCTGGACTCGCCGGCGGCCTCGCAGCGCGCTCGGCGCCGCAGCACGGCGTGCATGATCCGGATCCAGTCGCCGGTGGAGGGTTCTCGCTCATGGCTCACCACCTCCCGCCAGTCGATCGTCTCGAAGAGGCGATGGCCGGCTCGCTTCTCCGCGCGGCTGGCGTGGATCAGCAGCGCCTCGACGATGTCGTCGGGGACGATCGGCGCCACCTCGACGACGCGCTCGAGGCGGTTCGGCATGGCGAAGGCGTGGCGCAGCGTGTCCGGGTGGCTGGTGGAACCCACCACCAGACAGCCCTCGGTCGCGATGCTGCGGTCGACGAGGTCGAGCAGCAGATCCATCACCGGGCCCACCGGCAGGTCGGCACGGTGCGCCCCGATCTCGCGGGCCTGGGAGAACTCCAGCTCGTTGAAGAGGATCGTGAGTGGCGGCATCTCCGAGAGGATCTGGCTCCAGCCGTTGAGAAGCTCGCCCACATTGCCGCCGCGGTGGATCACCTCGATCACCAGGCGAGGGATGGCGACGTTCAGGAACGACGTGTGCGTCAGGCTCGCGAGCGCCCGCGCGAGCAGCGACTTCCCGACGCCTGGGCGCCCGATCAGCAGCAGGCCCGAGGGCGGATAGGTGCCCCAGTGCTCGTACACCTCGGGGCTCGTGACGGCGCAGGCGTAGGTCTGGATCTCCTCCTTGGGACCCTCGAGCCCGCCGATGTTGGCGAGGCCGAATTCGGGGATCGGATC
This sequence comes from Myxococcota bacterium, assembly GCA_036482635.1. Lineage (GTDB taxonomy): Bacteria > Myxococcota_A > UBA9160 > UBA9160 > SMWR01 > JAZFWH01. Next base: position 1,622 of record JAZFWH010000318.1, read on the forward strand.
GATCCTGGTGGCCTGGGCGACGGACTCGACCTTGCGTCCGAAGCTCGCCCAAAGGTTCTGGGCGCGCTCTTTGAGGATCGCGGGATCTTCCATGCCGGGCAGTCTACCCGTCGGAGAAGAGGTCGACCATCTTGGGATCGAGCGACGCCGAGCGCGCGCGGGTGCGGGCCCAGTCGCGCAGCTCCTTGATGCGCTCCTCGTAGGTCTCGTAGAGCGGGACGGTCTCGGTCAACGCGTTGGCGATGTCGTCGCCAGCCAGCTCCCGGGACTCGGCGAAGGCCTTGTAGAGCGCGGCGGTGATCGCCTGCTCGAGCTCGGCGCCGGTGAAGCGCTCGGTCTGCGCGGCCAGTTCGTCGAGCCGGAACTGCTTGGGATCGCGCCCCCGCTTCTTCAGATGGATCGCCAGGATCTCGAGGCGCTCGGACTCGCTCGGAAGATCCACGAAGAAGAGCTCGTCGAAGCGACCCCTGCGCAGCAGCTCCGGCGGAAGCTGGGCCACGTCGTTGGCGGTGGCCACGACGAAGACCGGAGT
>JAZFWH010000319.1:0-5240 GCA_036482635.1 Myxococcota bacterium
CATTGCCGGGCAGCCGGCTCAGGGTGCGTACGAAGTTCTGCGCGGCGACGATCTGCGCCGCCAGGATGGAGTCGCTTCCCCGCCAGGCGTCCTCCGTCTTCCCGTCTCCGTTGACGTCCGCTCCCGACGCCTCGGTCGTCGACGTGGAGACGTCGATCACGATCAGCACGTCGAAATCGCCTCCCGCGCCGACCGCCCTCGCGTACCCGGAGACCGGGAGGTTGGGCTCGCGATGCTGGTGGACCGTCTGCCCGGGCGAGGGGTTGCGGATCTCGAAATCGACGCGCGTCTTGAGTCTGAACAGGGAGGCCAACGCGTCCCGGAGGGCCTGGAACACGGAGCGTCTGGGGACGGGATCGGTGTGTGGCGCGAGGTGCTCCACGGGCTCGGGCACGACCTCGATCCCGCTCGGGCTCTCCCGCTCCGGGGCGAGCCGACCCACGGACGACTCCGGAACCAGCGCGAGCTCGGAGCGGCGGGGGGCCGGGCGAACGCTCTCGGGGAGCTCGGGCTCGCGGCCCCGGTGGAAGCCCAACGCGCCCCCGGGCGGCGCGGCCGCGACCGCGGGCGGCTGCAACGCGCTCTCTGACGCGCCCCCCAATGCGTCGCCGGGCGCTTCGGGTCCGCCCTCGCCGTCGGGAGCGTCCGGCCCATCGGGCGGGAGCGCGCTCGGGGGCACCCCGGGCACGATCCGGGTCCGGGCCGAGCGCACGAAGCCGAGCGTGCCGTCGGGCAAGCGGACGTGGTGCCACTGCAAGCCTTGGATGGACCCCAGGTACTCCGCCCCTCCCTGGTGAAGGGCACCCAGGTCCCGGCTCTGCCGGCTCGCCCCCTCGCGCACGACCACGCGGGCCCGGGCCTCGTCCGCGGGGACGACGCTCTGGGCTCCCGCGCCCGTGGGGGAGCCCGCCGCCAGCACCCCCGCCAGCAGGAAGCTCCGCCAATACGAGGCGTTGCCGCTTCGCCTGCGATGGGCCGCACGAAGGACCCTTGCGGAATCTCTGCGCGCGCTTCTGGCGCTCACCACACTCCTGCCGCCCGCGGCCCGCTCGGACCCCCTGCGCTGCGCGGGATCCGCTCTACTTTGCGCCACCGCCCTTCACCCTACCCCGAGAGCCGGCCTTTCCGTTCAACTTTTTGGTGGCGCCCCGCGGGGCGCGGGTCCCGGCGGGGCGCCCGAGCGTCCCGGCGATCGCCGGCGCGCGCGCGATTCTCGGGGCTCGGCGACCACTACTCCGGGGAAAGGGAAGACGTTGCCCCGGAGGGAACGATGCGCCGCCTGCTCCTGCTTCCGCTTCTTGCGCTGCTGCTTCCGCTGGGCGCCGCGGCGACGCCCCTCGGCGATCCGCCCCCGGGCTCGCCCCCCCCGCTCGGCAGCGTGCCCCCGGTGCCCGAGACGCCGCCGGGACCCGGATCGGTCCCCCCGCCGCCGATCGAGCTCGGCTTCAAGGTGCCGGTGGGCCCGCCGGCCGACACGCCTCCCATCTGGGTCGCGGTTCCGCTCGGCCGGCCCGACTTCGAGACGCCGGTGAGGCCCGACGTGCCGGTCGGCCCGCCGGACCCGCTGCCGGGGCGAGGCCACGCCCCGCCCGACCTCGACCTGCCACCTTTCCAGGGCCTGCACCCCGGCCACGGCGGCGGCAATCCGTTCGTGACGCCCGAGCCCCAGACAGCGCTCCTGTTTGGGTTCGGCCTGGCGGGATTGGCCTTTGCGGGGCGCAGGCGGCGCGCCTGACCCGACGCCCGGGGCCTCAGCCAGGGTCCGTCGCCCGCGGGGGCCACGGAATCACCAGCGCGACCCGCCGCTGGCGCTCGGCGTAGGCCGGGCGCCGCTCCAGCATGCGACGCTCGATCATCGGCAGGCTGGCGAAACGGAACATCGCGGTGATGGCGAGCGCGCCGACCCACGCCCACCAGACGAAGCCGGTGGCAGCCCAGGAGAACAGGGCCAGGCCCCACCAGAACAGCATCTCACCCAGGTAGTTCGGGTGGCGCGAGTAGCGCCACAGGCCCGTCTCCAACACCGCCGTGGGCGGCGAGCTCGAGCGGCGGAAGCGGCGCAGTTGGTTGTCCGCGATGAGCTCGAAGGCGATCCCGGTCAGTACGACGAGCCCCGCCGCCGCGTCCAGCCAGCCCAGGGCGCGCGCGCCGCTGGCCAGCGACGGATGGAGCGGCAGGCAGCCCAGGAACACCATGACGGTCGGGTAGAGGTGGATGCCCAGGAAGCTCGCGGGCCAGTACAGGCGGCCGGTCTTCTGGCGGATGTCCGCGTAGCGCCAGTCCTCGTGGTCGAGGCCCGTCCACCCGCGCGCCCAGTTGTGCGTGAGCCGCACCCCCCACAGGGCGACCAGGCCGATCACCAGCAGTTGCCGGGAGAGCACCGCCGAGTCGGCGCCCGGCGCGAGCGCCCAGTAGACGGCGATCGCGATCGGCGCCGCGCTCCAGTAGGCGTCGTAGAAGCTGGAGTTCCGGAACGCGACGCTGAAGGCGAAGATCGCGAGGGTGGCGGCCACGTCGGCACCGGCGGCCACGGCGATCGGGTGCGCCCCCGCCAGTGCGATGCCGGTCACGAGCGCGACGATGCCCGCAGCGAGGTAGGCGATCACCACGAAGAGCAAGGCCCGGCGGCGAGCCTCGACGGAGGCGGTCGAGCTCACTCCCGGATCAGCCGCCGCGTGAGCGGAAGCTTCTTGACCTTGACGTCGACCCCTCCCATCACGGCCAGTCCCTTCACGAGCAGCAGGGGCGCGTCGGGCGCGTCCGCCTCGTTGGACACGCTGCTGAAGCCGCCCAGGAATCCCGCGCCGCTGGCCTGCACGTCCACCTCCGGCGGCACCACGATGGTCACGCCGCCCATGACGGCCAGCACTTCGACGACGGTCTCGCCCTCGAGCAGGTTGGCGTCCCGGAAGTCGAGCTCGACGCCGCCCATCAGAGCCAGCACCCGGAGCCTGGCGGGCGGCTCCCAGCTGCCCTTGCGGGCGGTGCCGCCCAGGATGGCCACGACGTGGCCCACGTCCTCGGGCTCGGTGAGCTCCTCGAGCTCGCGGCCGGTCGGGGAGTCGCTCGCGCGCTGCAGCGCGCCCCTCGCAGAGTTCGACGGCGGCCCGTCGCGCGTCGGTCGGCTCACGGGCCGGAGTCTACGACCGTTGCCGCTCGGCGCGCCAGACCGGCGGCCGTTCGTTACGCGGGCGCCCCGCCTCGACGGCTGCGCTGGGGTCGGCTGCCAGCCGGGGCGCTCAACAGCACTCGTCGCGGGCCACCGGCCGAGCGCACCCCAGGATCCCGTTGTCGCGCAGGAACTCCTTCACGCCCGGGGGCCCACCCACGCGAAGACCCACCGCGCCGTCGTCGGGCTCGAAGCTCAGGTCGAGGGCCAGGAACGGACAACACCTGCGCTCCAGGAGGATCAGTTCGAGGGCGGATTGGAGCAGCGAGGGGTCGTCCGGCAGACGGATGCGAAAGCCCGCGTCGAACTCGTCGGCCCCCGTGGCCTTGCTCTGGATCAACGCCGCGAGATCGGAGCGCCGTGAACGCTCCGACGGCGAGAGGGCATCCAGTTGGCAGACGATCGGCTGACTCGCGGAGCTCACGACGTCGTCCTCCTCGATCGGCGCGCGTCGGCCGCTCGCGGCCGTCCCGCGGCAAGCCTACCAACCCAGACGCGGCCCCGCCCGCTGCCCAGCCGATGGGCAGCCGCTGCCTGCAATCGCGCCGGACGCCCGAGCGAAGTGCGCCGTTCCCGGCACAGCATGTGACGCGACCGACACGCACTCCCCGGCATTCGCCGCGCTGAGGCGGGTTCCGTGGCTGGCATGGATGTTGCTCAGTGCCCCCCCGTGTGCCGCACGCACGGGTCGGACGGCGGTGCACGGAGCGCTTCGACCCCGGAGAGGAGCCACCGTGAATTGGTTCGTTTCGTTGCTCGCAGTCGCCGCCGCGATCGCGGTTCCCGCGCTCGGCCAGGCCACCACGGGTATCGAGGTCGAAGCGGCCCCGGCGATCGTCGACGTCGTCGTCGAGGTCCCCGCGGCTCCCGCGGTCGAGTTCGAAGCGGCCCCGGCGATCGTGGAGGTCCCCGCGGCTCCCGCGGCCGAGGTGGAGGCGGGCGTGTCAGCCGCCGTGTTCACCGCCAACAACGTGTGGATGATGCTCGCCGCGGGTCTGGTGTTCATCATGCACCTGGGCTTTGCCACGCTGGAGTCGGGGCTCACGCGGGCCAAGAACACGACGAACATCCTATTCAAGAATACCTTCATCATCTCGATCGGCATCCTCACCTACGCGTTCGTCGGCTTCAACCTGATGTATCCGGGTGACTTCAACGGCTGGCTCGGCTTCGCCGGGTTCGGTCTCGACCCCGGGGCCGAGGGCAACACCGCGGCGTACGCAGACGGTGGCTACACCTACTGGACCGACTTCCTGTTCCAGGCCATGTTCGCCGCGACCGCCGCCACGATCGTCTCCGGCGCGGTGGCCGAGCGCATCAAGCTCTCGTCGTTCATGCTGTTCTCGACCCTGTTCGTCGCCCTCGTCTACACCGTGCTGGGCTCCTGGAAGTGGGGCGGCGGCTGGCTCGACCAGCTCGGCTTCTACGATTTCGCCGGCTCCACGCTGGTGCACTCCGTCGGCGGCTGGGCCGCGCTGGCCGGTGCCCTGCTGTTGGGTCCGCGACTGGGCAAGTACGTCAAGGGCAAGATCCACCCGATTCCCGGCAGCAGCATGCCGTTGGCCACGATCGGAGTGTTCCTGCTGTGGATCGGCTGGTTCGGCTTCAATGGCGGCTCGGTGCTGAGCGCCGACCCGGAGCTGACCTCCCTGGCGCTCGTGACCACCTGCCTGGCCGCCTCGGCCGGGGCGATCGCTTCGATGTTCACGTCCTGGTTCGTGGCCTCGAAGCCCGACCTGTCGATGTCGCTCAACGGCATCCTGGCCGGACTGGTGGGCATCACCGCCGGTGCCGACACCGTCTCACCGGGGAGCGCCGTGCTGATCGGCCTGATCGCCGGCGTGCTGGTGGTCTTCTCGGTGATCTTCTTCGAGCGCATCAAGATCGACGACCCGGTGGGCGCGATCTCCGTCCACCTCACCTGCGGGATCTGGGGCACGCTGGCGGTCGGCATCTTCTCCACCAACCCCGCCCACAACCTGACGACCCAGTTGATCGGCGTCGGGGCCTACGGCGTCGCCACCTTCTCGGCGGCGATGCTGCTGCTGGGCGCGATCAAGGCAATCATGGG
>JAZFWH010000320.1:0-7186 GCA_036482635.1 Myxococcota bacterium
GACCTGAAGCCCAGCGGGCCGTACGTGATGGAGGACCTGCACCAGGCCGGCGGTACGCCCGCACTGCTCCGTTACCTGCTCGAGAAGGGCGCGCTGCGCGGCGACTGCCTGACCGTGACCGGCCAGACGCTGGCCGAGAACCTCTCCGAGCTGCCCGGCTTCGTCGAGGGGCAGCGCGTCGTGCGGCGCTGGGAGGACCCGATCAAGGAGACGGGCCACATCCAGATCCTGCGCGGCAACCTGGCGCCCGACGGGGCGGTGGCCAAGATCACCGGCAAGGAAGGGCTCTCCTTCACGGGCCCGGCCAAGGTGTTCGACTCCGAGGAGGCGATGCTCGCGGCGCTGGAGCGCGGCGAGATCGAGGCGGGCCAGGTGATCGCGATCCGCTACGAGGGCCCCAAGGGCGGGCCGGGCATGCCGGAGATGCTGACTCCGACCTCCGCGCTGGCGGGGGCGGGTCTGATCGACTCGGTGGCGCTGGTCACCGACGGGCGCTTCTCGGGCGGCTCCCACGGCTTTATCATCGGGCACGTCACGCCGGAGGCCCAGGAGGGCGGGCCGCTGGCGCTGCTGCGCGACGGCGACACGATCGCGATCGACGCGAAGCAGCAGACCATCGACCTGCAGGTGAGCGCGGAGGAGCTGGCCCAGCGGCGCTCCCGCTGGACGGCGCCGCCGCTCAAGGCCACGCGCGGGACGCTCTTCAAGTACATCAAGAACGTGAAGCCCGCGTCCGAGGGCTGCGTCACCGACGAGTAGCGGGCGCCCCTAGATCCCCTCGCCGAGCTGCGGCAGCGGCTTCTGGTGCACCTGCAGCGTCGGCGACTCGATCGTCACCCGGCTGTAGCGGGGCACCGACTTGGTGAGCCACACGTTGCCCCCGATCACCGAGCCCTCACCGATCACGGTGTCGCCCCCCAGGATGGTGGCGTTCGGATAGATGGTGACGTCGGCCTCGATGGTCGGGTGGCGCTGCACGCCGGCGTCGCGCCGGCCGGCCTTGTTGGAGAACGCCGCCAGGGTGACGCCGTGGTAGAGCTTCACCCGCTCGCCGATGACGCAGGTCTCGCCGATCACCACGCCCGTGCCGTGGTCGATGAAGAAGTGGCGGGCGATCTTCGCGCCCGGGTGGATGTCGATGCCGGTGAGGCTGTGGGCGTCCTCGCTCATGATGCGCGCGACGACCTTCTCCTCGAACTCGTAGAAGACATGTGCGATGCGGTAGGTGTTCACCGCCACGATCGAGGGGTAGGCGGCGATGACCTGACCGTAGCTGGTGGCCGAGGGGTCCTTGTCGAAGGCGGCCTCCACGTCCGTCGCCACCGTGCGGCGTATTTCCGGCAGGCTCTCGATCACGCGCGTGGCCTTCTGGCTGCCGATCAGCGCGGCGACGATGCCGTGGACCACCTGCAGGTCGCTCTCGAGCTGGGCGGTGGGCGTGTCGTCGGTGACCAGGGCGCGAAGCGCCCCGAGCGCGTCCTTGACGCGCCTGGTGTAGGGCAGCACCTCGTGGCTGGCGTCGCTGACCGGATCGCTCCGGCTGCGCAGTGCCTCGAGCTCCTTGACCACCTGGGAGATTCCGCCCGACATGGGGCCTCCTTTCCGGCGCGCGCCTCGACCGGAAAGGATATACGGATTGGCGAGTGCCTAGGGGAACACTTCGATCTCGACGCCGCGGGCCGCGAGCGCGGCCACCAGGTCTCCCTCGAGCAGCTCCGCCGCCGCGGCCGACTGCTTGAGGGCGGCGTCCAGGTGGGCCAGCCCGAGGCCGCGCAGGAAGGCGTAGGCGTGGCTGCCGGGGCAGTGCTCCGAGGCGGGGCGGATCGACGCGCCCAGGCCGCCCAGCTCGGCGGCGGGCGGCGCCATGCCCGCCAGCAGCCGGAAGAACTCGTGGGTCTCCTCGACGCGGTCGCAGAAGTGCATGTGGTCGGCGTTCTTGAGCACGGCCATCCGCGCCAGGCCCCGCGTCCGGCGGCGCAGCTCGTGCATGCCCTCGAGCGGGAGCAGGCTGTCGTGCTCGGCCACCAGGTAGAGGGTTGGGACCTCGCGGTCCCAGTCCAGGTCCAGGGCGTCGGCGATCGGCGCAACCGGCAGGGGGCTCGCGCCTCCGGCGGGCGCCAGGGGCAGGGCGGCGCGGACGCGCGGGTCGCTGCCCGCGGCCATCAGCGTCGTCCAGCCGCCGAAGCTGTGACCGCTGACGCCGATGCGGTCCGGGTCGACCGCCGGCCTGCCCAGCGCACCCCCCAGGATGCGGTCGATGGCGAGCCGCACGTCGGCGGGACGGTCGCGGATGGCCGACCCGAGCAGCTCGCCGGGCTCCGGCAGGGTGTGGGCGCTGCGCAGACTCGTCGCCAGCCGCATCACGTCTTCGAGCGCGCTGCCGGCGTGATCGACCGCGGCCACTGCGTAGCCGTGACTCGCCAGGTGCGTGCAGAGGTGGGTGGTCTGCCGCCGGTGCCCACCGTAGCCGTGGGAGAAGATCACGAGCGGGTAGCGGCCGTCGCCGGGCGCGCCGTCGCGCACCGCCTCCTGACTCACTTGCGGAGACCCGCCGAGGATCCGGTAGCGGTCCTGCGACTCCGCGGCGAGGTCCTGGCCGGCGTGCTCCTCCCGGCAGGGATACCAGAACTCGATTGCCAGCTCGCGCCCGCGCTCCGGGTCTGCGATCGCCCCGGTGCGGACTCCCACCGGCAGGGGACCTCGTGCGAAGGGGTCGTAGCTCACGGCGCATCCCGTTCGTGGCGGGGCTGGGCTGCCCGGCGCAGAATCTAGCCCAGCGCAGAGGCGCGGTGGCGGGGCGCGCCGGGCCTCCCCCGTGGTAGCTTCAGCGCCCCGGTCGGTCGGCCGATCTGCGGGGGCGCGAGGGGCAATGCTCACGGTTTCCATCGTCATTCCGTGCTTCAACGAGGTGAAGACCCTCGAGTCCGTGGTCGACGCGGTACTCGCGTCACCGGTTCCCCACAAAGAGGTGATCGTCGTGGACGACGCGTCCACCGACGGTTCGCGGGAGCTGATCCGCACCAAGCTCGAGCCGCGCATCGCGCGCGCCATCTACCACGACCAGAACCAGGGCAAGGGCGCGGCCCTGCGCAGCGGCTTCGCGGCGGCCAGCGGCGACGTGGTGCTGGTGCAGGACGCCGACCTCGAGTACGACCCGCGCGACTACGAGAAGCTGCTGGAGCCGATCCTGCTGGACCGGGCCGACGTCGTCTACGGGTCGCGCTTTCGCGGCGGGGAGTCGCACCGCGTCCTGTACTTCTGGCACGCGATCGGAAACTCGGCGCTCACCCTGCTCTCGAACATGTGCACGGATCTGAACTTGACGGACATGGAAGTCTGCTACAAGGTCTTCCGCCGCGAGGTCCTGCGCCAGATCACCATCGAGGAGGACCGCTTCGGCTTCGAGCCGGAGATCACGGCGAAGGTGGCGAGGCTGGGCTGCCGGATCTACGAGGTCGGCGTGTCCTACGCCGGACGCACCTATGCCGAGGGCAAGAAGATCAGCTGGAGGGACGGCGTGCACGCCGTCTGGTGCATCCTGAAGTACAACCTGCTCCGCCGCTGACCGTCCGCCGCTACGCCGGCCGGCCGTTCTGCGCGTGCTTGGCGATCGCGTCCACGAGCCGGGGCCAGACGGCGCTGGGCAGGTGGTGGCCCATGCCCTCGATGATCTCCAGCTTCGCGCCCGGCACCGCCCGGGCCGTGTCGACACCGTGCTCCAGCAGGACCAGCGGATCGTCGGACCCGTGGACCACCAGCGTCGGGATCCGCGTGGACTCGAGCGCGCGCCGGCGGCTGCCCGAGGCGACGATGGCCAGCAGCTGGCGGTTCGTGCCCTCCGGATAGAAGCCGCGGTCGTACTCGCGCGCGGCCCGCCGGGCCACGCGCTCCTCCTCGATCGGGAAGCCGCTGCCCCCCGTCACGCGCACCCCGCGTACCTCGCGCTCGATGTGGGCCTCGCGGCCCGGCGCCAGCCGCTCCACCAGCAACGCGGCGGCCTCCGGCTTCGGCGGGGGCAGATCGGGCGCGCCCGTCGAGGACATGATCGAGGTCAGCGTGGCCACACGCGACGCGTGCCGGATGGCCAGGGCCTGGGCGATCATGCCGCCCATCGAGCGGCCCACCACGTGCGCCGTCGCCAGGCCGAGCGCGTCGAGCAGCCCCGCGGCGTCGTCCGCCATGTCGTCCAGCAGGTAGGGAACCCGAAGCGATTCGCCGCGCGCCGCCGCCATGGCTGCGGCGGCGTCGGGCGCTTCGGCCGCGTCGAGCCTGCTGGAGAGCCCCACGTCGCGATTGTCGTAGCGGATGACCCGCTGGCCGCAGCCGGCGAGGCGTTCGCAGAACTCGTCCTCCCAGCGCACCAGCTGCGCCCCCAGCCCCGCGATCAGCAGCAGCGCGGGAGCGGACGGATCGCCGAAGCTCTCCCACTCGAGCTCGATGCCGTTGGCGCGCAGCTTCATCGGCTGCCGTACTGTGCGGGGTCGACCGCGTACGCCAGCCCTTGAAGGGGCTCCCAGCAGGTGCGGCGGTCGCGGTTGCTCAGCGCCGTCTCGCGGTAGAGGCGCAGCGCGGCGCGGTCGTCGAGCGCAGAGCTGTCCCGCCCCAGGTGCTCGTGCAGCAGCTCCACGCGCAGCGCGCGGACCGTTTCCGCGTGCCAGAACGAGGCGTTGAGCTCGGTGTCCTGGTGGAAGGAGCGGCCCGCGATGTTGGTGGAGCCGATCGTCGCCCAGGCGTCATCCACCAGGGCGATCTTTGCGTGCACGTAGATCTCGTCGTACCGGCCTTCGCCGCGGTGGCCGGCGATCGCGGCCAGCGTGAAGTTCTCGTGGCGGTCCAATCCGGCGAGCTTCTCGAAGAAGAAGGCGGCGCGCGGGTCCTTGCGCGCCTTGACGAATGCCGGGTGGGCGTTGCCGGGCACCAGGAAGACCACCTCGACGCCGCGGCGCAGGGCCGCGTCCAGGGCGTCGATCACCACCGGGGAGCCGATCGCCTGGTTCTCGAAGTAGAGCGTGCGCTCGGCGGCGGCGATCGCCGCCAGGTACTGCTCGAAAACGCTCGCTTCGCCACCGGACACCGCGAACGGCTTGCCGCCCGGCGTCGCCGTCTCCGCGGCGTAGCGCCCCTCCAGCACGGTGCGCGTGATCTGGACCGGAACCTCGCCGGCGGCGGGCGAGAGCAGGGCCGGGAACTCGAGGTCGCCGGCGCTGGCCAGATCGGGCCAGGCGCCGTCGGCGGCGCGTTCACTCGCCCCGTTCCAGCGCTGCGCGAAGTTGTGGTGCACGTCGGTCGCCGCGGGCCCCCGCACCTCGACGTAGACGTCGTGTTCCTGCTCTCCCTCCCTGGAGGGATGCCCCGGCGACGTGACCGACGAGGCCAGCGGATTGATCCCGCCCACGAAGGCGACCTCGCCGCTCTCGCCCGCGTCGACCAGCCAGCTCTTCTGGTGCTGGCAGTACGCGTCCGGGAGCCGGTCCCAGCGGGCCAGGAAGCGCGCGCCGCGCTCGGCGAGCCAGCGCCGGTCCGCCTCGTGGCCCTCGAAGTGGGTCGACTCCGGCTCGACCTCCACGAGCCTGGGCTCGCGCCAGAACAGCGCGCGCACGTCCAGGCCGCGCGCCGCCGCGCGCTCCAGCACGTCGAAGAAGCTGCCCCGCCCGTCGGGCATGGGCACGTCGCGCTCCAGGTAGGCGACGGTCACCCAGACCGAGCTGCGCGCGGCCTCCACCGCCTGGCAGATGCGGCGGAACGCCGGCTCGCCGTCGATCAGCGGGCGGACGGCGTTTGCGGGGCGCAGCGGGTAGGCGCCGCCGCGCGCGACGGGTACGTGGCGCGCGTCGCGGATCATGCGCAGCCTCCTCGCCTCAGCGGATGCCCGCCGCGGTGACCTCGGCGAGCCGGCCCAGCGCCTCGTCGACGTCGTCCGCCGAGACGTCGAGGTGGGTCACGGCGCGGAACTCGCCCTCGGCCATCGGATTGATCAGCAGATCCCGGGCGCGCGTCTCGCGGATGAAGCCCGGCGTGTCCTCCACGCGGAACAGCACCATGTTGGTCTGCGGGGGCGGGTCGACGGCGAAGCCGAGCTTCGCCAGCCCGTCGGCCAGGCGACGTGCGTTGGCGTGATCTTCGGCCAGGCGTTCCACGTGGTGCTCGAGCGCGTGCAGTCCGGCGGCCGCCAGGATACCGGCCTGCCTCATGCCCCCGCCCAGCAGCTTGCGCGCGCGGTGCACGGAGTGCAGGACCTCGCGCGATCCGCAGACCAGCGATCCCACCGGCGCGCCCAGGCCCTTGGAGAGACAGAAGCTCACCGTGTCGAATGGCTCGGCCCAGACCGCGGCCGGGGTCCCCGTCGCCACCACCGCGTTGAACAGCCGCGCACCGTCCAGGTGAAGCCGCAGCCCGGCCTCTCTGGCGGCGTCCGCCGCGTCCTTGAGCTGCTCCAGCGGAAAGACGCGGCCGCCGGAGCGGTTGTGGGTGTTCTCGAGCGCCACGGCCCGGGTCGGCGCGAAGTGCGCCTCGTCGGGGTTCAGCGCCCTGCGCACGTCGGCGCCGTCGAGGAAGCCGCCGCGTCCGACGGTCTGGATGTGCAGGCCGGAGAGCGCGGCCGGAGCCCCCGACTCGTAGAGCAGCAGGTGGGCGCCCTCGCCGGCGAGCACCACGTCGCCGGGGCGGGTGAGGGCGCGCAGCGAAGCCTGGTTCGCCATGGTCCCGGACGGGACGAACAGCGCGGCCGCCTTGCCGAGCAGTCGGGCCGCAGTCTCCTGCAGGCGGTTGACGGTCGGGTCCTCGCCGTAGACGTCGTCGCCGACCTCGGCGGTCGCCATCGCCTGGCGCATGGCGTCGGTCGGTCGCGTGACCGTGTCGCTGCGCAGGTCGACGCTCTTCACGACGGGGCAGTGTACCACGCGCGATCGGGCCGAATTTCGCGCGGCCGCGGATGTTGATACGGTGGTGGCGTGGACCTCGTCGAAGATCTGGTGGCGCGCTGGCGCGCGGCCGAGCGGGTGGTCGTGCTCACCGGGGCGGGCCTCTCGACCGCTTCGGGGATCCCCGACTTCCGCTCGCCAGGCGGTCGCTGGGAGCGCTACCGGCCCGTGCCGATCCAGGAGTTCCTGGCCCGGGAGCGCGCGCGCGAGGAGTACTGGCGCTACAAGGGCGAGACCTGGCAGGTGATCCGCAGCGCCGAGCCGAA
>JAZFWH010000321.1:0-2531 GCA_036482635.1 Myxococcota bacterium
CTGGAGCCAATACTGGAGGACCACGAGGACCGACCCCTTGTTCTTAAAGGTCGCGTGCGCCCGCGGAAAGTTTGCCCGGTACCACTGGACGGACACGCAGCGGGCCACCGTCGGGGGCACGACGTACTCCGACTCGTCCAGGAAGAGCTTCTGGAACTCGTACGCGGCAATCTCGTAGCGGGGCCGGTTGTTGAACACCCCCACTCCGCCGCGTGGGGCGATCGCCCACTTGGCCAGCATCATGGTGCGTTCGTCGAAGCGGAGGACCACCCGCTGCGTACGGTCCTTCTCCCAGCGGGAGCCTGTCCAGCCCAGCATCTGGAAGCTCCCGGTCCGAAACAGCGACTCGACGGAGTCGGCCGGAAGGAGGATGTTCAGATCCTGACCAGGAAGGGGCCGAGCACCGAGGAGCGCGATCGCCGTGAGCACCGCCAACGTGGCGGCGACCTTTGCCAGGGATGTCATGAGTCTCTCTCTTCCAAACGGTTCTCATCGAAGCTCGGCCAGGAGATACGCAGAACGACCGGGTTTCGGGCTTCGACCGAAGGAGGCTCGACGGGCGGCGGCTCGCGAAGTTGAACGGGCTCGCACAGGAACTCGGTGAGGCTCCCGCCGGGGTGGTTGAGGTCGGGCGCCTCCATTCGGATCGCCATGGGCCGGACCCGTCCGCGCCCTTCGTGCCCCAGGGCCGACATCCGCGGGCCCTCCTCAGACGACGTGTAGCCGGCGAAGCCGCCGATCAGCGCGGTCGCGAAAGCAGCGACGATGGCGGCGCTCCAGGGCCGGACTCCGTAAAGGAACCCCTGGTTTGGCTTGCCCCGGCTTACCTTTAAGGTCCTCATCGTGAAGCTCCTCCCGACAGCGACCACTCACTCGACCGGCGCTGGCCTTCGGTCGCATTCATCGTGGCCAGCTCGGCGTCCACGGTGTCACACTCGCGATGAGTCGTCACCGGGCCGCCTTCCCTCCGTCATGCGGGAGTGACGGTGCTGTAAGTCGTTGTTTGGGAAGGAAGAGCACGCCCGGCGGCGACAAGCCGCCGCCGAAGATAGATTGTCCGCTGGAGCGGGGTGAGGAGAAGCCGCACGAGCAGGGCACGGCGGCGGACAAGGCGGGGCCGCGTGCAAGAAGGTTGCGTCCTCGCAGGCGCGCGTAGCGTCCCGCCCTGTTTCCCGAGCTAAATCGTAGGGGAAAAGGGGGTGCGAATCCCCCCGTCACGGGTCCCTTCCCCCCGGCGGTGGGATCGATCGGCCCGTCGAGGGGGCCAGGAGGAGTCGCTGGAAAGGGGAGCGCCGTTCCGACGGGCCCGTTTCGGCTTAGAGCGAAGCGCGCACCGAGAGGATCGGCGGCAATCGCGATGCGATCGTGGACCAGCTGGCTCCGCCGTCCGCGGACCCGAACAGTTCGCCGGAGGTAGCGCCGAAGTACAGACCGAGCGGATTCGCTCCGTCCGTACCGAACGCCTGTCGGAGGACGGTCAGATAGGCGTGCTCGTCTGGTAGCCCATCACCGAGGGCGGACCAACTCTTCCCTCGATCTCGCGTCTCGTACACCCGGACGCGCCCATCGGGCGTCACGCGGTCCACATCGGCGACAAGCGGGATGACGAACGCACGGTTCGGATCGGTCGGATCCAGGGCGAGGGGGAACCCGAAGTCCGAGGGGACGCCGCGATCGGTTCCGATGTCGATCCAGCTCTCACCGGCGTCGTCCGACCGATACAGTCCGCCGTGGAACTGCATGTACAACGTGGTCGGCTCGCGCGCTGCCCGCTTCATGTTATGGATGCAGAAGCTCAGCGTGTCCGCCCGGGCCTCCTCCGGCAGGTAACGCGAGACCAGGCCGCGCACGCCGCGACGCCAAGAACGCCCGCCGTCCTCGGAAAGCCAGACGCCGGCGGCCGAGATGCCCACGGCGAGTCGGTCGGCGTCGCCGGGCCATGGACAGACCGAGTGCAGGCAGAGGCCGCCGAGCCCACCTTCCCACTTCGGCCGCGTCGGCTCGTCCCACAGCGGGCGGTTGAGCTCCCAGGTCCGACCGCGGTCGCTGCTCCGGAAGAGCGCCGCCGGGGCCACGCCCGCCCAGAGCACATCGTCCTCAACGCCGGGCTCGATCGCCCAGATCTGTGACACCGCCGCGTCGGTCCCCTCCGGGAAGGCCGGCCCATCCGCCTCCTCCCAGCCACCCGCAGGATCGCCCGCGATGAAGAGATGAGGGCCGAACTGGAGGTTGGTGACCGAGGCGTAACACGTGCCCGTGCGGGGATCCCGGATCGCGTACTCCACCGCCTCGCCGGGAAACTTCCGCGCCACGATCCGCATCGGGCCGCCGCGCCGCCCGCGAAGCACGAAGAGGCCTTTGCGCGTCCCGACGAGCAGCTCGGCCTCACGGTCGGCTTCGCCGGGATCAGTGGGGGATCCGCCGGAGATCGCCGGCACGATGTGCAGCTCATCGCCGGCCGCCACTCGCGTGTCGAGGGATGCCTCCGCGTCGTTCACGAACAACTTGACGTGCTCGCGAAGGCGCCCGCG
>JAZFWH010000322.1:0-2756 GCA_036482635.1 Myxococcota bacterium
CATCGCCGTACTCACCCAGCGTCTCAAGCGGGACGCCGACGACCTGTCGGAGCGCTGGCTGCTCAACCTGGCCTACATGACGCTGGGCGAGTATCCCGAAGCGGTGCCCCGAAAGTGGCTGATCCCCCCCGAGGTCTTCGAATCCGAGTACCCCATGAAGCGTTTCGTCGACGTGAGCGGCCAGATGAACGCGAACGTACTCGGCCTCGCCGGGGGTGTCGCGCTGGAGGACTTCGACGGGGATGGATTGCTCGACATCATCACCTCGTCCTGGGGGCTGCGCGACCAGCTGCGCTACCTGCACAACGCCGGCGACGGCTCCTTCAGCGACCGGACCGAGGCTGCGGGACTGAGCGGCGAAGTGGGCGGGCTGAACCTCAGCCACGCCGACTACGACAACGACGGCGACGCGGACGTCCTGGTGCTGCGCGGAGGTTGGCTGGGAGCCGCCGGGGCGTTCCCCAACTCGCTGCTCCGCAACGAAGGCGACGGGACCTTCACGGACATCACGGAAGCCGCCGGTCTCCTCGCCTTTCACCCGTCCCAGACGGCGGCCTGGGCGGATTACGACGGCGACGGTTGGCTCGATGTCTTCGTGGGCGGGGAGACCCTCGACCCCGCCGATCCGCAGCCCTGCCAGCTCTTCCACAACAACGGGGATGGCACCTTCAGCGACCGCGCGGTCGAGCTGGGCCTCGCCAACCTGGGCTTCGTGAAGGGCGCCGCCTGGGGAGACTACGACAACGACGGGCGGCCGGACCTCTACGTATCGCGCATGGGCGCGCCGAACCTGCTGTTTCGCAACGACGGTCCCCGAACCGAGGCCGACGGCCCGCCCTGGCGCTTCGGAGAGGTGTCGCGGCCAGCTGGTGTGCGCGAGCCCAGGCTCAGTTTCCCGACCTGGTTCTGGGACTACGACAACGACGGCTGGCTCGACATCTTCGTCGGCGCCTGGGACGCCGCGAGCATCGGACAGGTGGCGGCCGGCTACCTGGGGCTGCCCATCAGCAACGAGCATCCGCGCCTTTACCACAACGAAAGGGACGGCACCTTCCGCGACGTGACGGCCGAGCTGAAGCTCGACCGCGCCCTGCTCGCGATGGGCGCGAACTTCGGGGACATCGACAACGACGGGTTCCTGGACCTCTACCTCGGAACCGGGGCGCCGGAGCTGTCGACCTTGATGCCCAACCGGATGTTCCGCAACGCGGAGGGACGCGTGTTCCAGGACGTGACCACCGCCGGCGGCTTCGGGCACCTCCAGAAGGGGCACGGGATCGCCTTCGGCGACATCGACAACGACGGCGATCAGGACATCTACGCCGTCATGGGTGGCTGGTACAGCGGGGACGCGTTCCAGAACGTCCTGTTCGCCAATCCCGGCACGCCGAACCGGCACATCACCTTGCGCCTGAGGGGTGTCTCTTCCAACCGTTCGGCGGTGGGAGCGCGAATCGAGCTGATCGTCGCCACCAAAGACGGCGAGCGCCACATCCATCGCACCGTCGGTACGGGCGGCAGCTTCGGGTCGTCGAGCCTTCAGCAGGAGATCGGGTTGGGCGCGGCGGAATCGATCGTCGCGCTGAAGGTGCGTTGGCCCGCGTCCGGGAAGACACAGGTCTTCACCGACGTCCCGTTGGACCGGGTCTTCGCCATCCGCGAGGACTCGAACACCCTCGAGCCGATTTCCACCAGGCCGATCCCCCTGGAAGGCGGGACGGCGCAGCGTCCGTCAGTCGGGGCCGGCGAGTAGCGCGGCGGGGAAGTCCGCGAAGAGCTCGGCCCGTCCCGCACCGGCGGGTTCCAGGACCTGCTCGTAGCGCAGGCAGGCGCCCTTCACGCTGCAGGTAGCTCCCGAGAGGGCGACCCTGACGTCCGACGCGTCGCCTCCGTCGGTGAGCCGACCCGCCAGATAGATCCGGATCGTTCCCGTGTGCACGTTGACCCAGTTCTCGAGCACCCGGTCGTCGTAGCGCACCGGCTGGGGCAGCAGCGGCCCGGCCCACGAGACGGCCTCGCCGCCGGCCGTGACGACCAGCGGGCGGGCGGGATAGCCCTCGCCCGACTCGTCGAGGTCGCCCCCCAGCTCCGTGTGGTAGAGGTGCCAGCCCGGTTCGATTCGGAGCTCCACCACCAGACGAACGCGAGATCCCTCGACCCGCAGGAAGAGCTCGCCCGACACGTGGTCGTCCCGCGCCGCGACCGTCGCGGGGCCGCCGGCGAGCAGGCCGACGACCAGGAGACCGAGGCATTTCGCACGCGAAACCATCGGCATTCCGCAGAGCTTACGCAGCGCCGGGGCGTGAGGCCAGGCTGCGGGGCCCGCTCGGCCCTCAGGCGCGCCCGCCGAAGCCTCGGCGGGTGACGACAGGCTCGGACCGGGCTGCTCGGTAGAGGTAATCGTCGAAGCGCTCCGCGAAGCGCGCCGTGTCGCGGTCGTAGGCCTTGGTGACGACCACGATCAACAGCTCTCCGAGCTGGGGAAAGGCCTCGCGCATGCGCGCGTCGATCCGGTCCGGATGCGCGCTGCCGCGCGCACGCCGCTCCATCCGGAACCGGCGCAGCTCGCGGTCCACCGCGGGCGGCAACGCCGAGGCGGGAATGTTCCGGCGCTTCCCGGCGCGGATCTCGTAGAAGCCCACCGCGACGTCGGTCTTCGGGTAGCAGTACATGGCGAACCCGAAATAGCGCCAGGGGTCGAGGTCGTAGCGCTCGACCAGGGCGCGGTGGCAGAGGGGCCAGGCGGCCAGCATGGA
>JAZFWH010000323.1:0-3951 GCA_036482635.1 Myxococcota bacterium
TCTCCCACCTCATTCGACTCGCCACCTGGCTCTCGCGCGACGAGGACTCGCTGTTCTTCCGGGCGAATCTCGACTCCGCGTTCGCCATCCACCCCGGCCAGGATGTGGACACGCCCTGGTACCGACGCACGGCGATCGGGCGCCTGCTGAGGACCCTCGCCGGGGGCGGCGACCAGGCGCGCCAGGATCGCTACGGCTACATGGTGGTGGCCCTCCGCATGCACCGGAAGCACGCCTCCGCGCTCATGCCGCTCCTGCCCGAGCTGTCCCCGGCGTTGAAGGACTACGCGCGCAACATCGACGCCATCATCGATGCGGCCCAGGCCCGGGGCGTGCGCCCGATCTTTTTGACCCAGCCCACCCTGTGGCGTCCGGGGCTCTCGGAGGAGGCGCGCGAGCTGCTGTGGATGGGCGCTGCCAGGGCGAGTCCGCGCGCAACGAAACGAGGGCAGCCCTACTACACGGTGGAGGCGCTGGCCGAGGGAATGCGCATCTACAACGACGAGCTGCTGCGCATCTGCCGCGAGCGGGGCGTCGAGTGCATCGACGCCGCCGCGACGCTTCCGCAGGACACGAGCGTCTTCTGGGACGACGCGCACATGACCGAGGAAGGCGCGCGGCAGCTCGCGGAGCTGGTGGCGGCGTACCTGCTGGACACGCCGCCCCTCGCCGAGCTTCGCCCCGCGACCATCGGGAGTCGCGCAGCGGACCGTGCGCGCTAGCCCAGGTCGCGCCGCAGGCAATGGACGCGCGATCGGCGCGCCGGGTCGTAGGCCTGCCACTTCTCGGGCGGAATCTCTTCGGGCGCGACGCGGCGAAAGCCCTGGCGCTCGAAGAAGCCCGCCACGCGCTCCGCAGTGGTGCAGGCGAAGACGAACTCGTGCCCGCGCTCCCGCGCACGTTCGCGCGCGAAGGCAACGAGGTGTCCGCCCACGCCCTCCCCGAGGAAGCGCGTCAGGGTGTAGAGCGAGACGATCTCGCCCGCCCGGGCCGTCGGGTGGTCCAGCAACGCGCCGACGCCCGCCAGGTAGCGGCCCTCGATGAAGGCGCCGAAGCCGCTGCCCAGGACGCGCTCGACCTCTTGTGGTGAGCGGGCCGCCAGGTAGCCCTCGGCCACGCCGCGCTCGATCAGGTCGGCCGCCGCGTCGAAGTCGTCGAGGCCGAGCCGACGCACCTCGATGTAGCGCTCGCGGGTGAAGAGGGTCCCGGAGCCGGCGTAGCTGAAGAGCTCATCCGCCAGTCCCTCGGCCGTGCACAGGTTCACCGCGGGGAGCCCCTCGTTCAACATCGCTTCGATCTCGCGCAGCAAGTCCGTGCGCCGCGCGGGCTGGCCGGCACCGCCGCGCTCCAACAGGGCACGCAGCTCGGCCAGGTCCACGAAGGAGAGGCGGCCGCCGGCCTCGCGCACGAGGCCGCCCTCCCGCTCGAGCCAGACGAGCTTCGAGATGCCGAGGCGCAGGGCGATCTCCCGACACGCCGGGCCGAAGCGCGCCGAGCCCTCCACCAGCAGGCCCGCGCGCGGCGAGTCCTGGAGGGCGCGCCACACCGCCCCCTCCAGGCGCACTCCCTGAGCCCCCGAGAGCACGCGGGTGCCCAGCAGGCCTTCGAGCGCCCCACGCGCGGTCGAGATCAGCACGGCGCGCGTGGCGTTCGACTCGAGCTCCTTGAGGACCGACTCCACGGGGGCCGGCACCCGCAGCTCGGGCGCCTCGGCCGCGATGACCAGGGTGCGGCCGCGAAACTCGTTCAGGTAGAAGCCCTTCTCGGAGAAGCGGGCGGCCGGGCTGCGGGCGTCGCTCGGGTCCGCCATCGCGCACAGTGTGGCCGATGTTGGTGTATCGTGCCGCGCCGTGGAGTGGCAGGGCTGGCTCACCCTGGCGGTCGTCTTGCTCGCGCTGGCGGCCATGGTGCGCGAGGTCGCCGGCCCGGACCTGATCATGATGGCGGCGCTGTTCACCCTCGCCGCCAGCGGGGTGCTGACGCCCGCCGAGACCTTCTCTGGCTTCGCCAACCAGGCCCTGGCCGCGGTCGGCGCCCTGTTCGTGGTGTCGGCCGCGCTGCAGGAGACGGGGGCGCTGGAGGCCACCGCCGGGCGGATCTTCGCGCGGGCGCGCGGGGAGCGCAGTGGCCTGGCCCGCATCTGCCCGCCCGTCGCGGTGTTCTCGGCCGTCCTCAACAATGCGCCGATCGTGGCGATGATGACCCCGACGGTGATCGACTGGGCGCGCCGCCGCCGCCTGGCTCCGAGCCGCTTCCTGATCCCGCTCAGCTACGCCTCGATCCTCGGAAGCATCACCACCGTGATCGGCACCAGCACCACGCTGACCGTGGCTGGCCTCGTGCTGGACGCCAGCATGCCGGAGATCGGCTTCTTCGAACTGGCGCCCGTGGGGGTGCCCATCGCCCTGCTCGGGCTGCTCTACCTCCAGTACGCCGCGCCGCACCTGCTGCCCGACCGCAAGGACCCCACCGAGCAGCTGGGCGAATCCCGCCGCGAGTACACCGGCTCGATGATGGTGCAGGCGGACTGCGCGCTGGTGGGACAGACGGTGGAGGAGGCGGGACTGCGCCACCTGCCGGGGCTCTTCCTGGTCGAGATCGACCGCGGGGGCCGGGTCATCACGCCGGTCGGCCCGGATCAGGTCATCCGGGCAGACGACCAGCTCGTGTTCGCCGGTGTGGTGTCGACCCTCCTCGACCTGCAGCGCATCCGCGGACTGGTGCCCGTGACCGACGAGGCGAGACCGGCGCCGAGGCTCGCCCACCACCGCCTGATCGAGGCGGTGGTCTCGCTCTCGTCGCCCCTCGTGAACCAGAGCATCCGCGACGCCGCCTTCCGCACGGTCTACGACGCCGCCGTCATCGCCGTGCACCGCAACGGCGAGCGCGTGCCCGGCAAGATCGGCGAGATCGTGCTCCAACCCGGCGACACGCTGCTGCTCCAGGGTGCGCCGGGCTTCCACCGCGCGCACCGCAACAGCCCCGACTTCTACCTGGTGAGCGAGATCGCCGGGACGGAGGCCCCGCGCTACGACCGCGCCTGGGTCGCGATCGCGATCTTGGTGGCCATGGTGCTGAGCGCCAGTCTCGGCGTGTTCCCGATCGCGATCGCGGCGTTCCTCGCCGCCGGGGCCCTGATCGGCACGCGCTGCGTCAGCGGCCGGGTGGCGCGCCGCAGCGTGGTCTGGCCCATATTGATCGTGATCGGCGCCGGCCTCGGCGTGGCCACGGCCATGGAGAAGACCGGCGCCGCCGGCTTCATCGCGAACCTGCTGACCCACGCGACGGGCGGCCTCGGCCCGCTGGCCACGCTGGCGGTGGTCTACGCCGTGGGCGTGCTGCTCGCCGAGCTGCTGCACCACAACGCCGCCGTCGCCATCATGTTCCCGATCGCCGTGGCCACGGCCCACCAGGTGGGCGCTGATCCGCGTCCCTTCATCATGGCCATTGCCGTGGCCGGGTGCTGCGCATTCGCCTCGCCGGTCACCTACCAGACCCACCTGATCGTGTACGGCCCGGGCGGCTATCGCTTCATGGACTTCGTGAGGGTCGGGCTGCCCCTCGACCTGGTCTGCGGCGTGGTCGCGATCGCCTTGATTCCCATCGTCTGGCCCTTCTGAGCGGCGTAGCCGCCGGCAGCCCCGGACCGGCCCACCGGTACCCGCACCATCCCTGGCGCCCGCCGCCGGGCCGGCCGCGCGATCCGTCGCAGGGCAGACGTCAGGTCGTCCACACCGAGATAGAGGGTGGGAACCAGGAACAGCGTCAGCAGGCTCGCCACGCTCAGGCCGAAGACGATCGCGGTGGCAAACGGGGCGAAGACTCGCGAGTAGCCGGAGATGCCCAACGCCATGGGCGCCAGGCCCGTGACGGTGGTGACGGTCGTGAGCAGGATGGGGCGGAAGCGCTTGTAGCTCGCCAGCCGCACCGCTTCGAAAGCCGGCGTGCCCC
>JAZFWH010000324.1:0-17212 GCA_036482635.1 Myxococcota bacterium
GAAGCTCCGCTTCGCGGCCAGGACGGGGAAGCACAAGGTCATCCTCACGCCCGGCGCCCCCGACGGCTCGAGGCGGCGCAAGGTCGAGCTGTACGACCTGGAGGCCGACCCGCACGAGCGCGTGAACCTGGCCCCTGGCGAGCGGCGGCTGACCAGGGCGCTGTTGCGACGCTTGAAGCAGCGCGAAACCGAGCTGCGAGCGGAGGGTCCGCCCGTCTACCTGCGCGTGCGCCCGCTGCCGGACCCCTCCGGCGAGGAGCGCCTTCGCGAGCTCGGCTACCTGGTCGATCCCCCCGATTCGGGCCCCGGGGCCACGGGATCTGCGGGACCGGACAGTTAGCCGGTACCTGGAGCGTCGATCTGCGTGCTGCTGAAGCCCGGCTGCCGCGGCGTCGCGTGTGACTGCGTCACCCAGCTCGGTCCGAGCGCTACCCAACGATGCGGCTCGGCATATACTCCGACGGCGTAGTGGCGCGGGGACGCAGTGATTTTCCCCCGCGCGAGCTGGAGCGAGGGCTGGCATGGGCGAGAGAGTGGGGGTGGCGGTCGCGGCACCCGAATCGAGCGGGGCCAGAGGCCGAGGCCCACTGTGGCGGCCGAGGCCGGGAAGAGCCGAGGCGTCCCGGGTCGTCTGGGACTGGCGGGGCGAGCGGACGCCGAAGGTCGCAGCGCTGGGGCCCGGCCGCGCCCGCCTGCGGGGAACCCTCCAGGCCCTGGCCGGCGCGACGGTCGGCGCACTGATCTTCACCTTTCTGTCGCGGACCGTCGGCACGCTGGTGCTGTCGATCGCCGGCCTGATCCTGCTTTCGGCCCTGGCTTCTCCCACCGGGCTCTACGCCGCGATCGAGCGGCTCTTCGCCGCGCTGGGCCAGCGCCTGGGCAGCCTGGTGAGCTGGGTGGTGCTGCCCCTGCTGTTCTACGCGATCTTCCTCCCCTTCGGCTGGCTGTTCCGACGGGGCCGGCGGGATCCGATGAAGCGCTTCTACGAGGCGGACGCCGACACCTACTGGTCGCCGCACGCGGGCGGGCGCACCGCTTCGGCGTCGCGAAGCCGGCAGTACTGACGTGCGCATCCTCGGCATCAGCTGCTACTACCACGACTCCGCGGCCTGCCTGCTCGAAGACGGCGAGATCGTCGCGGCAGCGCAGGAGGAGCGCTTCACCCGCGTGAAGCACGACCAGGGCTTCCCTGCCCACG
The DNA here is from genome assembly GCA_036482635.1 of Myxococcota bacterium. Lineage (GTDB taxonomy): Bacteria > Myxococcota_A > UBA9160 > UBA9160 > SMWR01 > JAZFWH01. Next base: position 1,199 of record JAZFWH010000324.1, read on the forward strand.
CGGTCCGCTACTGCCTCGCCGAAGGCGGCTCCGGGAACGCAGGCGTCGACGCGGTCGCCTTCTACGACAAGCCCATCCTCAAGTTCCACCGCATCCTCGAGACGTATTTCGCCGTCGCGCCCCGCGGACTGCGCCCCTTCATGAAGGCCGTACCGCTCTGGATGCGCGAGAAGCTGTGGATCGAGCCGCGGATCCAGGAGTCGCTGCGCGAGTGCGGCGTTGTGCCGCCCGACGACCTCTACTTTCCCGAGCACCACGAGTCGCACGCGGCGAGCGCTTTCTACCCGTCTCCCTTCCCCGAGGCCGCGGTGCTGACGATCGACGGCGTGGGGGAGTGGGCGACCGCCACGCTGGGCGTCGGTGAGGGGCACGAGCTGAAGCTGCTCGAGCAGCTGGACTTCCCGCACTCGCTCGGTCTGCTCTACTCCGCCTTCACCTACTTCACCGGCTTCAAGGTGAACTCGGCCGAATACAAGCTGATGGGACTGGCTCCGTACGGGCGCGGCGCCTACACCGACCTGATCCTGGACGAGCTGCTCGACCTCAAGGAAGACGGCTCCTTCCGCCTCGACATGGACCACTTCGGCTACTTGGACGACCTGGTGATGACCACCGAGCGCTTCGCAGCGCTGTTCGGCGGACCGCCCCGGCGCCCGGAGACACCGATCACGACCCGGGAGATGGACATCGCCCGGTCGGTGCAGGAGGTCACGGAGGAGATCGTCCTGCGGATGGCCCGCCACGCCCGGGACGTCACCGGCAAGGACTACCTGTGCCTCGCCGGCGGTGTCGCGCTCAACTGCGTGGCCAACGGCAGGGTCCTCCGCGAGGGAATCTTCAAGGACCTCTGGATCCAGCCGGCCGCCGGCGACGCCGGCGGCGCCGTGGGCGCCGCTCTGGCGGTCTGGCACAACGTGCTGGGCGAGGCCCGCCACGCGGATGGTCGACACGACGCGATGCAGGGTGCCTACCTGGGTCCCGAGTTCTCTCGCGACCAGATCGCGGAGTACCTGGACGCCAACGGCTGCAGCTACGAAGAGGTCTCCGAGGAGGAGTGGCCGCGGCGCATCGCGCGGCTCGTCGCCGACGAGAAGGTGGTCGGGCTCTTCCACGGGCGGATGGAGTTCGGACCGCGCGCGCTGGGCAACCGCTCCATCCTCGGCGATCCCCGCTCGCCGAAGATGCAGTCGACCCTCAACCTCAAGATCAAGTACCGCGAGAGCTTCCGCCCCTTCGCGCCGTCGTGTCTGGAAGAGAAGCTGTCGGATTACTTCGAGATCGATCGGCCCTCCCCCTACATGCTGCTGGTGGCTCCGCTGCGGCGTGATCGCTGGGTCGAGCCGAAGGGAGACGAACGCGACCTCGAGATCCACGAGTGGGTGAACCGCGTGCGCTCGGAGCTCCCGGCGATCACCCACGTAGACCACTCGGCGCGCATCCAGTCGGTGAGCGCGGAGACCAACCCGCGCTACCACGCGTTGCTTCAGGCGTTCGAGGAGCTCACCGGGTGTGGCGTCGTCATCAACACGAGCTTCAACGTCCGGGGCGAACCCATCGTGTGCACGCCCGCCGACGCGTACCGCTGCTTCATGCGCACCGAGATGGACCACCTCGTGCTCGGCCCCTTCTTGCTCGACAAATCCAAACAGACGGGATGGCACGAGTCCGAGGACTGGCGGGAGACCTTCCAGCTGGACTGAGCCCCGGCTGGGCCCAACTCCCGGAGGAGACGCGACGTGAGCAGAGCTGGCTACAGCCTCAAGCTGTTTCGTGAGTTCGTGCAGTTCGCGAAGGAAAGCCGCAACTACTGGCTGATCCCGCTGATCGTCGTGCTCGGTCTGGCCGCGGTGCTGATCGTGGTGGGCCAATCGGCGGCGCCGCTGATCTACACGATCTTCTGAGCGGCGGCGGGTCGAGCCGGCAGGCCTAGCCCGCTGAAACTCCGCTCGCCTGCGGCTCGCTGCGCGGAGGCCAACTCTCGAGTCGGCCTCCTAGCGGGGCCTCTTCGCGACTACGATGAAGAAGCCGCCCTCGCGGCTGCCCTTGAAGGTCATGCCGAGCTCGACCAGCAGGCGCTCGAAGGCGTTCCCGGGCAGCTCGGCTTCGAACAGGCGCTCGGTCTCCGAGAAGGTCCGGAACGGCTTCGACGGCGGAATGCTCTTCACGAAGCTGAAACCGACCTCGCGCAGCCACTTCAGCGTCTCGCCGATGGTGTGCTTCGACTCGTGGGGGTGCTTGTACTGGTCGGCGAACCAGGCGCGCCTCTTCGCGTCGCTCGTCTCCACGCTCCTCAAGTTCGGATCCAGAGACTTGAAGCGGTCTCCGCTGATTCGGAAGATCGCACGCCGAGCGTCCGTGATCAGACGGCCGTAGCGATGGTAGAGGCCGATCAGGATGTAGCCGCCCGGCCGGACCAGCTGCGCGATCGTCTTGAACGCGAGGCGCGGATCGGCGGTGTGGTGGAGCACCCCGTTCGACCACACCAGGTGGAAGCTGCCGGGCTTGAAGGCCGGCCTGAACAGGTTCATCTGGACGAAGCGGACGCGGCGAAGCTGGTGTGCGCGCGCGAACTGCTGTCCCAGGCGCAGCGAATTCATGCACACGTCGGTCGCGAAGACAGTTCGGTTGGCGACCGACAAGAAGTTGCTCATCTGGCCCGTTCCGCAGCCGACCTCGAGGATCCGTGTCGCGGGGGGGATCTGCTCGTCGAGCAGGCGCGCGAACATGCCCTGCCTCGCCTTCTGTGACAGGCTCGCGACGCTGTCGAAGTCGTCGTAATCGGGGAACGGAGTCTCCTCGTAGAAGGCCTTGACGACCTCCGTCACGTCGCCCTTCACAGCCCCCTCCTCGTTGGGCCAGAAGAGCATGGGAATGTCGTCGGAGACCTCGAAGTCGTGCGCGCAGGCCCGACAGCGCAGGCCGCTCCCCGCGAGACTCAGGTCGCCCCCCCTACAACGCGGGCACTGGAAGATCTCGACCGCCTGCTGCAGCGAGTCGACGGATCCCTGTTCGCTCGCTTCACTCGTCTGCATCGGCACTCTCTCCGCTGTGCCAGCGTAGTGGATCGAGCTCACTCCAGGTAGCCGAGTGCGCGCAGCTTCTCTTCCCGCTCCGGGTCGAGGGCGAACGGAGCCTGTTCCCGCCGCGACAGCGCGCCCTTCTTCCCGGACAGCGCCCTCTTCGTCGCCGCGGCGGCCTCGGGGTAGGCGTCGATCAGCTCACGCAGGTCGCCTACGCGATCTCGCATCGCCGCGTAGCGATCGACGCGCTCCCCGGGGTCCGACGCGAGGTCGAAGTACGCGTAGCCGACGCCCTTCCCGCGCCGGTAGCGGACGAGCTTCCGGTCCCCGACGCGCACCGAGAAGGTCGGCTGGGCAACGCGGACCGGCTTGCCTCCGGGCCTGGCGCCCCAGCGGTACCAGGCCTCGCTGTACACGGGAGACGGCGGGCGGCCGTCGACGGGGCCGTCCGCGCGGAGCAGGTCGGCGAAGCTCCGGCCCGTGAAGGCCGCCGGTCGCGCCACACCCGCGAGCTCCAGCAGGGTCGGCGCGAGATCGACGTGGCCGACCGGCACGGAAACGCGGCGGCCCCTGGCCACTCCAGGCCCGTGAAACACGAGCGGCACGTGGGTCGTCTCTGAGTACACCTCCGCCCCGTGTCCCCAGAAGCCGTGCTCCAGGAACGCATCTCCGTGGTCGGACGTGAACACGAGTACCGTGTCGCCAGCCAGTCCCTCGCTTTCGAGAAAGTCGAAGAAGGAGCGCAGCTGGTCGTCGACGTAGCGGATCTCCCGGGCGTAGAGCCTCGGGTCGCGCTCGGGGGGCAGATCCGGATGCGCCTCGCGGCCCTCGGCGGGATCGGGAAACAAGCCCTCGTACTCCGGGGGGGGCGCGTACGGGAAGTGGACCTGGAAGGTGTGGAGGAAGAGAAAGAACCGCTTGTGCTTGTGCCGTTCCAACCAGTGGCGCGCTCTCTCGAAGGTGAGGTCGACCTGACCGGTCGGGCTGTGGACTCGAGGGCTCTTGTTCTCGGCGAACGAGTCGAAACCGCGGCGAAACTGGCGCGCGTTCAGAGGACCGTCCTCGGTGACGGCAGCTGTCTCGAAGCCCACCGCTCGCAACGCCTCCGCCAGGGTTACCGCGCGGGGCGGGAGGGAAGCGGATACGGTGCCGATGCCGTGAGCGGAGGGCGGCAACGACGCGAACATGCTCATGTGGGCGGGGCCGGTCGTCGTCGCCGCCGCGACGAAGGCCTCGAACAGCGTGCCCTCAGCGGCGAGCTTCTCGTCCAGGAAGGGGGCCGTGTCCAGCGGGTAGCCGTACGAGGGGAGGTGGTCGGCCCGCAGCGTGTCGACGGAGAGCAGGATGACGTTGACGTCGGCCGCGGTCCGGGGCCGCTCGGTGTAGATCGTCGGATTCGACCAGACGGGCAGAGAGAACGACCCGGCGGCGGTCCGTCGCAGAGTCGTCTCGAAGCGAAAGGAGCGAACCTGCCCCGCCCACGGGGCAAGTGACACGCTGTAGTTCCGCCAGCCTCGCCCCGCCGGCTGCGACGGATCGAGCGTCTCGGCCAATACGGGGGCGCAGTCGCCGTCGGCGCAGGCCTGCACCGAGAACTCCACGGGCCCCTGCCCCTGGGCCGGCTCCAGAATCCCGGCGCCGAACTCGAGCGTCGCCCGTGCAGGCACCTCGACCGCGGGCGTCTCGATCGAGCTCGTCCCACCCTCCGGCAGGGCGTGGCCCCGGATCGCCACGTCCACCCGGTCCCCGGCGATCGCCTCCGGCAGCTCGAACTCCACGCGCACGAACTCGCCGGAGGCCTCCTGCTGGACCTCCACGACCTGCTGGGGCACGGTGATCCAGCGCACCGCGTCCCGCACCAGCGGGACCACCACCAGGCGCGACGCGCCGGTGAACATCCTCGGGAGCTTGAGGCGCAGGGAGAGTCGCCGGTCGGCGGGAACGCGAGCCCCCACCTCGCCCGCCAGGTCGCCGCTGGCGTAGCTGCGCAGCACGAGCCGGGTCTCGTCGCCGATCGCCGCCACCGGGGGCCCGAACACGCGCTTGGCGGAAACGAGGTCGACGAGGCGCTGCACGGGCTGGAGCAACTCGTCAGCGGGCGCACAGGCCCCCAGGCCGAGGAGCGCCGACAGCGCGGCGGCGACCCGATGCTGCGCTGTCATGTCGCGAGCATAGCGTCGTGTTGTTGCACGCTACGCTGCGTGTAGAATCGCGCCACGAGGGAAGACGCGAGTGGACGAGCAGGGCGATCTCTACTTCCGGCAGATTCCCGTCGGCCAGATGGCGAACTTCGCCTACCTGGTCGGCAGCCACTCGACCCGCGAGGTACTGGTGGTGGACCCCGCGTGGAGCGTCGACGAGCTACTCGACCGGGCCGAGGGCGATGGGATGAAGGTCGTCGGCGCGCTGGTCACCCACTACCACCAGGACCACGTCGGAGGGCGCATCTTCGGCTTCGACATCGAAGGGGTGGCGCGGCTGCTGGCCCGCCAGCCCGTACCGATCCACGTCAACCGACACGAAGCCGACGGCCTTCGCCAGCTGACGGGCGCCTCGGAGTCCGATCTGGTGCGCGCGGACGGCGGCGAAGTGATCGAGCTCGGCGAGCTGCGCATCCGCTTGCTCCACACCCCCGGCCACACGCCGGGCTCGCAGTGCTTCCTCGTCGAGGAACGGGGCCGGCCCGGCCGTCTGGTCTCGGGCGACACCCTCTTCCTGGGCAGCTGCGGGCGCGTCGACCTGCCCGGAAGCGACCCCGAGGCGATGTACCGAAGCCTCAACGAGACGCTGCGCCGTCTGGACGACGACACCCTGCTCTACCCGGGCCACCTCTACTCGAGCGAGCCCTCGGGCACGCTGGGGGAGCAGAAGCGCACCAACCCCTACCTCCGCGTTACGGGGCTCGAGCAGTTCCTCGGCTTCATGGGCGGCTGACAAGCGCCGGGCCGGACGCGCGGCCCGCCGGCGTGCTACGAGCCGCCTCTTCCCTTTGGATTGCCGACGATGATCTCGCCCTCGAGGCGGCGCGCCGCGTCGATGGCCTTCTGGCCGCCCGGGCTCGGGCGGACGACCTTGTAGCGGTAGCGACCGGGCTTGAGCTGGCAGAAGCTGGCGAACTCCCCGGCGTGGATCGGGGCCGAGCGCAGCTCGTCCTCCTTGATCGAGAAGTTGACCAGGCTGTGACAGATCATCGAGCGCGCCACCTCGCGCTCGAACACCACCACCGACGGGACGGGCGCGTAGCTGATCCACGCCACCAGCTGCCCCTCGTCGAGGGTCACCAGCGACGGATTCAGCGAGTTGTCCGTGATCAGCACCACCTTGTGGCTGGTCATCCGGTACGACGGGTCGAGCACCGGGATCTCGCCCGGCGTCTGGTAGGGCATCTCCTTGGGCCGATCGTCGGCTGCCAACCCGGCGACGGCCAGCACGACGGCCCCCGTCAGCCCCAGGAGCAGCGCCATCCGGCGGCGCGGGCCCGAGCTGGAATTGTCATGCGCCATGGCCGTCTCCCCTCCCTGCGCGTGGCGAGCGCAGCGTGACGCTCCGCTCCGCGCGCTGACTTTACAACAGACCCCGCGAGCGCCCAGGGGAGATTTCGGGGCCTGCGCCGCGGCCCGCGCCCCGCCCGGAGCCGGGCGGGCTCCACGCGTTGCCGAGCCGGGGGCTGATGCCCTAAGGCCCTGAATCAGAGTCACTTTCTCGCCTTTGCACCGGTTGAAATCGGATCGACCGTCGGGTAGGGTTCCCGCGCCTGTCGACCCCCGGGCAGACCCGCTCCGGGGCCTTCGCACTCCGGAGGCGCAGTTCACCATGAAGATCATGGTCTGCCTGAAGCAGGTGCCGCACCAGGATGCGCGCCTCGAGATCCGCTCCGACGGCACTTGGATCCAGGAAGACAGCATCAAGTTCGAGATCAACAGCTACGACACCTACGCCCTCGAGGAGGCGCTCCGCGTCAAGGACGCGGGCGAGGCGGACGTGCTGGTGGTCTCCATCGGCCCCGATCGCGTCAGCCAGGCGCTGCGCACTGCGCTCGGCATGGGCGCCGACCGGGCCGTCCACGTGAAGGACCCGGAGGCCGAGGGATCGGATCCGCTGGGCGTGGCGAAGATCCTCGCCGCGATCGCCAAGAGCGAGAGCCCGGACCTCATCTTCATGGGGCTCATGTCGGACGACGGGAACTTCGCGGCGGTGCCGCCCATGCTGGCCGAGCTCGTGGGGATCCCCCACACCACCGCCGCCGTGAAGGTGGAGCGGGTGAACGGGGCCCTGAGGGCGGACCGCGAGGTCGAAGGCGGCGCGCACGAGGTGGTGGAGATCCAGTGCCCCTGCCTGATCGCCGTGCAGACCGGGATCAACCAGGTCCGCTACGCCTCGCTCAAGGGGATCATGGCCGCCAAGAAGAAGCCCCTGGAGGTGAAGTCGGTGGCCGACCTGGGCCTGGCCGGCCAGGTGGGTGCGGCGGCGGCGAAGGTGACGATCGAGAAGATCGAGCCTCCGACCAAGGGCGAGGGCGCCGAGATCCTGCAGGGCTCGACCGACGAGATCGTCGGCGGGCTGGTCTCGAAGATCAAGGAGCTCGGGCTTCTCTAGCCCGCAGGGGAGAGGAAGAACCGGTGGGCAGCATCCTGATCGTCGCGGAGATTCAGGGGGGGCGGATCCGCGAGGCGAGCTACGAGCTCGTGGCGTTCGCCCACTCGGTCGCGACCGCGACCGGGAGTGAGATCAAGAGCCTCGTCACGGGCAAGGGCGTGGGTGCCTTCGCCGAGGAGTTCTCCAAGAAGGGCGGGGGCGAGGTCTACCTCGTCGACCACGAGCTGCTCGAGAACTACAGCGTGGACGCCCAGGCGGCGGCGATCCGCGCCGCCGTCGACGCCTGCCAGGCGGATCTGGTCCTCCTCTCCAACACGCCGAGCGGCTGGGACGTGGCGCCGCGCATCGCCGCGGCCTTGGATGCGGGCTTCGTGAGCGACTGCTTCAGCATCGCGGCCGAGGACGGGAAGCTCGTCTTCCACCGCCGGGTCTTCAACGGCAAGCTGGACGCCCGGATTACCGCCACCAGCGACCGGGTGGTCGCAACGGCCCAGCCCGGAGCCACCAGCGCCTTCGAGGGAACGACCGACGGCAAAGTGACCAAGCTGGATGTGCCCCTCTCGGCCGACGCGCTGCGAGCCCGCTTCGTGGAGCTCAAGCAGGCCGAGTCCAAGGGCGTGGACCTGACCAAGGCCGACATCATCGTCTCGGGCGGCCGCGGGGTCGGAGCCCCGGAGAAGTTCACCGAGGTGATCAAGCCCCTCGCTGACGCGCTGGGTGGGGCCATGGGGGCCTCGCGCCCGGTTGTGGACGCCGGCTGGCTGCCCCACGAGTACCAGGTGGGCTCCTCGGGCCAGGTGGTCTCGCCCAAGCTCTACATCGCGGTCGGCATTTCCGGGGCGATCCAGCACCTGGTCGGCATGAAGACCTCCAACTTCATCGTGGCGATCAACAAGGATGCCGACGCCCCCATCTTCGAGGTGGCCGATCTCGGCGTCGTGGGAGACCTGTTCGAGGTCGTCCCGGCCCTGACCAAGGCGATCCAGAAAGCCAAGGGCTAGCGCAAGCGGCCCGCGAACGGCGCGCGACTTCGACGCAGCGCGGCAAAGGGTTTCCTCGCGGGTGGCCGCATTGCGAGGACCCGTCTCGAGTGTTTTCGCATCGATTCAGCATTGACACGCTCTCACCGGAGGAGTAGGTAGAGCGGGGGGGGGCGGAACGCTGTCTCGAACCATCCAATCCGCTGACGTTGGCGCTGACCTTTCGGCTGCGGTTTCGGTTGAGTTGGGCTGAGCGGACTCTCGCTTCGCAGTTGGCCGCCCTCGGAGCTACGGGCGCCTGCTAAGGGGGGTGCGTGCCCACTCCGCGACGCATTGCCTTCATCAATGAGAAGGGGGGAAGTGCCAAGACGACCCTCGTTGCCAACGTATCGGCGTATCTGGCCCTGCGGCGGGGACGGCGCGTGCTGGCGATCGACATGGACCCGCAGGGCCAACTCGGCAAGGTGCTGGGCGTGGACATCCGGCGCCGCCGATCGGCGATCGACCTGCTGCTCGACTCCGTGCTCGGCGACCCCGCGCTCGACGGCCCTCCGGCCGACGCGCTGGGAGAAGAGGGGCGCACTCCGGCCAGCGCGCTGCCGATCGCCCGCACTCGCATTCCGCAACTGGACATAATCGTCGCCAACAAGTCGCTGGCCCTGTTCCCGAGCTGGGAGGGCGGCGAGCAGAGGGACCCGACCCATCGCCTGGCCCGCGCGCTGGCTCGGGCCCCCGAGGTCGAGGGCTACGACTTCGTCTTTTTCGACGCCCCACCCTCCTTCGGACCCCTGACGCTGAACGTGCTGCGCGCCGCCACCGAAGTGGTGATCCCCGTCCCGCTCACCTACCTCGCGCTGGACGGCTGCGCGGAGTTGATGCGGACGATGGCGACGGTGCGCAGCCGCTACCAGCATCCGCACCTGCGGGTCTCGATGGTGATCCCTACCTTCTACCGGCGGACCCGCCTGGCCAACGAGATCCTCGAGAGGCTCAAGCACCGCTTCCCCAAGGAGATCGCCCACAGCGTGCTCGGCTACCACGTGCGCCTGGACGAGGCCCAGTCGCGGGGCCTCTCCATCTTCGAGTTCGCGCCGAGGGACCGGGGCGCGAAGATCATGGCCGAGCTCGCCGAGGAGCTCGAGCTGCGCGGACAGACACCCGCAGGTGACGATCCGGCATGAAGGAAGTCGACACGCAACCGCTGAGCAGCACACCGACGGGCGAGCTGCTGGGTCTCCCGTCGGGCGGCGCGCTGGGTCGCGATCCCTTCGCCGAGCTCGCCGAGGACGATCCCTTCGCCGCTCGGCTCGAAGAGCTGGGGCTCGACGCTGGGATCGCACCGCGACGCCAATCGCCGGCGCCGCGCCCGGCGCACCCGCGACCCGCCTCCGCGAAGCCGGCGCCCGAGGCTGGCGCGCGAGCCGACGCGCCGCCGACGCCGCGCCGCAGGCGCTGGGCCGCAACGCCGCAGCTGGCCGAAGTGGAGCTCCCGGAGGTCCGCGACTGGCTGGACCGGGTGTTGGGCGAGAACGAGCGCCGGCGCCTCGGGGCCCTGACGCATCTGGTGGAGGGCGAAGCGCCCTACGATCGCTACGGCTTCTCGCCGGAGGCGACGCGCCTCGCCTTCCCGTTCTTCTACGCGCTCTACCGGATCTACTTCCGGGTGCGCAGCGAGGGTCACGAGAACATCCCGGACGAGGGTCCCGCGATCCTCGCCGCGAACCACGGCGGCCTGCTGCCCTTCGACGGGGCGATGGGTGTCACCGACGTCGTGCTCCACACGGACCCGCCGCGCCTCGCTCGGACCGTCGTCGACCGCTGGGCCGGCTCGCTCCCGTGGGTCAACGTCTTCTACGCGCGGGTCGGACAGGTGGTCGGTACGCGGGAGAACTTCGCGGACCTGCTCGACGACGGACAGCTCATGCTGGTGTTCCCCGAAGGCATGGAGGGCATGCGCAAGCTCGTCACGCAGCGCTACCGCCTGCAGCCGTTCCGCGTCGGTTTCGTGGAGCAGGCGCTGCGCGCCCGGGCGCCGATCGTGCCCGTGGCATTCATCGGGACCGACGACCAGTCGCCCATCCTGTACGACATCAAGCCCCTGGCGCGGCGGCTGGGGCTGCCCGTGGCGCCGCTGACCCCGACCTTCCCGTGGTTCGGGCCGCTGGGGCTGCTGCCCTACCCGGTGCGCTACCGGATCGTCTACGGCGAGCCCTTCCACTTCTACAAGCGTTTCGGTCCCGAGGGAGCCGACGACTCGCGGCTCGTCCGCTACCTCGCGAATCAGGTCCGGCGCACCATCCAACAGCTGATCGATCGGAGCCGCTGATGCGAAACGTACTGGTCACTCACGCGGATGAGCCCATCGGCCGACGGGTGGTGAAGACCCTCTTCCACGACCCGGAGATCGGCACGATCCTGGCGGCGGGCGACGGCGCGCCGCCGCGCAGCTTCGATCGCTTCCTGGCGGGCTCCGAGCCGAGGCTCGCCTACGCGCGGGTGGACTTCGCCAAGCACCGGCCCGTCAGCGAACTGTTCCGCTCGTCCCGCTTCCGCGCCGCCGAGATCGACAGCGTGGTCCACGTTCCGCGCCACGGCGCGCCGGCCGCCCAAGCGGCGCCGATCGTGGCGGGCCTGGCCGAGCGAACCGCCGAGGCCCGCCTCGTCCTCCAGCATTGCCTCGAGACCGCTTCGGTCCGCAACCTCATCGCGCTCGGTAGCGCCTTCGTCTACCGCCTGCCCCCTGGGAACGCGAACCGCCTCAACGAAGACAGCGAGCTGGACCTCGATCCCGACGTGCCGCCGGAGATCCGCTCCTGGATCGACTGCGACATGATCTTCCACGGCGAGGTGCACAACGACCGGCTGCGGGTGGTGCTGCTGCGCGTGCCGACGGTCGTCGCCGCGGGCGGCTACGTCTACCTCAACCCGTCGCTGGCCGGACGGCCGGGCTACCGGCTGCGCCCGCTGGGCTTCGACCCGATCTGCGCCCTGGTCTCCGACAAGGACGTGGCCCGCGCCGTGCAGGCGGCGGTGCTGAGCCGCTGCTCCGGCATCTACAACGTGGCCGGCAGCGAGGCCGTCCCCCTGTCGGTGCTGGCGCGCTGGACCGGGCGGGCGAGCCTGCCGGTGCCGGGGCCCCTGCTGGCCTGGGCCGCCACCGGCGCGCGGCTGATGGGCGCCGATGGCTTCCGGTCCGCGATCGAGGGATCGCAGCTGCGCTACGGCTTCACCCTGGACACGAGTCGAGCCGAGCGAGACCTCGGCTTCCGTTCGAGCTACCGCATCGGCCTGGCCCGCGCCGGCGACGGGGCGCTGCGCATCGAGACAGCCTCCGCGTAGGGCGCGCTATGCTCCCGCGACCCTGAGTGCGAGCGCGGCCTTGGCGGTAGACACTTCACAGTTCCGGAACGGCCTCAAGGTCGAGCTCAACGGCGAGCCCTTCGTCATTGTCTACTTCCAGCACGTGAAGCCCGGCAAGGGCGGCGCTTTCGTGCGAACCAAGCTGAAGAACCTGAAGACGGGGCGCGTCCTCGACCGGACGTTCCGCTCGGGAGAGAAGCTAGACGAGGCCGACGTCGAGGACCGCCGCATGCAGTACCTCTACCGGGACGGCGAGCAGCTCGTGTTCATGGACACCGAGAGCTACGACCAGATTCCGTTCTCCGCCGAGCAGGTGGGAGACGCCCGCAAGTACCTCAGGGAGAACGTCGACATCGGGGTGCTGTTCTGGCGGGGCGTGCCCATCCACATCGAGCTCCCGGCCTTCATCGAGGCCGCCGTGACCGAGTGCGAGCCCGGCGTAAAGGGCGACACGGCGTCGGGGGCCACGAAGCCCGCGACCATCGAGACGGGAGCCGTCGTGCAGGTGCCCCTCTTCATCAAGCAGGGGGAGCACATTCGCGTCGACACGCGCTCCGGCGAATACGTCGAGCGGGTGAGCTGACTCCGAGCCGGTGAGCGCCGAAGCTCGCCCCCGCCGCGCGCTGGTCTTCTCCGGGGGCGGCGCCCGCGGCGCCTACGAGGCCGGGGTCGTCCGCTACCTCGTCGAGGAGCTCCCGCGCCGCCTCGGCGGCCCCATCCGTTACGACCTGCTGTGCGGCACCTCGGTGGGCGCCATCCACGCCTGCTACCTGGCCGCGACCGCCCACGAGGGTCCGGATCGCGGCGGCCGCCTGGTCGACGTGTGGACGTCGATGCGCCTGGAGAAGGTGATCCCGATCTCCGCCCGCGACCTGGTCCAGCTACCACGGCGACTGCTCGGCCTGCGGCGCATGGCCGCCGCGCTGCGGCGGGGGAAGGCCCCGGAGCGCCTCTACGGGCTGCTCAACACCGAGCCGCTGGAGCGCATCGTGGTCCGCGCCATCCCCTGGCGCGGCATCCGGCGCAACGTGCGCGAGGGGCGGGTCGAGGCCGTCTGCGTGGCGGCCACCCAGATCGCCACCGGGCGCGTCGTGGTCTTCATGGAGAACCGCGACCGAAAGGTCCCACGCTGGACGCGGGACCCGGGCATCGTACCGCGGCCCACGCACCTGCTGCCGGTGCACGCCCTCGCCTCCGCCGCGATCCCGATGCTGTTCCCCGCCGTGCGCGTGGGCAGCACCTACTACGCCGACGGCGGGCTGCGCCTCAACACCCCGTTGTCACCCGCGCTGCGCCTCGGTGCCGAACGCGTGCTGGTGGTGGCGCTGCGCCAGAGCACTGGTCACGCCCACGAGGCCGCCCTGGTGGAGCAGCGCATGGAGGACTACGCGAACCCCATTTTCCTGCTGGGAAAGGTGTTGAACGCCCTGCTGCTGGACCACATCGACACCGACCTGGCCCGGATGCACCTGATGAACGAGATCCTCGAGGACGGCGAGAAGGCCTTCGGCCCCGAGTTCCTGGAGCGGATCAACGAGGTCGCCTCCCGGGAGCGCGGCGTGCCGTTCCGGAAGATCCACGACCTGGTGATCCGGCCGTCGACGGACCTCGGGGTGCTCGCCGGCCAGGTCCTGCTCAACATGCGCGGCGACCGCGACCGCTCCCCCCTGCTGCGCCTCGCGGCCCGCAACCTCACGTCGGGCCAGCGCTCGCCCGAATCCGACCTGCTCTCGTACCTGCTGTTCGACGGAGAATTCCTGGGCCCGCTGGCCGACCTCGGCTACGCAGACGCGAGGGCGCGCGAGGAAGAGCTCTGCGCGTTCTTCTCGGACGCGGACGGCTGAAGCGGCTCGAGCCGCATCTCGCGAACGTCTCGACGGGATGCATTGCATCCATATTTGAGCTTCGCGGAATAGGTCCTAAGCTCAACGCGTGCGGGGAGAGCAGCTCGCGCGCCAGTGGCAGCTGATCCAGCGCCTCGCCAGAAGCCGCGCCGGGGTGGGCCTCGACAACCTGGCCGCGGAGCTTGAATGCGTCCGGCGCACCGTCTACCGGGACCTCGACGCGCTGATGCTGGCGGGCTTCCCGGTGGTGAGCGAGAAGCGCGACGGCCGCGTCTTCTACCGCTTTCTCGACACCTTCAAGCTGGGCGACGTGCCCTTCACCTCGGACGAGATCCTGGCCCTCGCCTTCGGCGAGGACCTGCTGCGCGCGCTCGAGGGGACCGTATTCCACGACTCGATCCGTTCGGCGTTCGCGAAGATCCGCGCCGGTCTCGGTCCCGAGCTCAGCGACTACCTGGCCCGGCTGGGCGAGGCGTTCCGCGTGCTGCCCGGGCCCCACAAGAACTACGCCCGCTCCCGCGCCACCATCCAGACCCTGAACGACGCGGTGCTCTCCCGCCGCTCGGTGCGGATTCGCTACCGCACCGGCCGCACCGGTGCCGTCTCGACCCGCGAGCTCGACCCCTACCGCGTCTGGTACCGGAGCGGCGGCCTCTACGTGGTGGGCCTCGACCACCGGTCCGAGGAGATCCGCACCTTCGCCATCGAGCGAATCCGGCGCATCGACGCCACGCGGCGGCGCTTCGAGGTGCCGGCGGACTTCGACTTCGACAGCTACATCGGCGCGTCGTTCGGCGTGATCGCCGAGCCGGCCATCCGCGTGCGCATCCGCTTCGAGCGCCGCTGGGCCAGCTACGTCGAGGAGCGCACCTGGCACCCGAGCCAGACGCTGGCGCGCGGGCGCGGCGGGAGCGTCGAGCTGACCATGGACGTGGGGGGCACGGCCGAGCTGCGCAGCTGGGTGCTGTCGTTCGGCTCCGGCGCAGAGGTGCTCGAGCCGGAGAGGCTGCGCCGCGAGGTCGTGCGCGAGCTGGAGGAGTCCCTGGGGCGTTACGGCGCTAGGCGGACTGCGCCTGCGTCGCAAGCGGGCTCCGACCGTCGGTCATCATCCCGAGCGCCTTCCAGCGGTGCTCGGTTCGCTCGGTGATCAGGCCCAGCTTCAGCAGGTTCGGGATGACGGTGTGCATGAACGACAGGCTGTTGAACTCGGCGAAGTTCGGCAGCGCCACCGTCATCTTGACCACGTTCTCGGGATCGACCCCATACTTGGGTCCGAGCAGGCGGAGCATGTCGAGCTGCTGGTTGGCGTTCAGCGCCTCCAGAATGCCGAACGACCAGTCTTCCATCGCCTCCATCTGCTCCGGCGCGGCGTCCTTCACCACGCGCCGCATGGTGAGCACGCCGAAGGCCGCGTGGCGCGCCTCGTCCTGCTCCACCCGCCGGATCAGCTCGGTGAGCAGCGGGTTCTTCGACTCCGCGCGCAAGAAATCCATGATCCCCATGGCCATGCCTTCGAACAGGCACTGCATGCCCAGCGTCTTCTTCTGGGCGCTCTCGGCCTCGAGCAGGGTGTCGAGCAGGGTCTTGAGGGTGGGGCCGATCGGGTAGATCGTTCCCATCTTGCGCTGCAGGAACTTCGAGAAGGCCTCGACGTGACGGGCCTCGTCCGTCACCTGGCTCGCCGCGTACCACTTCTCGTCCATCTTGGTGCAGACGTTGGTGAGCTGCCCGCACAGCTGCAGCGCCGCCTGCTCCCCGTGGAGCAGCTGGGAGAACAGGTACGCCATCTCGTCGAACAGCGCGGCGCGCTGGGTGGCCTCGTCCCTTCCCATCATCTTCGTCACCTGGGCCAGCACGGAGGTCTCGGGCGACATCAGCCACTCGTCCGGAGAACAGGGAACCGACCAGTCCAGGTCGTTCTCCGCGTTCCACTGATTGACCTTGCCCTTTTCGTAGAGCGCACGGAGCTCCGCCACCTCGCTCCCGTAGTTCCACGTCCAGTGGAGCGACATGGGGACGCTCACGTCGAGCTGGTCGCGCAGGCGGGTGATTTCGTTCTCGTCGACGAAGTCGACCACCTCGAACTCCCCGAAGCGCTTGCGGTGTTCCTGAATCAGCTTGTCCACGCTGTCCCTCCGGTATGCGTCAGCTCGCGGGCTCTGCCGCGAGCCCGTCGTGCAGGAGTTGGATGAGCTCCGCCTTGCGGCGGCGGAC
>JAZFWH010000325.1:0-28774 GCA_036482635.1 Myxococcota bacterium
CACCTTCTAAGCGATTGAATGAATTGGGAATTCATGGTGGCCCAGGGCAGAATCGAACTGCCGACACCTTGATTTTCAGTCAAGTGCTCTACCAACTGAGCTACCGGGCCACCGGCAAGGAGCGCAAAGTCCTTGGCGGCCGCGAACTTACAGAACCGGTTTGCGGGGGGCAATCGGCGCGCGCCCGAGGCCCAAGTGCTTGGTTCTGTGCGGGATTCTGGGGCTGCGGGGCGCGAGTTTCGCGGAGGCCCGGGGCCGGCTTCCAGCGCCCCCGAGACCCCCGCGAATGGCTCTGATCTGGGGCCTTAGCCGCCCGGATCCAGGACCTTGCTCGCGGCTTTGAGACGCGAGTCCGTGGTGTGCAGGTAGAGCTGGGTGGTGACGATCGAACGGTGGCCGAGGATGCGGCGGACGGTCTCGATGTCGACGCCCGCCCCCAGCATGCGCGAGGCCGCGGAGTGCCGCAGCCAGTGGAGGAGTGGCATCCCCCTGGTGTAGAGCCCCGCCGCAACGAACACCTTGCGGAGCTCCCGGCACAGGTTCCGGCGCATCAGCGTCGTCCCGGTGCGGGTCGAGAAGACGTAATCCCTGGGGAGGTTGAAGGCGGAAGCCGCACGGTGGCGCGCGAGCCAGGTGAGCACCCGCTGGCCGACGAAGACGCTGCGTTCCTGGTGGGACTTGGCGGACCAATCGGGCTTCGAGGTCACCGCAATCCGCGACTCACCGAAGTAGACGTCCCTCCACTGGAGATTGACGATCTCCGCCGAGCGAAGCCCCGTGACTCCGGCGATCAGGATGATTCCGTAGTAGCGCCCGTGGGCGTGGCGCAACAGGCGCTCGAGCTCCGCTTCGCCGAGCACGGGAAGCTCCCGCTTCCGCGCCACCTTGAGCATGCGAACCCTCAGCGGCAGGCGTTCGAGCGCTCCGGTCTCCACCCCGAAGCGGAGGAATGCCCTCAGAACCCGGAGGTCCGTATTGACGCTCACGTCTTTTACGGTTTGTCTGCGCTGTCGCACGTACGCTTCCAGGTCCTCTCGGGACAGCGTCGACAGCTCCCGGTCCCCGAAGAAGCGGACCAGATGGCCGAGCGAGATGCGAGCGCTCCGCAGCGTCGCGGGTTTGTTGTAGGTGCGGTGATGGTCGAAGTAGGCGGGCAGCAGTTCCGTGAAACGCATCGGCCCAGCAGGCCGGGACTCGGGGGATGGAAAGCTAACCCTCTGCCGGGGCGCGAGCCAGGCGAGGTCGAGAGCCGCGGGGGCGGCGGCCGGCCGCGCCGGGTGGCGCGGCCGGCGCCTCCGCTATGCGGTCGCCCGGGTGGTGATGAGCCGGCGGATGGCCAGCGCGCCCGCTCCCGCGAGCATCAGGACGAGTCCGACCAGGCCCCACTCCGTGAGGGTGGGCAGCTGACCCAGCCCCTTGATGTCGACGCCGAAGTCGCCGTTTGGGTCCGTGTTGTCGCTGTAGAGGTTGTCGGGAACGGCGACGAAGATGTGCGTGGCCCCGGCGGGCACCTTCACGAGCACCGGTGGGGAGGGCGTCGCCCCGGGTCCGCTGATGAAGAAGTCCTGGTTGATGTCCGTGGTGATGCTGTTGGGGAAGGTGACGGCCGTGAAGCAGGACTTGCCTCCGTCGGGGATGGCATCGTCGACGCGGTTCAACACGGTCGGCGCCAGGAGCGTGGTGCTGCTGCTGAACACCGCGCACAGCGAGGTCTGGTCGTCACTGCCTCCCCCGACCCCGACGAAGGCGCCGATGCGTGCGACCTGGATCTTGTCGCCAACCTGGATGCCCAGCGCAGCGAGCGCAATGGGCGTCGTGGCGCCGGCGCTGTCCGCGGTGGTGTCCCAACGGAGGTACGTGTCGTTCGGATCGATGGATGTGAAGACCCCCGCACGGGCCGCACCGGCGACGCCGAGCGACAAGCCGCATAAGACGACGGCAACGCCCCACACATGAGTCTGATCAGCGAGCATACGAAGCATCGTTCTCACCCTTCTCCGCGCTGCGGCGGATTCAGAGAGTTCGTGTCAATCCCTGCCGAAGAGACCTTGTAATGCAACAAGCGTGCCGAGCGCGTAATCTGACACGGAATCGGATAACACGTGGCTTGGTAACACTCTTTGGAAGTATGGCGTTTCCGCCTCGCAACGACGTTTGGGAACGGTCGTTCCGCTCGAGTGGAAGAACGCTTCCGCACTGCCGAACAAGAATGTGGAATCGAGATCCCGAGCTAGGAGCCGGCCGCAGGCTCCATCCGGATCGATTCGATTACGACGTGCTCCGGGTACGGGCGGGCGGGGGGGCCGTAGCGGCCGTAGGTGTCGATCGGCGCCTGGGTGATGGCGTCGACGACGGCGAGGCCGCCGACCACGCGGCCGAAGGCGGTGAAGCGGCCGTTCAGGTCGGGCCGGTCCTGGTGCACGATGAAGAACTGGCTGCCGCTGTTGCGGCGGCCGGTGCTCGCCATGGCCACGACGCCGCGCTCCATGGGCAGGGCGCTGTGCTCGTGCTCGAGTTTGTAGCCGGGGCCGCCCATGCCGTGGCCGCGGGGATCCGGGCTGCGCGAGTTGGGGTCGCCGCCCTGGATCATGAAGCCCGGGATCACGCGGTGGAAGGTGGTGCCGTCGTAGAAGCGCTCGCCCGCCAACGCGATGAAGTTCTCGACCGTCTTGGGGGCGAGCTCGGGGAGCAGCTCGACGCGGATCGCGCCCATCCCTTTCACGGTGAGGGTGGCGACGGCGTGGGGGCCGTCGGCGATCAGGTCCTCGGCCGAGACGGGCGGGGCCTGCGACTCGGTCGCATTCGTGTCGGGGCCGCAGGCCGCCACCAGCAGGGCGGCCCCCAGCCACAGGGCCGTTGCGAATTGGCTTGACGCGCGCATGGACCCTCGATCGGCACGACGCAGAAGTCGCTTTAAGCCCCCAGGAAGGCTCGGGCCCTGTGATACCGTCGGGCCCGATGGGAAGCGGGCCGCTGCGCTCAAGCTTTGTCTTCGGACTGGCGGCCGCGCTGCTGCTCGGCGGCGCGCCCGCCCGCGCCGCCGTCCCCGCACCGGCCCGCGCGCAGCACGGCATGGTGGTCACCTCGCAGGCCGACGCCACGCGCGCCGGCGTCGCGATGCTCGAGTCCGGGGGCAACGCGGTCGACGCCGCGGTGGCGGCGTCGTTCGCGGTGTCGGTGACGCAGCCCTTCTCGACCGGGCTCGGCGGCGGGGCCTTCGCATTGATCCGGCTGGCGAACGGCGAGGTGGTGGCGATCGACGCGCGCGAGACGGCGCCCGCGGCCGCCACCCGCGACATGTACGTGAAGCCCGGCGTCCCGGACCGGGCCTCGCTGGTGGGTCCGCTGGCGGTGGGCACGCCGGGGCTGGTGGCTGGCCTCGTCCTGGCGCTCGAGCGCTACGGCACCAAGTCGCTGCTCGAGGTGATGGCTCCGGCCATCAAGCTCGCCGCCGGCGGCTTCGAGATCAATCCCTACCACGCGCGCATGCTGGAGCGCATGCGCCAGTACAAGCTCCCCGAGCGCTTCCCCGAGACCGGGCGCATCCAGTTTCCGCCGCCGGACCAGCCGGCGCGGCCCGGCTGGCGCCTGCGGCAGCGGGACCTCGCGCACACGCTGCGGCGCATCGCGCGGGGTGGACCCGATGCCTTCTACCAGGGCTCGCTCGCCGACGCGCTGGCGGCCGACGTGCAGAAACGCGGCGGGATCCTGAGCGCCGAGGACCTGGCGGCCTACCAGCCGAAGCTGCGCCCGCCGGTGGAGGGGAGCTACCGCGGCTACCGGGTCTTCTCGTTCCCGCCGCCCTCGTCGGGCGGCGTGGCGCTGATCGAGATGCTCAACATCCTGGAGGGCTTCGACCTGGCCCAGTACGGCGCGGGCTCGTCGGCCAGCACCCACCGCATCGCCGAGGCGATGAAGCTCGCCTTCGCGGACCGCGCGGCCTTCCTGGGCGACCCGGACTTCGTGGACGTGCCGGTGGCGGAGCTCACCGCCAAGCCGTACGGCGCGCGGCTGCGCGCGCGCATCGACCCGCCCTGGTACAAGCGCGCACCCTGGACCTGGGGGCGCCGCGAGGTGGCGATCCGCGTGCGCGGCCCGGGCCTGCCGCTCGACGACTCGGGCACCACGCATGTCTCCACGAGCGACGCGCAGGGCAACGCGGTCGCGATCACCCAGACGATCAATACGCCCTTCGGCTCGGGCATCACCGTGCCCGGGACGGGCGTCGTGCTCAACAACCAGATGGACGACTTCTCGGTGGCGCCCAACCGGCCCAACGTCTACGGCCTGGTCGACACGCGCGGCGCCAACGCGGTGGCGCCGGGCAAGCGCCCGCTCTCGAGCATGACGCCCACGGTGGTGCTGCGGGACGGTGAGTTGTTCATGGTGACCGGCAGCCCGGGCGGGCCGCGCATCATCACCACCGTGCTGCTCACCCTGCTGAATGCGATCGACTTCGGCATGAACGTGGAGCAGGCGGTGGCGGCGCCGCGCTTCCACCACCAGTGGGTGCCCGACGTGCTGACCGTGGAGCCCGCCATCCCGGCCGACGTGGTGGAGAACCTGCGTCGCCGCGGCCACCGCGTGGAGGTCTCGAAGCGCAACTGGTCGGCCGCCGAGGCGATTGCCATCGACCTGGAGACGGGCTGGCATACGGGCGGCAGCGACCCGCGCCGCGGCGGGCTCGCGCTGGGCTACTGAGCGCCGGGCCCGGCGCCCACGCTCGCCGCTTCAAGCCCCCCTGCGGCCAGCGCGCGCAGCACGCCCAGGAAGAGCGCCAGCGCCAGCAGCGCGGAGCCCGCGCTCACCCAGCCGATGCCCGCGAAGCCGTAGGCCGCCGCCAGCGTGCCCGCCAGCGCGGGGCCCACCCCGCTGCCGAGCGGCATGCTGGCGCTCGCGGCCGCCGCCCAGCGGCCCTGCCGGTCGAGCGCCGCGGCGGTGCCCAGAAAGTACGGGAAGAAGAAGAAGACCACGGCGCTCTTGCAGAACAGCACCGCGATGAAGACGCCCTGGCTGCCGGCCTGACCCCACGCCCAGGTGAGCGCAGCGAGCGCGGCCACGGAGCCGGCCAGCGGCAGGGCGCGGCCGGCGCGCAGCCCCAGCGCCATGGCGGCCAGGGAGCCCAGCAGTCCGGCCAACGCGCTGGCGGCGAAGACGGCGCCCAGGCGCGTGGCCTCGATGCCCAGGTCTTTGCCGAGCCTTTCGGAGAACGACCAGGTGGCGCCGTCGGCGTACATGACCAGGATGCCCGCCACCAGCGTCCCGACCGCGAGGGCGCGCCCCTGGCTCGGCAGCCCGCGCACCGCCGCGCCGCCGCCCGCCGGTCCGTGCGCGGGCACCCGCGCCGCCAGGGGCAGCAGCGCCAGCACCAGCGCCGCGAGCAACAGGTAGGCGCCGCGGTGGGCGAAAGGCTCGATCGCGAAGGGCAGGGCGGCCAGCAGCAGCGCGCCGGTCGCCACCGAGGTGGCCGCCAGCCGGGCGTAGAAACGATCGGGGTCGCGCGTGCCCGCGACGACGGCGTTGACGGCGGCGCCCACCACGCCCTCGCCCACGCCGGCCAGCACGCGCGCCACCGCGACCGACGCCACGCCGGGCGCCAGGGCCGAGCCGAGCTGGGCGGCCACCAGCAGGCACGCACCCCAGACGACGAGCGCGCGGCGCGAGACGCGCGCCACCTGCGGCGCCACGACCAGCACGGTCGCGGCGGCGGCCAGCAGCTCGAGGCTCATCAGCAGGCCGGCGGCGCGGGGCGCCAGGCCGAGCCCGTCGATCAGCGCGCCCACCAGCAGCGGCGCGATCTGCATGGGCACCACGGCGAAGACGGTGGCCGCGGCGGTGGCGGCGAACAGTGTCCGGGGGCCCAGCTCGCCGCGCTCGGCGCCGGGCACGGCTAGGGTCGGATCACGGCTTCGGTGTACGCGTCAAGTTTGATGATGCGGCGCGCCGCGCGCAGCACGTCGTCGCGCGTGACCGCTGCGATCTGCTCCGGGTAGCGGCGCGCCGAGTCGGGGCCGAGCCCGTAGAGCGAGTCGAGCGCCACGTGGGCGGCGCGCACGGCGCTGCGCTGCTGGTCGATCACGAAGTTCCCGATCAGGTAGCGGCGCGCGCGCTCGAGCTCGGCCTCGGCGGGCGGCGCCTCGCGCACGCGCGCTAGCTCTTCGAGCAGGCCGGCCCGCGCCTCGTCGAGCTTCTCGGGTGCGGTGGCGATGTAGACCGTGAAGTGGCCGGGGGCCAGCCCCTCGAGGTTGCCCGCGTGCACCGCGTAGGCCAGGCCGCGCCGGTCGCGCAGCTCCAGGAAGAGCCGCCCGCCCTGTCCGCTGAGCAGCTGGGTGATCACCTCGAGGGCGAAGCGGTCCTCGTCGGCAACCGTGATGCCGCGGAAGCCGATCACCAGGTGGGCCTGCGCGCGGTCCTTGCGCAGCTCGGCGCGCCGGATCTCGCGCGGCGGGTCCTCGACCGCCGGCGCGGGCGGCTCGAACGGGCCGCGCTCGAGCCCGGCGAGCCGCGTCGAGAGGCGCTTGGCCAGCGCGTCGGGCTCGACGTCGCCGGCCACCGCCAGCACCAGGTTGGGGGCGCGGATCAGCCGCGCGTGGTGCGCGGCCACGCTTTCGGTGTCGAAGCCGCTGACCGACTCCTGCGTGCCGGCCATCGGCATGCGGTAGGGGTGGCTGCGGTAGTGGGTCTCGCTGAAGAGCAGGAACACGCGCTGGCCCAGCTGGTCCTCGCGCCGCTCGATCGCGGCCAGCGTCTCGCGACGCTCGCGCTCCAGCTCCTCGGGGTCGAAGGCCGGCTCGAGCAGCACCTCGGCGAACAGGTCGAGCGCCTCGTCGAGCCGCTCGCTCGGCGTCTCCAGCGTAACGCCCAGGCTGCTGCGCCCGGTGAAGCCGTCGATCTCGGCGGCCAGCCGCTCGGAGTCGCGCGCGAAGCCGGCTGCGGAGCGGTTGCGCGTGCCGCGCAGCCACATCGAGGCCAGGAAGCTCGAGAGCCCCGAGCTGTGCGCGTCCTCGGCGAGCAGCCCGCCCAGGAAGGCCGCGCGCGCGGCCACCACCGGGATCTCGTGGCGGGGCAGCACGTGCAGCGCGCCGCCGCCGTCGAGCTGGAAGCTCACCAGCTCGGGCCCGGCACCTGCCTTTCCGCGCCGCGCCCGCGCGCGCTTCGCGGCGGGGATCGCCTGGCGCACCGGCACCGCGCTGGCCCGCGCCGTCTGCTCGACGCCGCGCGCCACCGCCGCCTCGATCGCCGCGTGGTCGAGCGCGGGGGCGTCGGCCTCGGGCAGCACCGCGCCCACGGTCAGCCGCTCGGGCGCCAGGTACTCGCGCGCCACGCGCTGCAGGTCTTCGGCGCGCGCCGCGCGCACCGCCGCCAGGTAGCGCTGCTCGGCGGTGCGGTCGCCCGCCAGCACGTGGAAGCTGGTGAGCTTGTGGGCCAGGCCCGCCACGCTCTCGCGCTCGAAGTGCTCCGAGGCCAGGAAGTTGGCGCGCGCCGTCTCGAGCTCCTCCTCGGAGACGGGCTCGGCGCGCACGCGCTCCACCTCGCGCACCGCGGCCTCGATCGCGGCCGGGGCGCGCCCCGCGTCGGTCTCCGCCGTGATCAGACAGACCCCGGGGTCGAGCGGCGTGTACGACCCCGCGTCGATGCGCTCGACCAGGCCGTCGCGTTCCCGCACGCGGCGCACCAGGCGGCTGCTCTCGCAGTTGCCCAGCGCGAAGGCCAGCAGGTCCAGGTACGCGCAGTCGCGGTGGCCCAGGCCGACCGCGGGCCAGGCGAGCTGGAGGTGGGTGCGCTCGAAGGGGCGAGGGCACACCACGCTGCGCAGGCCGTCCTGGGCCGGCTCGGCCGGGCGCTCGCGGCGCGCGCTGCCGGCTGCCAGCCCGCCGAAGACCGCGCGCACCTCCTCCAGGAAGCGCGGCAGCTCGAGGTCGCCGGCCGCGATCACGACCAGGTGCTCCGGCGTGTACCAGCGCTCGAAGAAGGCGCGCACCCGCGCGCGGTCAAAGCGGGCCACGCTCTCGGCGCTACCCAGGATCGGGGCCCGATAGGGGTGGGTGCGGTACGCCTCGGCGAACAGGGCGTTTCCGAGCACCTGGAGCGGCGAGTCCTCGGAGCGGCGGATCTCCTCGAGCACCACCTCCTGCTCGCGCGCGATTTCGTCTGGGTCGAAGGCGGAGTGGATCACCGCGTCGGCCAGCACGTCGAGCCCGACCGCCAGGCGGTCGGAGGGCAGGGTCGCGTGGTAGACGGTCAGGTCGAAGGAGGTGTAGGCGTTGATGCGCCCGCCGGCGCCCTCCACGTCGCCGGCCACCTCGCCCACCCCGCGCCGCTCGGTGCCCTTGAAGAGCATGTGCTCGTGGAAGTGGGCCAGGCCCGCCTCGGCGGGGCGCTCGTCCGCGGAGCCCACCGCGGCGCAGATCTGGACCTCCACCACGGGGGCCAGGTGCGTCTCGTGGAGCAGCACCGTGAGCCCGTTGGGGAGGACCTCGCAGTGGACGGGGTCGCCCGCCCCGGGCCGGCTGGAAGTGGGGCTGGAAGCGGACAAGGCGCCCAGGGTAACCCAGGCGCGCGAGCCAGCTACCATGCGGGGCGTGACAGACGCGAGCGTCGGCGTCTACGTACACGTCCCCTTCTGTGAACGGGTCTGCCCGTACTGCGACTTCGCGGTGGTGGCGGCCGGGGACCTCGACCCCGAGGTCGAGTGGCGCTACGTCGACGCCGTGCTGCGCGAGCTGGAGCTGCGCCGCGTCGCTTTCAGCGGGCGCAGCCTCGCCAGCCTCTACCTGGGCGGCGGGACGCCCTCGTTGCTGCGGCCCGAGTCGGTGGAGCGCCTGATCGACGCGGTGACCAAGACCTTCGTCCCCGACGAGGGGCTCGAGGTCACGCTCGAGGTCAACCCGAGCACGGTCGAGCGCGAGCGGCTGCCGGCCTTCCGCGCCGCCGGCGTGAACCGCGTGTCGCTCGGCGTGCAGTCGTTCAACGACCGCGTGCTCAAAAGACTGGGCCGCGCCCACGTCGCCGAGGAGGCCCGGCGCACCCTCGAGGCGTGCCGCGCGGCGGGCTTCGGCTGCGTGTCGCTCGACCTGATCTTCGCGGCGCCGGGCGAGACGCTGGCCGTCTTCGAGCGCGACCTGGACGAGGCGCTGGCCTTCGCCCCCGAGCACCTCTCCACCTACGAGCTCACCATCGAGCGGGGCACCCCCTTCCACACCGCGGCCGCGCGCGGCCAGCTGGCCCTGCCGGCCGAGGGCGAGTCGGTGGCGATGATCGAGCGCGCCGAGGCGCGCCTGGGCGAGGCCGGCTTCACCCGCTACGAGCTCTCGAACTACGCCCAGCCGGGCCGCGAGTCGGTGCACAACCGCCGCTACTGGGAGCGCAAGCCGGTGCTGGGCCTCGGCGTGGGCGCCTTCTCGACCGACCCGCCCGGCGCCTCGGCCCCCTTCGGCGTGCGCCGCGCCAACGGCCGCGGGCTGCCCACGTATCTGGCGCGCATCGAGGCGGGCCGCTCGCCCGAGTCCGGCGCGGGCGAGGTGCTCGGCGCCGGCACCGCCCGGGGCGAGGCCATCTTCCTGTCGCTCCGCGCGGCGCGGGGCGTGGACGCGGAGCGTTTCGCCGCCGAGTTCGGCCAGCCGCCCCGCGGATTCTACGGAGCGGCGATCGAGGCGCTGGTGGGCGACGGGCTGCTCGAGGAGGGCGCTGGCGGCGATCTGCGCCTCACCCCCCGCGGGCGGCTGCTCTCCGACAGCGTCTTCGCCCACTTCGTGTAGGAGTCGTGTAGGAGGGCTGGGGAGTTTCCCGCCGGGGCGGGCGTTTCGTTGACGTCGCGCTCGCGGGGTGTTACCCCATTTTCGTCGCATTTCCTGGGTGTTGCGTGGCTGCGAGGACGTCCGATCGAGGCTGGAATCCGCCGGCGCTGAACGAGCGCCAGGCCGCGGTGCTGCGCGCCGTGGTGGCGGCCCACGTGGGCGAGGCGGCGCCGGTCGGCTCCGAGACCCTCACCCACCTGCTGCCCATGAGCCTCTCCCCGGCCAGCGTGCGCAGCGTGCTGGCCGAGCTGGCCAGCCTGGAGCTGGTCGAGAAGCCCCACGCCTCGGCGGGCCGCGTGCCCACCGAACGCGGCCTGCGCCTGTTCGTGGACGAGCTGCTGCAGGCGCCGCGCCTGGCCCCCTACGAGCGGCGCACCATCACCTTCTCGCTGGACGAGGCCGAGGCGGACCGCGTCGTCACCGTGGCCTCCCAGCTGCTGTCGGAGCGCACCCGGATGCTCGGCTTCGTGGTGGCGCCGCGCCTCGAGCGGGTCGCCCTGTGCCACCTTTCCCTGGTGCGCCTGTCCAGCGAGCGGCTGCTGGCGATCCTGGTCTCCCAGGACGGCCTGGCCCACCGGCGGGTGCTCGAGGACGCGTCGGGCACCGGCCAGGCCGAGCTCGACCGGATGGCGGCCATGCTCAACGAGCGGGTGGCCGGCCGCACCCTGCCCGAGCTCCGCGAGGCGCTTTCCGGGGAGGCCCGGGTGCTCCGGGATCAGGCAGAAAGTCTCCTAGCGCGGGCGATTGCGCTCGGGTCTCGGGCCGTGTCTGCCGAAGAGGACGATCGCGTGGACCTTGTGATCGCCACGCGCCTGGCGTTGCTGGACCAGCCGGAGTTCCGGGATCCTGAGCGCATCCGCGGGCTGTTCGCGGCGCTGGAGGCGAAGGAGTGGCTGATCGGGGTCCTGGACCAGATGATCGGGGAGGGCGGCGTGAACGTCGCTTTTGGTGAGGAGATGGAAGAGCCGGCCCTGCGGCGCTGCGCCCTGGTGGCCGCCCGCTACGGGCGCGACGAGTCGCCGCTCGGCGTGCTGGGCGTGATCGGGCCCAGCCGCATGAACTTCGGCCACGTCATCCCGCTGGTCGGCTACCTGTCGCACGCCGTCACGGAAAAGCTCACCGCGTGAGCCCCAAGCGCAAAAAGACGGAGCCCGCCGAGGGCTGGGAGTCCCTGGCCCAGGAGGAGCCGGGGGGCAGCCTCGCGCCCAACGCGGAGCTCGAGGAGGCGCTGCGCGAGGCGGCCGAGGCCGTGGAGAAGCGCCACGACGCGGCCGCCCAGCTCGAGCCTCCCAAGGACGACTCGCCCGAAACCGACCCGCTCGACGAGACCATCTCGCTCGACAAGCCGCTCCCCAAGCTCGCCGGCGACGACGCCACGCCCCAGCAGGAGCTCGAGGCCACCCAGGAGCAGCTGGTCGCGGCCAAGGATCGGCTGCTGCGCATGCACGCCGACTTCGAGAACTTCCGCCGCCGCGCCGCCAAGGAGCGGCGCGAGGCCTACCAGTACGGCCACGAGAATCTGGCTAAGGATCTGCTCTCGACGGTCGATAATCTGGACCGCGCCATCGACCACGCTCGCGCGAACGGGGCCGGGGACTTGGAGAGTTTCTTGCAGGGCGTCGAACTGGTTCGGCGCGAGTTCCTCGGCGTCCTGGCGAACCACGGCGTCGTGGAGACCGAGGCCTTTGGGAAGCCCTTCGATCCGGCGCTGCACGAGGCGATGGCGCAGGCGCCCGACAGCTCGGTGGCCCCCAATACCGTGATCGAAGTCATGCAGAAGGGCTACCAGCTGGCGAATCGCCTGCTCAGGCCCGCGCGCGTCGTGGTGTCCGTTGCAGAGGACGACGGCGGCGGAGGCGAGCGCAAAGGGGCGAAAGACCCCGACTGAGCCCCCGGGCGAGGCCCCCCCGCCGGCCCGGAGGAGGAGGCTGCTGAGCTCGGATGGGCAAGGTCATCGGCATCGACCTGGGCACGACCAACTCGTGCGTCGCGCTCTACGAACGCGGCGAGACGCAGGTCATCGCCAACGCCGAAGGCGCGCGCACGACGCCGTCGGTGGTCGGCTTCACCAGCTCCGGTGAGAAGCTCGTCGGCCAGATCGCCAAGCGCCAGGCGGTCACCAATCCCGAACAGACCGTCTTCGCCGGCAAGCGCCTGATCGGCCGCAAGTTCGACAGCGGTGAGGTGAAGTCCTTCGCCGCGATCGCACCCTTCCTGATCGAGGCGGCCGAGAACGGCGACGCGCGTGTGAACGTGGACGGCCGTTCGTACTCGCCCCAGGAAATCTCCGCGATGGTGCTGGGCAAGATGAAGGAGACGGCCGCCGACTACCTGGGCGAGCCGGTCGAAGAGGCGGTGATCACGGTGCCGGCCTATTTCGACGACTCCCAACGCCAGGCGACGCAGGACGCCGGGAAGATCGCCGGGCTCAAGGTACTGCGCATCATCAACGAGCCGACCGCCGCGGCGCTCGCCTTCGGACTCGGCGAGTCGAAGACCGGGCGCGTCGCGGTCTTCGACCTGGGCGGAGGCACCTTCGATGTCTCGATCCTCGACATCTCCGAAGGCGTCTTCGAGGTGCGCAGCACCAACGGCGACACCTACCTGGGTGGCGAAGACTTCGACATGTGCCTGTGCGAGCACCTCATCGAGGGCTTCCAGCAGGAGCACGGGCTGGACCTGCGCGAGGACAAGATGGCGCTGCAGCGGATCAAGGAGGCCGCCGAGCGCGCCAAGCAGGAGCTCTCCTCCACCCCGGAAACCGAGGTCAACCTGCCGTTCATCGCGGCGGACGAATCCGGGCCGAAGCACCTGACCGCGACGCTCACACGCGACACGCTCGAGGGGCTGGTCGTGGACCTGCTCGACCGCCTGGTCGGGCCCTGCAAGACGGCGTTCGAGGACGCGGGGATCGGCGCGGACGACATCGACGACGTGATCCTGGTGGGCGGCATGACCCGCATGCCCGCCGTGCAGCGCAAGGTCGAGGAGATCTTCGCCAAGCCGCCCTCCAAGGGCGTGAACCCCGACGAGGTCGTCGCCTCGGGCGCGGCCATCCAGGGCGCGGTGCTCAAGGGCGAAGTCAACGACGTGCTGCTGCTCGACGTGACGCCGCTCTCGCTCGGACTCGAGACCCAGGGCGGTCTCGCCACCAAGATCATCGAGCGCAACACCACGGTGCCCACCTCCAAGAGCCAGATCTTCTCGACCACCGAGGACGGACAGACCGTGGTTCGCATCCACGTGGTGCAGGGCGAACGCGAGATGGCCGCCGACAACAAGACGCTGGGCCGCTTCGAGCTGGTCGGCATCCTGCCCGCGCCGCGCGGTGTGCCGCAGATTCAGGTGACCTTCGACATCGACGCCGACGGCGTCGTAAACGTCTCCGCCCGGGACCTCGGCACCGGCAAGTCCCAGGCGATCAAGGTCACCGCGTCGAGCGGACTGAGCGAGGAAGAGGTCGAGCGACTGGTCGAGGAGGCCGGCCGGCACACCGAGGGCGACGTCCACCGCAAGGAGCTCGTCGAGCTGCGCAACAAGGCCGACGGCATGGTGTACTCGACCGAGCGTACGCTCGAGGAGTTCGGCGAGAACGTCACCGACGAGGAGCGCGAGGAGCTGGAGAAGGCGTTGGAGAAGGCGCGAGAGGCGATGGGGGGTGAGGACCGCGGGGCGGTGCGCGCCGCCGTTGACGAACTCTCGGCTCTCACCTACAAGTTGACGGAGAAACTCTACGCAGAGCTCGGGGGGGACGAATCCGAGTGACCCCCTGTCCTTCGGGTCGTCTTTCCGGTCGTACGCCGGTCCCTTCGAGGCCTTTGCATTGGCAAAGCGCGACTACTACGAAGTCCTGGGCAGTGCTCCCACCGCCGACGAGGCGGAGCTGAAAAGGGCGTACCGCGAGCGCGCCCTGAAGTACCACCCAGACCGCAACCCAGGCGACCACGAGGCCGAGGACCGCTTCAAGGAGGTCTCCGAGGCCTACGCCGTCCTGTCCGACCCGCAGAAGCGTCGCGCCTACGACCAGTTCGGTTTCGCCGGCGTCGGGGCCGGTGGCGCACCGGGCGGCTTCCAGGACTTCGGCGACCTCGGCAACTTCACGGACCTGTTCAACGACCTGTTCGGCGACCTGTTCGGCGGGCGCGGTGGCGCGCGCCGGCGCGGTCGCGGCCAGCGCGGGGCCGACCTCCGCTACAACCTGGAGATCGAGCTGGCCGATGTCCTTCACGGGCTGGAGGCCCCGATCAAGATCCCCAAGATGCGCCGCTGCGCCGCCTGCAACGGTGCGGGGGCGCGGGCGGGGACGCGCCCCGAGCCCTGCCGGCGCTGTCGCGGCAGCGGGCAGGTGGTCCTGCAGCAGGGCTTCTTCCGCATCAGCAGGCCCTGCGACGCCTGCGCCGGAGCCGGCGAGATCGTGCGCGAGCGCTGTCCCGACTGCCGGGGCAGCGGGCGCACCGAGGGACTCCAGTCCATTCAGGTGCGCGTGCCGGCCGGCATCGACGAGGACACGCGCCTGCGGCTGGCCGGCGAGGGCGAGGCGGGTGTCGCGGGTGGACCGCCGGGCGATCTGTACGTGGTGATCTCCATCAAGCCCCACGCACTGTTCGACCGCGACGGGGAAGAGCTGCACTGCCAGGTCCCGATCTCGTTTCCCCAGGCGGCGCTCGGCGCGGAGGTCGAGGTGCCCACCCTCGAGGGCAAGGTGAAGCTCCGCATTCCGGAGGGAACGCAGGCGGGCAAGGTGATGCGCCTGCGCGGCAAGGGCCTGCCGGGCCTGCGCTCCACCGCGCGCGGCGACCAGCTCGTGCACATCTTCGTCGAGACCCCCACCAAGCTCACCAAGCACCAACGCGAGCTGCTCGAGGAGTTTGCCGAGGTGACGGGCAGCGAGACCTCGCCGGCGATGAGGACGTTCCTCGCCAAGCTCCGCGACCTCTTCGAGTAGGACCGTGCGCAAGACACTCGCCTCGCTGCTCGCCACCCTGCTGATGCTCGGCTGCGCCGGCCTCAGCGAACTCGGCGGGCCGCCCACCACGGAAGCGGAACGCAACGAGTACGCCGTGGCGGTGGAGACATTGCCCGCCGACCCGGGCACCGCCCGCAAACGACTCGAGGCGTTCGTGCGTCGCTGGCCCGAGAGCCCGCTGGCGGACGACGCGCACATGCAGCTGGGCGACATGGCGCTGAAGCGCAAGGACCGCAAGGCCGCACTGCGCCACTACGAAGCCGTGGTGACCATCCACCCGGATGGGAAGCACAGCGACACGGCGCGCCTGCGCGTCGCGCAGCTCGAAGTGAAGCGCGGCAACCACGAGGCGGCGCTGGCCGTGATGTCCCAGGCGCGCCTCTCGCGCCTGTCGAGCGACGACCGGCGCGCGGCCTACCGCGTGCTGGCCAACGCGTCGGACGACCCCGTCGCGAAGCTGCGCTGGCTGTCCTACCTGCGGGGCGACGAAGACGAAGACGAAGACGACGGCGACGCGATCGCGCTGATCGACGTGGAGATCGACCTGATCGTGCCGCAGCTGGACCAGAGCCAGCTCGACGCCGCCGCGGAGCAGATCGGCCGCCGCGTCCCGGCGGCGCGGGTGCGCCTGCGCGCGGCGGAGCTGGCGATCGACGACGGCGACCTGCTGCGCGCACGCACGAACCTGGAGCGCGCCTCGCGCCTGCCGCTGGAGCGCCAGTACGAGAAGCGGCTGGCCACGGTGCGCGAGCGCCTCGCCCTCGAGGAGGAGGGCACACCGAACGCCGCCGAGCTTCCCACCTTCGCCGATCTGGCGGGGCGACGCCCGTCGACTGCGCGGGCCGTGGGAACGCTGGGCGTTGTGCTGCCGCTCTCGGGCCAGTTCGCTCACTTCGGCGAGGAGAGTCTGCGCGGCGTGCTGCTGGCCGCCGAGATCTTCGGCCAGTCGTCGACCCAGGGCGAGCGTCCCGCGATCCGTGTCCTGGTGCGCGACTCGGGCGGGCGTCCGCAGCGCGCCGCCGAGGCGGTGCGCGACCTCGCCGACGACGAATCGGTGGTGGCGATCATCGGTCCCCTGCTCTCCGGCGAGTGCGAGGAGGCCGCGTCGGCCGCCCAGTCGGAGGGCGTGCCGCTGCTCACGCTCACCTCCCGCGAGGAGATTCCCCGCGGGCGCCCGTACGTGTTCCGCGTGCGCACGACGCCGCTCCAGGAGACGCAGATCCTGGTCGACCACGCGATGCGCGAGCTGGGAGCGCAGCGCTTCGCGATCCTCTACCCGCGCGACGCCTACGGCCGCGGCCTGCGCAACCTGTTCTGGGACGCCGTCGAGCAGCGCGGCGGCTACGTGGTGGCCGTCGCTGGCTACGACCCGGAGGCGACGGACTTCGCCGGCGCGATCCGGCGGCTGGTGGGTTACGAGCTGCTCACCGAGGAGGAGGAGGAGGCGCTCAAGGAGCGCGAGAAGATGGAGCGCCGCGCGCGGCGGCTCCCACCCGAAGAGGCGCTCGTGCTGCGCGAGGAGGCCGCCGCCATGACGGGCGTCGAGGGCCAGCCGCTTCCCCCCATCGTCGACTTCGACGCGCTGTTCGTGCCCGAGTCCCACGAAAAGGTGGTGCTGATCGCGCCCCAGCTCGCCTTCCACGAAGCCACCGGCGCGCGGCTGCTCGGGGCCAGCGGCTGGCACCACCAGGACCTGGTGTCGATCGCCGGCAAACACGTGGAGGGCGCCCGCTTCACCACCCAGTTCCACGCCGGGAGCCCGGTCGCCCTGGTGCACGCCTTCGCTGAGCGCTACCAGGCCGCCTTCGAGAAGCCCGCCGACGTGTTGTCCGCCCAGGCCTACGACGCCGCCAACCTGGTGCTCGTCCAGCTCGCCAGGGGCCGGACCACCCGCGAGGCGGTGCGGGACGGCGTGGTGGCCGTGCGGGGCTACCCCGGCGTCACGGGGGTGCTCTCCATGCGCGTCGACGGCAACGCGGGCAAGCGGCCGTTCCTGCTCGGGATCGAGCGCGGCAAGATCGTGGAGATCGAGTAGTCCTCGTCACGGCGGCGGGCGCGGCGGGGCGACTGGCGCCTAGCCCTGCGGGCTGGCTGCCACACCCCTGGGTCGACGGGCCTGGGGCCTCAAGTTGCGTAGTCCCCGCGTCGAAAACTCAGGTGATGGGCGCGCCCCGCTCGACGTTCACCGTTCCCGACGAGCTCCCCCTCCTCCCGCTGCGGGACATCGTCGTCTTCCCCTACATGACCGTGCCGCTGTTCGTGGCCCGCGAGCGCTCCATCGCCGCGGTGGAAGACGCCATGGCGGGCGACCGCCTGCTGCTGCTGGTGGCCCAGCGCGACCCGAACGTGGAGGATCCCGAGCCCGACGACCTCTACCGCATTGGCACCGTGGTGATGGTCATGCGCATCCTGCGCCTGCCCGACGGCCGCGTGAAGGTGCTCGTGCAGGGCGTGGCCAAGGCCTCCATCGAGTCCTTCGTGGACCACGACCGCACCTCCTGGGCGCGCGTCTCGGCGCTGCCCGCCGACGACGAATCCGACTGGTGCGTGGAAGCCGAGGCGCTGGTGCGCAGCGTGCGGGCGCGGGTGGAGGAGCTGCTGCCGCTCAAAAACCTCCCGCCCGAGATCCTCTCCGTCACTGCCAACGTCCACCAGCCCGGGCGGCTCGCCGACCTGGTGGCCTCGAACCTGAAGCTGCGCGCGCCCGAGGCCCAGGAGATCCTGGCGATCGTCGACCCGATCGCGCGGCTGCGCCGCGTGGACGCTCTGCTGCGCCGCGAGCTCGACGTCACCACGGTGCAGGCAGAGATCCAGTCCCAGGCCCAGGACGAGCTGACCCGCGGCCAGCGCGAGCAGTTCCTGCGCGAACAGCTGCGGGCGATCCAGGTGGAGCTGGGCGAGACCGACCCCCGCGTCGACGAGGCCCAGGAGTACCGTGCCAAGGTCGAAGACGCGGGCATGTCGGAGGAGGCGCTCCAGGAGTCGATGCGCCAGCTGCGCCGGCTGGAGCGCATGCACCCCGACGGCCCCGAGGCCCACGTGCTGCGCACCTACCTCGACTGGATGGTGGAGCTGCCATGGGCGAAGTCGTCGAGCGACCGCATCGACCTGGCCAACGCCCAGGCCATCCTCGACGAGGACCACGCGTACCTGGCGCGGATCAAGGATCGCATCCTCGAGTACCTGGGCGTGCGCAAGCTGCGTGGCGATTCGCGAGGTCCGATCCTCTGCTTCGTCGGGCCGCCGGGCGTCGGCAAGACGTCCCTCGGGCGCTCGATCGCGCGCGCCATGGGCCGCGAGTTCCTGCGCATCTCGCTCGGCGGCGTGCGCGACGAAGCCGAAGTGCGCGGCCACCGGCGCACCTACGTGGGTGCACTGCCGGGCCGCATCGTCCAGGGCCTCAAGCAGGCCGGCACCAACAACCCCGTCTTCATGCTCGACGAGATCGACAAGCTCGGCGCCGACTTCCGCGGCGATCCGTCGGCGGCCCTGCTCGAGGTGCTCGACCCGGAGCAGAACGCCCGCTTCAGCGATCACTACCTGAACGTGCCCTTCGACCTCTCGCGCGTGCTCTTCATCGCCACGGCGAACCTGCTCGACCCGATCCCGAACCCGCTGCGCGACCGCATGGAGGTGATCCGCATCCCCGGCTACACGCCGGAGGAGAAGGTCGTGATCGCCCGGTCCTTCCTCATCCCGCGCCAGATCGAGGAGCACGGGCTCTCCAACGATCGCATCCGCTGGTCGCCGGCCGCGGTGCTCGACCTCGTCACCGACTACACGCGCGAGGCGGGCGTGCGCGATCTGGAGCGCAAGATCGCGACCATCTGCCGCAAGACCGCGCGGCGCGTTGCCGAGGGCGAGGACTCGAAGGTCTCGATCACCAAGCGCTCCGTGTCGCAGTGGCTGGGGCCGCCGCCCTACCTCGGAGAGGAGCCCGCGCGGACCGGCGAGGTCGGCGTGGCCAACGGTCTGGCGTGGACCGAGTCCGGCGGCGAGGTGCTCACCCTCGAGGCGACGCTCACGCCCGGCTCGGGCCTGGTGCTCACCGGGCAGCTGGGCGACGTGATGAAGGAGTCGGGCCACGCCGCGCTGACCTACTCGCGCCGCCTGGGCGTGACGCTGGGATTCGACGACGCGATCTTCACGCGCCACCAGCTGCACGTGCACGTGCCGGCCGGGGCTACACCCAAGGACGGACCGTCCGCGGGCATCGCCATGGCGACGGCGATCGTGTCGCTCGCCACGCACATGCCGGTGCGCGCCGACGTGGCGATGACCGGTGAGGTGACGCTGCGCGGCCGCGTGCTGCCGGTGGGCGGAGTGCGCGAGAAGGCCCTGGCGGCCCTGCGCAGCGGGATCTCGCGCGTGATCCTGCCTAGGCGGAACCTGCAGGACCTGCAGGACCTGCCGCGCGATCTGAAGCGCCGCATCACCTTCATCCCCGTCGAGCACATGGATGAGGTGCTCGAGGCGGCCCTCGATCGGGCGCCCGCACTCAAGCGCTCCACGCCGCCGCGCCGGGCGCGTGGTATCGCCGCCACGCCAGTGGCGTCCGCCAAGTCCAGCTAGAACCCCGCTACCCTGCGCGCGTGAAGCTGCGCGATCTGGGCGAGTTCGCGCTGATCGAGCGCATCGAGCGCGCTGCGCGCCGAGCCGGCGGGCGCGCCGCGGCCGGGGTGCGCATCGGCATCGGCGACGACGCCGCGGTGTTGCGCGCGCGACCCGGCGAGGAGTTCGTGCTCACCACCGACGCGTTGGTGGAGAACGTCCACTTCCGCTGGCGCACCCAGAGCCCCCGCACGCTGGGACGCCGCGCGCTGGTGGCCAACCTCTCGGACCTGGCGGCGATGGGCGCGCGGCCGCTGGGCGTCACGCTGGCCCTGGCCGCGCCCGGCGGGCTGCCCGTGCGCGTGCTCGACGAGCTGCTGGCCGGGCTGCTGCGCGAGGCGCGCACACACCGCTGCCCGCTGGTCGGGGGCAACCTGAGCGCGGCGCGCGAGACCTCCCTCACCCTCGCTGCCGCGGGGGCGGTGGAGCGCGGGCGGGCCCTGACCCGGCGCGGGGCCCGGCCCGGCGACCGGATCTTCGTGACCGGGACGCTGGGCGCGGCGGCCCTGGAGCTGGCGCGTGCCGAGCGCGGGCTGGGCCGGGTGCGGCGCGTGGCCGAACCGCGCCTGCGCGCGGGGCGCGCCCTGGTGCGCCTGCCGGGGGTCGGCGCCTGCATCGACGTCTCCGACGGCCTGGAGGCGGACCTGGCCCACCTGCTCGGCCGGGGGCTCGGCGCCGAGCTCGAAACGGGCCGGGTGCCGCGCCCGGCCCGTTTCGCGGCGGCCTGCGCCCGCCTCGGCCTCGACCCCGAGCGCCTGGCCCTGGGCGGCGGGGAGGACTACGAGCTGCTGTTCATGCTGCGCCCCTCGGGCCCCTCGGCGGCCGTGCTGGAGCGGCGGCTGGGCGTGCGGACGACGCAGATCGGGCGGGTGGTGCGGGCGGGCGCGGCGCGTCGCGCCGGGCCCCGCCCCGGAGGCTGGCGGCACTTCGGTCCATCCGCGTAAGTTGCCGGCTTACGGCGATTTTTTGCCGGTCTGCGGTTTCAAGCGGGGCCCGCCTTCCACCGATACGCGGTGCGTGCGCGTTGCGCTTACCCACAAGTTCGTGGTCGGTTCGTTGGTCGTGGCGGCCGCGGTGGTCGGCTTTCCGCGCCTGCTGGGCTGGACCGGCCTCGACGTCGCGCCCTGGATCGTGCCGTTCGTGGCGCTGGGCGTGGGCGGCGCGATCGGCTTCTCCCTGTCGCGCTACTTCGCCCGGACCTTCCAGCGCCTGAGCGACGCCACCGAGCGCATCAGTCGCGGCGACCTGGCGGCGGTGGCCGCCCTGGAAGGGACATCGCGCTTCCCGGACGAGACCGACGCCCTGGCGCACAGCATCCAGACCATGGCCGACAGCCTGGGCGAGCTGGTCGAACGCGTGCAGGGCACCGCGGACCAGGTCTCCGCGGCGGCTCACGAGGTCACCCACTCCGCCCAGCACGTGAGCTCCCACAACCAGGAGATCTCCACCGCGATGGTCAACCTGGCCCACAGCGTGGCCGAGCAGCAGGAGCTGCTGGGCGATGCGACGCGCCGCATCCACGAGATCGCCTCCACCATC
This sequence comes from Myxococcota bacterium, assembly GCA_036482635.1. GTDB lineage: Bacteria > Myxococcota_A > UBA9160 > UBA9160 > SMWR01 > JAZFWH01. The sequence continues at coordinate 20,914 of JAZFWH010000325.1, forward strand.
GAGCTCAACGCGTCGCGCGCGCGCGAGGCGTTCGGCTTCGCGGCCGAGGCCAACCAGAAGGCGAACTCCGGCATGGACGTCACCCGACTGGCGATCGAGAAGATGCGCACCGTCTTCGAGCGGGTCGAGCAGTCCGTGGCCCGCGTGTTCGACCTGGAGGCCAAGACGCGCCACGTTCACCAGATCACCGAGATCATCACCAGCGTCGCCCACCGTACGAACCTGCTCTCGCTCAACGCGTCGATTGAAGCGGCCCGGGCCGGCGAGGCCGGTCGCGGCTTCTCCGTGGTCGCCGACGAGATCCGCAAGCTCTCCGAGAACGCCGGGCGCAGCGCCGCGGAGATCTCGAAGCTGATCAACGAGATCGAGACGGAGACCGGCGAGGTGGCCGACGAGATGCGCACGTCGAGCCAGGTGATCTGCGACGGACGCGAGGACGTCGACACCATCGCCCACTCGCTGGAGCACGTTCGCGCCGCGGTGAGCGAGGCCGCAGCGCGCGCCGAGGAGATCTTCCACGGCGCGGACAGCCACACCGCGAACGTGCAGCGCATGGTCGGCTCGATGGACGAGATCGCGCGGGTCGCGGAGGGCAACGCCAAGGCGATCGACGGCGTCGCCGCCACGTCCCGCGAGCAGGTCGAGTCGATGGCCGGAATGGTGACGTCCTCGAAGTCGCTGACCGAGCTGGCCGAGGGATTGCGGAGCGCCCTGCGCCACTTCCAGACGCGCGGCGCGCGCAGCGAGGAGAGTGCGTCGTGAGCGATCGCGACATCCACGGGCGGCTGCTGTTGTTCGAGGTGGGAGGCAGCTGCTTCGCGCTGCCCATCTCGAGCGTGCTGGAGGTGGCCGAGCCCGAGCCGCTCTCGTGCATTCCCACCCTGCCCATGCGGGTCGGCGGAGCGATGAACTACCACGGCGACGCCCTTCCGGTGATCCGGAGCGAGGCATTGCTCGAGTTGGATGGTGTCGCGGGCGCAGGCGAGCACGTGCTGGTCGTCAAGGACCGGTTGACGGATCTCGGGCGCCTGGGGATGCCGGTGGATCGGGTGCACGGGCTGGTGGACGGGCAAGGAGCCACGGCCACCGGTCCGGATCCAGTGGCGGAAAAGAGGCACCTGGACCGGCGGCTCGCGAGCGTGCTGGATCCGCGTCGGCTGCTGGAACGGGCCGAGCACGTGATCGAGCGCGTGGTCGCGGGTGGCGATTGAACCGAAAAGGGGGAGGCGAAGATGGCGCGGATAATGGTCGCAGACGATGCATCGTTCATGCGGCAGATGATCCGAGAGATCGTCGAAGGCGAGGGCTACGAAGTCGTCGGCGAGGCAGCCGACGGCGACGAAGCCGTGGAGACGTACAAGCAGGTCCAACCGGACCTCGTGATGATGGACATCGTGATGCCGCGGCGGTCCGGCATCGATTCGGTCAAGGCGATCCTCAAGCTCGATCCGAAGGCGCGTGTGGTCATGTGCAGCGCGCTCGGGCAGGAGACGCTGGTGGCGGAGGCGATGGATGCCGGGGCCTTGGACTTCATCGTCAAGCCGTTCAAGCCGGAGAGCGTGCTCGCCACCGTCAAGAAGGTGATTGAGAAGGAGAGCTAGGTTTGGACCTGGCCAAGTACCGAGCGGTCTTCCTGGAGGAGGCTGCGGAGCATCTCGCCGAGATGAGCCGCGGCCTGCTCGAGCTCGAGAAGGACCCGGCCTGCGTCGACGCCATCGACTCGGTCTTTCGCATGGCGCACTCGATCAAGGGCATGGCCGCCTCGCTGGAGTACGCCTCGATCACCTCCGTCGCCCACCGGCTCGAGGACCGCATGCAGACCATCCGCAGCGCCGGCTGCGTGCCTGGCGGTGAGGAGACGGCGGTGCTGTTCCGGGGCCTGGAGGGGCTCGAGGCCATGGTGGCGGCCGTGCGCGAGACGGGCGAGCCGCCGCCGCCGGACGCGGAGCTCGAGGCCGTGCTGGCCGCGGCCGCCCGGCCCGCAGCAGGCGACGCAAAAAAAAAAGACCTGAGCGCGCAGACCCGGTAACGGCCCCACGTGCAGCTTCCCAGAAACCTCAGCTCTCCGACGCGCCGACACCGCCCCCGTCGATCCGCGTCAACACCGAGACACTCGACCGTTTCCTCGGGACGGTGGGCGAGGTCATCCTCAGCTCGAGCCAGCTGCGCGCGACGGCCGAGTCGAGCGCCGTCGACGGCGCCGCCGGGTTGTCCGTCCGCCTCGACCGCATGGACCGCCTGGTGGGTGAGCTCCAGCGCCGCGCCCTCGACCTGCGCACGACGCCCGTGTCGCGCATCCTGGAGCCGCTCCCGCGCCTGGCCCGCGAGATCGCGCAACGCCTGGGCAAGCGCGTCGAGATGGAGACGCGCGGCGAGGAAATCGAGGTGGATCGCTCGATCCTCGACCGCGTCAGCGACCCTCTGGTGCACCTGGTGCGCAACGCCGTGGACCACGGGATCGAGCCGCCGGCGGCGCGCGCCGCGGCTGGCAAGCCGGACTCGGGGCAGATCGTGATCGAGGCGCGCCGCGAGAAGGATTTGATCCACATCGTCGTGAGCGACGACGGGCGCGGCATCGACCTCGAGGCCGTGCGCGCCCGCGCCGTCGAGGCGGGCGCGGTGCCCCCGGACCTGGCCGAGGACCTGCCGCCGGAGGCGGTGGCGGCCTTCGTCTTCCGGCCCGGGCTCTCCACGGCAGCGGAGGTGTCGGACATCTCGGGGCGGGGCGTCGGCATGGACGCCGTGCGGGCGACCATCGAGGGGCTGGGCGGGCACGTGGAGCTCGCCACCCGGCCCGGCCGGGGCACGACGACCACGCTGATCGTCCCGATCACCGCCGCGGTACAGCGGGTGCTGCTGCTCGGCGTCGCAGCGCAGACGGTGGCCGTTCCCATCGCGAAGGTGGACCGCATCGTCGAGGTCCAGGCGTCCGAGGTCGAGCACAGCGGCCGCGAGGCCTTCGCCTTGATCGACGACGAGCCGATTCCGGTGCTCGACCTGGTGGAGCACCTGTGCCTCGACAACCCGACCGAGCCCGACGACGGCGACGTCGAGGTGCTGGTCGTCGCCGACGTGCGCGGCGAGCTGATGGCCCTGCGCGTGGCGGGCGTCATCGGACAGCAACAGATCTACGTGAAGTCCGTGCCGGAGCTGCTCTCCCCGCTCAAGGCGCTCGCCGGGCTCACCATACTCGGAGACGGTCGGCCGGTGTTCCTGCTCGACCTGAACCAGCTGCTGTGAGTGTCGAAACGACAGCGGGACCCGAGGCCCGGGCGCAGCGCCTGTGCGAGCTGGCGGCGATCGGCGCCAGCTCCGCGGCGGGGGCGCTCGAGCAGCTGCTCGACCGGCCGTTCCGCGCTGGGGCGGCGACGCTGCGCACTCCGGTCCGAGGCGTCGCGGAGGGCGACTGGGGCGCCGCCGCGTTCTTCGAAGCCTACGGGGAGCTGCGCGGCGTGATCGCGCTGCTGCTCTCGCCGGCCACCTGCGACGCCCTGGCGTGTCTCTCGATTCCACCGGGGGGGCAGGGGGCAGGGAGTGACCCGGCGGACTCGGCGCTGTGCGAGTGCGGCAACATCGTCGCGTCGCAGACGGTCTCGCGGATCGCAGACAATCTCAACGCGCGCGTCATGCTCTCGGTGCCGACGCTGGTGAGGAACGACCCGGAGGGGGAGCTCGCGGACTGGATCGCCGAGCGCCACGGCTCCGGCGAGATCCCGTGGATCGAGAGCGAGCTGCTGGAACCGGAGGGCGAGCTGCGCGCCATGCTCGTCGTCGTGCCCGACGCGCTCGTCTCGGAGCCGTGACAGGCCGCTCCGCTTAGACCACTTCGCGCCCTTCTGATACCGTGCCTTCCGAGAGCCGAGGAGAGGTGGGCGAGTGAACCGCGAGCGCGTGCGAGAGCTGCTGGAGGCCGTACGGCGCGGCGAGGTGGACAGCGATGAGGCGCTCGAAGCCCTCGCGCGCCTGCCCTTCGTCGACGTCCCCGGAGCCCGCGTCGACACCCACCGGGCGCTGCGCCAGGGCCTGCCCGAGGTCGTCTACGCCCCGGGCAAGACGCCCGAGCAGACCGCCGACATCGTGCGCACGCTGCGCGCCGCCGAGCAGGACGTGCTGGTGACCCGGGTGGAGAGCGACGCCGCGGAGCGCGTGCAGGCGCTGCTGGGCTCCGGCGACTACGACCGCGAGGGCCGCCTGCTCTGGTTCGGTCCCGCCGAGGTCGCGACGCTGGGCCGCGGCACGATCGCGGTGGTCTGCGCCGGGACCTCGGACCTGCCGGTGGCGAACGAGGCGGTCGGCGTGGCGCGGCGCTTCGGCAACAAGGTGGAGACACTGACCGATGTGGGCGTGGCGGGCATCCACCGCCTGCTGGCGTCGAGTGACGTGCTGCGCGCGGCGCGGGTGCTGATCGCAGTGGCCGGCATGGAGGGCGCGCTGCCCTCGGTGGTGGGCGGCATGGTCGACAAGCCCGTGATCGCCGTGCCGACCAGCGTCGGCTACGGCGCGGCCTTCGGCGGGGTCGCCGCGCTGCTGGGCATGCTGACGAGCTGCGCGTCGAACGTCACCGTCGTGAACATCGACAACGGCTTCGGGGCCGCCTATGTCGCGACGCTCATCAACCGGCTCTAGGACCGCCCGCGCCGGGGTGCGCACCCTCCACCTCGACGCCTTCTCGGGCATCGCCGGCAACATGTTCCTCGCTGCCCTGCTCGACCTGGGGCTCTCGCGGGCACAGCTGGCGCGCGACCTGCGCGGCCTGGGCGTGCCCCACACGCTGCGCGTACGGCGCGTCTCGCGCGGCCCGCTGGCGGCGCGCTACGTGGAGGTGGGCCCGCCGCGCGCGCCCGGGCGCAAGCGCGGCGCGCGCCGCGCCCACGGCCGCAGCTACGCCGAGATCCGTCGCCTGCTGCGCGCTGCGCGCCTGGACGCCGGCGTCCGCGCCCGGGCGCTGGCGATCTTCGAGGCCCTGGGCCGCGCCGAGGCCGCGGTGCACGGCACGCCGCTCGAGCGCGTGCACTTCCACGAGGTGGGCGCCATCGACGCGATCGTCGACGTGACCGGGGCGGCGATCGGGCTGGCGCGGCTGGGCATCGAACGCGTCACCGCCTCGCCGGTGGCGCTCGGCGGGGGGACGGTCGAGACCGAGCACGGGCTGCTGCCGCTGCCGGCGCCCGCGACGCTCGAGCTGCTGCGCGGCATCCCCACGGTGCCGGCCCACGTGGCCTTCGAGACCGTCACGCCCACCGGGGCGGCGATCCTGCGCACGGTGGTGGACGAGTTCGGCTCGCTGCCGGCCATGACGATCGAGGCGATCGGGCACGGCGCCGGCGACGACCGCCGCGGCGGCCTGCCCAACGTGCTGCGCGCCGTGCTGGGGAGTTCCCGGGCCGTCCGTTCCGACCGCATCGTGTGCCTCGAGACGAACCTCGACGACCTGGTGCCCGAACACTTCGACTACCTGATGGAGCGGCTGTTCGAAGACGGGGCGCTCGACGTCTCGATCCAGCACATCCAGATGAAGAAGAACCGGCCCGGCTTCCTGGTGCGCGTGCTGGCCCGCCCCTCCGAGCGGATCGCGCTGTCGCGCGTGCTGTTCGCCGAGTCGACGGCAATCGGCGTGCGCGCCACCGAGAGCGACCGCCTGGTGCTGGAGCGCGAGGAGCGCCGCGTCTCCACCCCGTTCGGCCGCCTGGGGGTGAAGCTGGTGTGGGACGGCGACGGGCGCGCGCTGGTGTCGGCCGAGTACGACGACTGCAAGCGCGCCGCGCGCAAGGCGGGCGTGCCGCTGCGCGACGTGGTGCGGGCCGCCGAGGAGGCCGGTCGTGCGCTCCTCTGAGGGCGGCGCCGCGCTGCGGGCGCCGGTCAACGCCGCCCCCTTCGACCTGGCCGGCGAAGGGCGCTGCGCGGCGCTCTGCCTGCACGGCCTGACCGGCACGCCCTACGAGGTGCGCCCGCTGGGCGAAGCGCTCGCCGTCCGCGGCGTGCGCGCCGTGGGCCCGGTGCTGCCCGGTCACAACCTGAGTCCCGAGGTGCTGGCCGGCGTCCCCCACGGCGCGTGGGTGCAGGCGGCGCGGGCCGAGCTGCGCACGCTGCGCGCCCATCACGCGCGGGTGGCCGTGGTGGGGCTCTCCATGGGCGGGCTGCTCGCGCTGCTGCTGGCGGCCGAGGAGGAGGTCGACGCCGTGGTCGTGGTGGGCACGCCGCTGCGCTTCGGCCCCCTGGTGCGCTGGCTGGTGCCGCTGGTGAAGCACCTGCGCCCCTTTGCGCCCAAGCGCGGTGGCTCCGACATCCGCCACGACGAGGCCCGCGCGATCCACCCTAGCTACAAAGTGATGCCGTTGGCCGCCGTCCACGAGCTGCAGCGCCTGCAACGGCGCGTGAGGGACTGCCTGGAGTGCGTGACCGCGCCCATCCTCGTGGCCCACGGCGCCCACGATCGCACCGCGCGGGTCGCGGACTCGCGCAGGATCGTGGAGAGCGTGGCATCGGAGGAGCGCGAGCTGCTGATCCTCGACGAATCGGCCCACGTCGTGCCCGTGGACCACGACGGCCAGCGCCTGGCGGAGGCCGCCGCGGAGTGGGTGGCCCGTTACACCGGCCGCGGTTGAGCCTCCGGGCACTGGAACGGCGTTTCCCCGCGGGCGCAGCGCTCAGAGCGTCCTGCGTTGACAATGGCGAGGGGCCGCTTCTAGCATGCACGCTCTTGGCGCGAGCGCGCTGGGCCCACCGCCCGGTGGCCGGCCAGATGGAGGGGATCATGGGGGAACTTCCCAACGCTGTGGTGAAGCGACTGCTCGCGAAGCACGGTGGCGGCCTGCGCGTGTCGGGGTCGGCGCTGGACCGGGCCGTGGCGGCGGCCGAGGACTACATCGCACGCCTGGCGCGCGAGGCGAGTGCGTCGGCCGCGGACAACAAGCGCAAGACGGTGATGGACAGCGACGTCGAGACGGCTCGCTCGAAGCTGTCCCAGTCCAGCGGCTTCTAGGCTCTCCGAGTCCACGCGGGCGGCCTCCGGCGCGGAGGCCCGCCCGCGCCCGGCCTTGCCCGCATCAGAAGATGCCGTAGCGGTCGGCCGCGAAGGCGGCTGCGCCGGTCAGCAGCCACGTGCCGAGCGCCAGGGCGCCCAGTGCGCCCGGACGGCCGCGCCTGCGCAGCTCGCCGCGCAGGCCGAGGGCGGTGAGGGCGCCCAGGGCCGCCACCGCCCCCTGGGCGCCGCCGTGCCCGTCCCGAAGGCCCAGCAGCAGCAGCGGCGCGACCAGTGCCGCGAAGTGGCCGATCAGCACCATCAGCACGGGCCACAGCGTGGGCTCGTGGACGAAGAGCAGCGCGGTGCGCTCGCACCACGCCGCGGCGCGGCGGGCCGCGCTCGTCTGGGGCTCCGGGCTGCTCCGCATCGGCACCTCGCAAGCCGCCCGAAGCGGTAGCACCCCGCGCGTCGCCGCGGTGGCCCCGGCGCCGGCCAGCCGATCGAGCCGGCCCCGGGCCCACCGAGAACCCGGCATGCTTCGGGTTCCCGCCACGGCCCTCGCGGCGCTCGGTGCCTGCCTGCGGCTCGCGCCCGGCACCGCGCGGGCCTTCGGAACGCTCACAACGCAGAGGCCCCCGGAGCGGGTCGCTCCGGGGGCCTCGCGAGTTCCTGCGAGCCGCGGACGGGCCTACATGCCCATGCCACCCATGCCACCCATGCCGCCCATGCCGCCCGGCATGCCGCCGCCGCCGCCGCCGCCGTCCTTCTCGTCGGGCTTCTCGGCGACCATGGCCTCCGTGGTGAGCAGCAGCGACGCGACGCTGGCCGCGTTCTGCAGCGCGGTGCGCACCACCTTGGTCGGGTCGATCACGCCCGCCTTCATCAGGTCCTCGTACT
>JAZFWH010000326.1:0-4736 GCA_036482635.1 Myxococcota bacterium
TCGCCGCGCGAGGGCAGCTCGCCGCGGTGAACGGTCGAGAGGCGGCGCCGAACGACTACATGGTGCAGCTGCTGCGCATCTGGGACGCCATCGATGCGCGCTACGAGACGGAGCTGAGCCCGCGGACCCGCGCCCTGCTAGAGGCCTACGCCGACGGCATCGGCCACTACGCCGCGCTGCACCCCGAGCAGGTGCAGCCCGGCTTCACGCCGGTGAGCGGCAGGGACGTGGTCGCGGGCTTCTCCCACAAGATGCCGCTGTTCTTCGGGGTCGGCCGCGTGCTGGGCGAGCTGGTGGCGGAGGAGGACGAGGGTCCGCGGCCACCCCCCCGAGCCGCAGCCGCGGGCTCGAACGCCTTCGCGGTGGCGCCCAGCCGCTCCGCCGACGGCCGCACCCGCCTGCTGGTGAACTCCCACCAGCCGTGGGAGGGACCCGTGGCGTGGTACGAGGTCCACCTGCACAGCGAGGAGGGCTGGGACATGGTCGGCGGCGTCTTCCCCGGGTCGCCGGTGGTCCTGCACGGCCACAACCGCAACCTGGGCTGGGCGCACACGGTGAACGCCCCCGACCTGATCGACGTCTACGCCCTCGAGGTTCACCCCCAGGACCCCGAACGCTACCGCTTCGACGGCGTCTGGCGGCGCGTCGAAGTTCGACCGGCGCCGATTCGCGTCAAGCTGCTCGGCCCCTTCTACTGGACGTTCCAGCGCGAGGTGTGGTGGTCGCTGCACGGCCCGGTGCTGCGGGGGCCCCGCGGCACTCACGCCATCCGCTACGCGGGCTGGGGAGACCTGCGGATCGTGGAGCAGTGGTACCGGATGAACAAGGCGCGCGACTTCGCGGAGTGGAAGGAAGCGATGGGCGTCGCAGCGCTCCCCATGTTCAACACGGTCTACGCGGACCGCGTGGGCAACATCTACTACGTGTACAACGCGCGCCTCCCTCTGCGCGCGGAGGGCTACGACTGGTCCTCGCCCGTACCGGGCAACACGTCGGAGACGCTCTGGACCGATTACCTGCCGTTCGACGAGCTCCCGCAGGTGGAGGCCCCGCCCTCGGGCTTCGTGCAGAGCTGCAACAGCTCGCCGTACCAAACGACCCTCGGGCCGGGGAATCCGCAGCCCGGAGACTTCGCCGCCAACCTGGGGATCGAGCGGAAGATGACCAACCGGTCGTTGCGCGCGCTCGAGCTGCTCGGCAGCGACGAGTCGATCAGCGCGGTCGAGTTCGAACGCTACAAGTTCGACATGGCGTACTCCCGGGGCTCGGACGTGGGGCGCCTGGTGGAGGAGATCCTGGAGGCGCCCGTCTCCGAGGACCCGCTGGTACGCGATGCAGTGGAGGTGCTGCGCGCCTGGGACCTGCGAACCGATCCCGACAACCGCTCCGCCGCGATCGGCGTGCTCTCCATCCAGCCGGTCCTGACGGCGACTGGGCCGGGGGGGCGACGCGCGGAGGCACCCGAGCTGATGCAGAGCTTGGCCCGGGTGGCGCGCGCGCTGCTGGAAGCGCACGGTCGGATCGACGTCCCGTGGCGCGAAGTCAACCGCCTGCGCCGGGGAGAGCTGGATCTGGGCCTCGGCGGAGGTCCGGACGTGTTGCACGCTGTCTACGGGGGAGAGCTCCGGGACGGGCGGGTCGCGGGCCGCGCCGGCGACTGCTACGTGCTGCTCGTCGAATGGGGCCCGGACGGAGTCTCCTCCCGGAGCATCCATCAATACGGGAGCGCGACCCTGGACGAGCGCTCACGCCACTACGCGGACCAGGCCCCCCTCTTCGTGCAGCGCGAACTCAAGCCGGTGTGGATGGATCTGGCCGACATCCGCGCCCACTTGGAGCGCGAGTACCGCCCCGGCGAGGAGATCGTCCGCTGAGCGGCGCCGCCTAGCGTCGCCCCCCTTCTACCCCCACCGCCGAGACCCGCGAGCCACGCAGCGTCGTGCGCGTGGGCGCGTACTGCGCGCCCTCGGCGGGGGAGTTCTCGAGCTCGATGGTGAGCGAACCGTCATCCGCGATCTGCGCGATGGAGGTCGAGACGATGCGGGTGCTCACCTGGCGCGGGATGTACGCGAAGCCCGGGTCCACACCGGGGACGGTGGCCATCACCAGTTGAGTCTGCGCGCTTCCCCGCAGCGTTCGGCCGTCGATCGTCCCCTCCCCCGTGCCCAGCACCTGCGCGGGCAGCGCCTCGGCGGCCCCCGGGTAGGTCGTGTTCAGCTGGAAGGCGGCGGTGTAGGAGCTTCCGTTCTCGAAGAGAGTCACGGTTCCAGAGATCTCGCGTTGGTCGCCAGTGGTCATGTTGACGGTCACGCCGGAGACCTGGTAGTTGCCCGCGATCGGGACGGCCTCCACGGGCGCGACCTCGTCGCCACCGCCGCACGCGAGTGCGATCAGAGCCAGCAGACCCAGCATGCCGGGGATTCGAGCGTACATGGCGTAGCCCTCCGCTCCGCACGAGTGTACGCCCCCCGCCCTGAGAATGGAATCTGGCACTCGGGCCGCGCAGAGCCGGCTCTCGAGGGGGATGCGGAGCAGGTCGGGCCTTAGACCTCGACCACCTCGCCCGTGAGCTTGCTCAGGCGGAACACGCCGTGCGTGGTACCGAGGTAGTAGACGGTCGCGGCGTTCTCGCTGCGGAGGGCCCCGTTGGGAAGGCGCCAGACGATGCGCTTCCCGGTCCTTACCCAGCCGAAGCTGTCGAGGTGGGTGTGCTCGGCGTCCGTGAGCCCTTCCAGGGCGCGGGCGTTGGCACGCCGCTCGCTCGTGTCGCTCATCGCAATCCCTCGGGAACGGGAATCGATGATAGCCGAGCGGGGAGGGGGTGTAGGAGCGCGTGGGGCGGGGGCGTTCGCCGCCGACGTCCCTGGCAGGCCGGCCGGCCCCGCGCTCTTCTTCGAGAATATCTCTTGAAATCAATCACTTGCGCCGAAGGAGCGGCACCGGGTCGGGCTACCGGCCGCCGCCGCCGGCCCGCCCGCAGGCTCCGCATCAAGGGCGGGGGGAATTCACTCGATACGGGGAGTTGGGTGGGAGGGGTGCACGGCATGCGAAGGCTTCTTCTCTGTCTGCTCGCCACGGGACTGGCGACGGTCGCGACGCCCGCCGCCGCCCAGCTCGGGGACCTGCGGATCGAAATCCAGCAGCCCGCGGCGGATCTGCTGTTGACGGAGTGGGTGCCGACGCTCGAGGTGGCCGGGGGCGCTTCTGTCTTCGGCGGCGTGCGCACCCTCGATCTGTTTCTGGTGATGGATACCTCGAAGAGTCTCCAGCGCAACGATCCGAAGGATTACCGCGCGCAGGGCGCGATCGGTCTGGTGCAAAGCCTCCCGTCGCGCAGCGACATCCAGCTCGGGTTGGTCGACTTCGACCGCAAGGCTCGTCTGATCTCACCTCTCACGAAGGACCGCGCGGCCATCGTCCGCGCGCTCCACAAGCTGGACCGCAGCGGCGCGACGGACCTCGCCGCCGGCATTCGTACCGCGCTGGAGGGCTTCGAGAAGGACGCGCGTCCAGACTCCTCGCGGGTGATGCTGCTGTTCACGGACGGCAGGTCCGACGTCGACGAGGCGCGGGGCGCGATGCAGGAAGCACGGCGCAAGGGCGTGGCGATCCACGCGCTCCACCTGGGGGCCGGACGCAAGGGGGCCTCCATCCTCGAGGAGATCGCGCAGGCGACGGGGGGCAGCTTCCTGCCCGTGACCGATCCCGCCAGGCTGCCCGAGGCCTTCTTGAATCTGCGCACCACGGGTGTGGATCAGGTGATGATCGAGGTCAACGACTCGCCGCCGTTCCCGGCGGTGCTCGCCGGGGGAACCTTCACCGCGAATGTGCCGCTCGAGATGGGCGAGAACAAGATCGTGGCCACCGCGACCAGCCTCGACGGTCGGACGCGCCAGGACTCGGTGAGCGTGGTGGTCTCGAGCCCTCTGACCATCACGATCGACGAGCCGTCGAACGGGACGCTCTTCACCGGCCGACCCACGGAGATGGCGGTGGCGGGCAGCTTCGAGAACCTGGTGCCCGAGTTCGTAGCCGAGCACCCCGAGTGGGCCGTGCAGAGCGTTTCACTCAGCGTGAACGATTCCCCACCCTTCGCGACCACCCTGGAGGCCGGTCGCTTCGAGGGGCGTGTGGCGTTGAAGGAGGGAGAGAACCTGGTTCGGGCCAGGGTCTCCACGGCGGATGGGCGGGTGGCGGAGAACGCGATCACCGTCAGCGTCCGCCCGCCGGGCTGCGCGGAGCTGCACGTGGAGGCGCTCCACGAGGGCGAGCCGGCGCTGTCCGTCTCCGACCGCGCCGTCGAGATCGTCTTCGACGCCTCGAACAGCATGTGGGGACGCATGGAGGGCCGACCCAAGATCAGCGTCGCCAAGGAGATCCTGCTGGACACCCTCGACTGGCTGCCCGCCGACTTGAAGCTGGGCCTGCGCGTCTACGGTCACCAGCACCCGCGAAAGCGGCGCAACTGCACGGATTCGGAGCTGCTCGTCCCCTACGGCGCGGGCAACCGCGGGCGCATCCGGGCCGCGATCGCCGAGTTCCGACCGCGGGGACAGACTCCGCTCGCCCATTCGCTCGAGCAGGTCGCCAGCGATCTCGGGGACTTTCGGGGCGAGCGCGCGGTGGTTCTCGTCACGGATGGGATCGAGAGCTGCGGGGGCGATCCCGTGGCGGCCGCCCGGAACCTACAGAAGACCGGAAGCATCCCGGTTCACGTGATCGGGTTCGGGCTCGGC
>JAZFWH010000327.1:0-3359 GCA_036482635.1 Myxococcota bacterium
GGCACGTCGTCGAGATCGTCCTCTCGCACCCGCGGAAGCTGAATCGAGTCGAGCGGAAATTGCTCGAAGTACTTGCGGGGCACGTACCAGGGCAGGTGCGGCCGGTAGGTACCGACCGCAAGGAAGAAGGGACGCTTTTGGGGTCGGGCGAAGGCCTTGCGCACGAAGCTGACCAGCTTGCCCTCTTCCGTCTGCCAGTCTTCCGCGTCGGTCGGGGCCCACTGCAGCGATTCCAGGGACGGATCTCCACGGAACCGATGGGCGGGTTCTTGCGGCGAGGGGTAGCCGCGTTTCTTGAAGCGCGTGCTCCACACCCTGCGATTTTGGTGGTGGAAGATCTTTCCGCCGCCGATCGCCGAGTATCCGTTGCTCTTGAAGAAGCCGGGGAGCGTGGCCTCGGGTGCGAACACCGAATACCACGGCTGATCGTTCTCGTAGATGCCCGAGGTCGACGGACGGATGCCCGTCAGCAGGCTCGTGCGCGACGGATTGCAGAGCGGGGCCGTGCAATAGGCGCGGGTGAACAGCACGCCTCTCATCGCCAGCCGATCGATGTTCGGGGTCCGTGCTTGCGGATGCCCTCCGAGGCAGCCGACCCAATCGTTGAGATCGTCGATGATGATGAAAAATACGTTGGGGCGGCGTCGCTCCCGGGCGCAGGCGCCCATCTGGCCCACGCTCGCCGCAGCAAAGAGGCCTGCTGCTCCCCAACATGCCCGGGAGAGAAACTGCCTTCGAGTCTCGTGCACGCGAGGCGCGAAGCGTATCAGAGGCCTGGGCAGAAGTCCGCCACGAGCATCGCAAAGCTCGGATGACTCGATACCACTACCTGTCGACCGGGTGGAAGAGCGGCTCGCCGTGGACGCGGAAGGCGGCGATGGCGGCCTGGCCCGTCGGCGAGACGAGCCAGTCGACGAAGCGCTGGGCGAGTTCGGCCTTCACGTGCGGGTGCCGCTCGGGGCTCACGACGATGGCGCCGTACGGATTGCGCAGGCGCGCATCCCCCGCGACCAGCAGCTCCAGCTCGCTGCGGTTGCGAAAGGCGAGCCACGTCCCCCGGTCGACCAGGGTGTAGGCGCGCATACCGTTGGCGGTGTTGAGCGTCGCGCCCATGCCCGAGCCGGCCTCGCGGTACCACGCGCCCGAGTCGGCCCGCGGGTCGAGGCCCGCGGCCCGCCACAGGGCCAGCTCGGCGCGGTGGGTGCCGGAGTCGTCGCCGCGAGACACGAAGGGCGCCCCCGACGCCGCGATCCTCGCCAGGGCGGCCGGCCCGTCCTCCAGGCCGCGCACGGCGGCCGGGTCCGCGGACGGGCCGACGACGACGAAGTCGTTCCACATCACCTCGTGGCGCGCGAGGCCGAAGCCCTCCGCCACGAAGCGCTGCTCGGCCGCCGGCGCGTGGACCAGCACGGCGTCGGCGTCGCCGCGGCGCCCGAGGCGCAGCGCCTGACCGGTGCCGACCGCCACGACGCGCACCTCGATGCCGGTCTCGGCGGTGAAGCGCGGCAGGATCGCCGCGAACAGGCCCGACGCCTCCGTGGACGTGGTGGAGGCGAGGGTGATGAAGGGGGCCTGCGCGGCGGCCGAGGGTGCGAACAGCGCCAGCGCGGTCGCGATCGCAAGGCCGCGCGCACGGCGGATTACCAGGACAGCTCACCCCGGAGGAAGGCGCGCGCCTCCTCGCTCTTCGGGCCGGCGAAGAATTTCTCGGCCAAGGCGTGCTCGAGCAGGCGTCCACCGTGCAGGAACAGCACCTCGTCGGCGAGGCGGCGGGCCTGAGCCAGGTCGTGGGTGGTCATCACGATCTTGCAGCCGGAGTCGTGGATCAGCAGGGTGAGCTCCTCGACCGCCCGGGTCGCGGAGGGATCGAGCGAGGCGGTGGGCTCGTCGAGGAACAGCACCTCCGGCTCAAGCGCCCAGGCCCGGGCGATCGCCAGGCGCTGCTGCTCGCCCGCGGAGAGCGTGCGCGCGGGGCGCCGCGCCAGGTCCTGGAGACCGGCCTGGGCCAGGGCCCGGCGCGTGCGCGCCCCGCGCTCGCGGCGCCCGATGCCGCGCACGGCGAGCGCGTAGCGGACGTTGGCGGCGGCGGAGCGGCGCAGGTGGACGGACCGCTGGAAGACCATCGCCTGGCGACGGCGCAGCGCGGCGTCGGGCGCGCGGCCGCCCCACAGCACGCGGCCTTCCGTCGGGGCCAGCAGGCCGTGGGCGAGGCGGAGCGTCACGCTCTTGCCGGCGCCGTTGGGACCGAGGATGACCGTGCGGGGACCCGCCTCGAGCCGGAACGACAGACGCTCGACCAGCCGCCGGCCGCGCACGGCGAACGAAGCGTTCGCGAACTCCAGAGGCAGGGTGACGCTCACGACTCGAAGCTCCGTGCGAGCCCGCCGGTCACGGCCGCCGCGGCGTTGACGCACAGCGCGGTGGTCACCAGCACCAGGCCCAGCGCCAGGGCCAGTGCCAGGTCGCCCTTGCTCGTCTCGAGCGCGATCGCCGTGGTCATCACCCGCGTCACGTGCGCGATGTTGCCACCCACGATGATCACGGCGCCCACCTCGGCGATGGCGCGTCCGAAACCCGCCAGCAGCGCCGTGGCCAGCCGGTAGCGCCCGTCCCACAGCAGCGTCGGGATCGCGCGCCACGGACCCGCGCCGAGCGAGCGGAGCTGCTCCCCGTGCTCCTCCCACAGGTCCTCGACCACCTGCCGCGTGAGCGCGGCCAGGATCGGCGTGATCAGGATCGCCTGGGCCAGGACCATCGCCTTCGGGCTGAACAGCCAGCCGAGTGCGCCGAGAGGACCCTGCCTCGACAGGACCACGTAGACGAGCAGGCCGACGACGACCGGGGGCAGCCCCATCAGCGCGTTCAGGGCGACCGCCGCCAGACGCCGGCCCGGGAAGCGCACCAGCGCCACCGTGGCGCCCAGCGGCAGCCCCACCAGCGCCGCGGGCGCCAGTGCCAGCAGGCTCACCTGCAACGAGAGCAGGACGATCTCCCACAGCTGGGGGTCGCCCCCGAAGAGCAGGCGGACGGCCACGCCGAAGGCTTCGACCAGCTCGTTCACGGTCCGGACTGTGCAGAGCGCCCGACGCGACCGCAAGCCTGGGAGCTGGGCCGCGACCGCCTCCTCGACGGGTGGCGGCTACGGAGCCGGCCCAGACGAGCCGCTTACTCCGCTGGGTCCGCTACGACGAGGAAGTCGGAGTGGACGCGGAAGCGGACCGTCGAGCTGCGAAACTCCGCCTCCAGGGCGTAGACGCCCGGCTTCGCCACCGCCGGGATCTTCACGAAGGAGTCCACCAGCCAGCGGCCGGGCTGGATCTCGGACTCCACCACGTCGGTGAAGAGCCGCTTGCCCCGGT
>JAZFWH010000328.1:0-5059 GCA_036482635.1 Myxococcota bacterium
GAGGATCTCGCGTTCCGCCAGGAGCTGGAGCGCTTCCTCGACGACGCACTGCCGCGCAATTGGGAGCAGATCTCGAAGCACGGCCCCGGTAGCGAGGCCCAGGCCGCCTTCTCCCGCGAGTTCTGCGCCCGACTCGCCGAGCGCGGCTGGCTCACCCAGAGCTGGCCCGCCGAGTACGGCGGCGCCGACGCGAGCCCTTGGCGGCACGCCATCCTCGGCGAAGAGATGTGGGCGCGAGGCGAGCCCCGCGGTCCGCAGTACATGAACGTCAACTGGATCGGGCCCACCATCATGAGGTACGGCAGCGAGGAACAGAAGCAGCAGCACCTGCCACCCATCTCGAGGGGCGACGTTCTGTGGTGCCAGGGCTTCTCGGAGCCGGAAGCCGGCTCCGAC
Source organism: Myxococcota bacterium (assembly GCA_036482635.1). Taxonomy (GTDB): domain Bacteria; phylum Myxococcota_A; class UBA9160; order UBA9160; family SMWR01; genus JAZFWH01. The sequence continues at coordinate 397 of JAZFWH010000328.1, forward strand.
CTGGTGGCACTTCGCACGCTGGCGATCCGCGAGGGCGACGACTACGTGGTGAACGGGTCGAAGATCTGGACTTCGTACGTGAACCACGCCGAATTCTGCTTCTTGCTGGTGCGGACCGACCCGGATTCGAAGCGGCACCGCGGCATCTCGGTGCTGCTGGTACCGATGGACCTGGAAGGCATCGAGGTGCGCGAGATCCCTTCGGTGGTCGGCGAGCGCTACTTCCACGAGGTCTTCCTCCGCGACGTGCGCGTTCCGGTTTCGTGTCGTCTGGGGCCCGAGCACGACGGGTGGGAGGTGGTCAGCTACTCGCTCCAGTTCGAGCGCGTGGGGGCGGCGCGCTACGCGCGCGCCGAGCTCACCCTGGACGCGCTGGCCGAACACGCGCGCGAGCGGGGCCTCTTCGAGGACTCCACCATCCTCGAGAAGCTCGGCGAGGCCAGGGCCTGCTGCGAAGCGGCCCGCCTGCTCACCTACCGCGTGATCGACCTGCGCGCCCACGGGCAGCCCCCGACGGCCGACACCAACGTCGCGCGGGTGGCGGGCACGCTGGCGGAGCGCGCGGTCTCGGATCTCGCCCTCGAGATCTTTGGAGCGGAGGCGCTGGAGTACGGGAGCTTCGCCGAGGCCCACTTCCGGATGGCGATGACGGCGGGTGTGGCGGTCGGCGCCACGGAGATCAACCTCAATCTGGTCGCGAGCCGGTTCCTCGGTCTGCCACGAGAGTAGAGCCCTGGACGCCGATCGCGACCCGAGGTAGCGGTGGACTTCGAGCTCAACGACGACCAGCGGGCCATCGTCGAGGCGATCGAGGCGTTGCTGGGCGCGCACGCCGGGGCGGCGCGCGCCATCGAGCTGGCACCGAAGGGCGAGTATGACGCGCCACTGGACGCGGCCCTCGCCGAGGCCGGCTTCGCCGACATCGCGCTCGGCGACGGCAGCGGCTTCCTCGAGGCCGCGCTGCTGGTGGAGGCCGTGGCCAGAGCGGGCGGCGTGGTCGCCATCGGCGCGCAGGCCCTGGTGGCGCCGGGGACGGCCGGGCGCCGCCTGGAGGGCCCGATCGCCCTGACCACGCCGGGCCACAAGGGGCCCGTCCGCTTCGGGGCGCAGGCGCGCACGCTGCTGGTCGGCGGCGTGGGCGAAGCGCGCGTCGTGTCCCTGGAGCCGGGCGATGGCGAGCCGCTGGTCTCGAACTTCGGCTACCCGATAGGCCGCGTGCGCGTTCCTCCCGAACAGCGAGGTGAGTGGCTCGGGCCCGGATCGGGCGATCGGATGCTCGCGTGGTGGCGCCTGGCGATCGCCGCCGAAACCGTCGGCAGCATGCGGGCCGCCCTCGACGTCACGGGCGACTACGTGAAGAAGCGCCGCCAGTTCGGCCGCGCGATCGGATCCTTTCAGGCGGTGCAGCACCGTCTGGCCGAGTGCGCGGTGCTGGTGGAGGGCAGCCGCTGGCTGCTCTACGAAGCGGCCGCGCGGGGCGCGCCCGCCGAGGCCGCCGCCACCGCCGCGGCCCACGCCAGCGCGGCGGCGGGCCGGGTGTTCGTCGAGACCCATCAGTTCACGGGGGCCATGGGCTTCACCCGCGAGCACGACCTGCACGTGTGGAGCATGCGCCTGCAGGCGCTGCGCCTCGAGCTCGACGGCGTGGCGGGCCACCGGCGTGCGCTGGCCCGGGCGCGCTGGGTCCGCGAGCCTTGAGCGTCGACCTGGCGTTCGACGACGCCCAGCAGGCGATCGCCGACGCCATCGGCCAGTTCTGCCGCGACCGCTGCAGCGACGAGGTGGTGAAGGCCCAGGCCGGCAAGTTCCCGTCCGAGCTCTGGCGCGACCTGGCGGAGCTCGGCGTGCTGGCCCTGGTGACGCCGGAAGGGGAGGGGGGCGCGCTCGAGCTGGTGGCGGCGCTGGAGGCCCTGGGCCACGCGGTCTTCCCGGGTCCGCTGCCCGCGACCTTCCTGGCCACCCAGCTGTTGCCTGAGCCGGACCGGCTCGCCGTGGCGAGGGGAGAGGCGGTGGTCTCGGTGGGGACGCCGCCGCTCATGCCCTGGGCACCGGTGGCCCATCTGTTCGTCGCGCTCGAAGCCGGGCGGGCGTGGAAGGCGGTGCCGCGCGGGGAGGTGCAGCCGCTCGAGACGCTGGGCGGCGAGCCGTGGGGCCGCGTCGAGCTGGCTCGCGAGCTCGAGCTCGCGGATGCGGGCCGCGGGCTCGCCCTGTGCGACCTGGCGCGGGCCGCCTACCTGGCTGCCGCCGGTCGCCGCTTGATCGAAGCTGCCTGCGAGCACGCCCGCGCGCGCCGGCAGTTCGGCCGCGCGATCGGCGAGTTCCAGGCGGTGGCCCACCCCCTGGCCGACTGCTTCATCCGGCTCTCGGCCGCTGCGACCCTGGCTCGCGCCGCAGCCTTTCACTTCGACCGCGACCACGCGGACGCGAGCTCCATTGCCGCGGCGGCACGACTCTCGGCGCGACGGGCCGCGCTCGGGGCCGCTTACGTCGGCCACCAGGTCTTCGGGGCGCTGGGCATTACCCTGGAGGGACCGGTCTTCCACGTCTCGCGGCGCATCCGCCAGCTCGCGTCCGAGCCGCCCGACGAGGGGCCCGCCCGGGACGAGGTACTCGATCGCTTGGGTCTGTGAAGGCCGCGAAGGAGGATGGATGAGCCAAGGCGCCCGGGACATTGATCTCACCAAGCCCCTGGACGGCGTGCGGTACGAGAAGCGCGATGGAATCGCCTTCATCGAGCTCGCCCGGCCGGAGCGCGGCAACGCGCTGACGCCGCCCATGCAGGGGATCTTCCGCGCTATCTGGTCGGAGGTGCGCGACGAGCCGTCGATTCGCGTGGCGATCATCAGCGCCGCGGGCGAGCGCCACTTCTGCACGGGCTTCGACGTCGGAGAAGCCGACGCCGAAGATGCGGACTCGGTGTTCGCCAACCGCCCGCTGGAGGACGCCGTGTTCTGGTCCCCGCACCAGAACCGGGTCTGGAAGCCCGTGATCTGCGCGGTGAACGGGCTGTGCGTGGGGGGCGGACTCCACTTCGTCGTCGACTCGGACATCGTGATCGCATCGGAGAACGCGGCCTTCATGGACACCCACGTGAACGTCGGCATGGTCGGCGCCCTGGAGAACGTCGGCCTGGCCAAGCGGTTGCCGCTGGGCGCCGCCCTGCGCATGACGCTGATGGGGCGCAGCTACCGCATGCCCGCCCAGCGCGCCTACCAGCTCGGGCTGGTCGACGAGCTGGTCGCCGCGCCCGCGGACCTGCTGCCGCAGGCGGAGGAGCTGGCGCGAGCCATGCTCAAGAACTCGCCCCAGGCCATGGCGCTCTCCAAGCAGGCGGTGTGGGGCGGTGTCGAGTACGGCTACCGCGCCGCCCTCGAGCACGCCTGGGCACTGCTGCGCCTGCACTGGGGCCATCCGGACTTCGTCGAGGGGCCGCGCGCCTTCGTGGAAAAGCGCGAGCCCCGCTGGAATCCGGATCCCAACGCGCGCGTCGAGCGCGAGGACGGCTCGTGAACTTCGACTTCTCACCCGAGGAGGAGAACTTCCGCGCGGAGGTGGTCGAGTTCCTCGAGGACTACCGGGGCCTCGACGGCTTCTTCCTGCAGGGCCACAAGTGGGCGCAAGTCAAGGCCCTGTTCCGCGCCATGGGCGAGCGGGGCTGGCTCTCTCTCGGCTGGCCGGAGCGGGAGGGCGGAGCCGGCAAGCCCATCTCCTGGGAGTACATCCTCTGGGACGAGGTGGGCTACGCGCGCGCCGCGCGGAATCCACTGGGCTCCGGGGTCGTCGCCAAGACGATCCTCCGCTACGGGAGCGACGAGCAGCGCGCCCGCTGGCTGCCTCCGATTCGTTCCGGGGAGCTGCACTTCTCCCTCGGCTACTCGGAGCCGGAGGCCGGCTCCGACCTGGCGAGCTTGCGTTGCCGGGCGGAGCGCAAGGGCGACGTCTACGTGGTGACGGGCCAGAAGTGCTGGCAGTCCTACGCCCAGGACATGGACTGCCTGTGGCTGCTGTGCCGGACGGGCGCGCAGGAGAGCCGCGGCAAGGGACTCACGCTGCTGATCGTCGACCTCCGGGCGCCGGGCGTCAGCGTCGGTCCGCTCCCGACCCTCGACGGCGACCAGCTCAACGAAGTCCACCTGGACGCGGTCGAGGTGCCGGTCGAACAGCGTGTCGGTCCGGAGAACGGCGCCTGGCGGATCATGGCCGAGGCCCTCGCCGACGAGCGCCACATCCAGTTTCCCCCGAAGCGGGTGGTCCGCGACCTGGAGGAGGTGATCGGCTGGGTCCGCGCGCGCGGTCTCGACCGCGACCCTGTGGTGCGGCACGCGCTTTCCGAGCTCGCCGTCGAGGCGCTCGAGGTCGAGATGTACGCCCTGCGCGTCCTCGACGCCATGCAGCGCGGGCTGCCCGCCGTCGTCGAGGCGGCTGCCAACAAGGTGGTACACACTCTTGCGTGTCAGCACATCGCCCGCGCCGCCCTCGACCTGGGCGGACCCGAGGCCCTGGTCCAGGACGCCCGTCTCGAGCTGCTCTGGCGCCAGAGCATGTGGGAGACGATCGGCGGCGGGACGTCGGAGGTGATGCGCGGGGTGGTGGCGCGGCAGGGGCTGGGCCTGGGCGGCCGGACCTGAGGGCGGTTTGACGCGCGCGCACGCCTCGCTCGCGT
>JAZFWH010000329.1:0-4522 GCA_036482635.1 Myxococcota bacterium
CCCCATCCACACCTTGAGCAGCGGGGGATGCTCGTGGCCGACACGCCAGGCGCGGTCCCGATCCGCCGCGCGCCCGCTCGGGTGCTTCAGCCAGTCCACGTAGCTGTCTGCGGCGCTGAAGTACGACCCCTCGTCCCACGCCACGCCGTAGTCGTCGATGCCGAGGGCGACGAGGCCGGCGCACGCAGCCGCGCAGACGAGTCCCGGGAGCCATCTGCTGCGCGCTGCTCCGCCGCTCGCCGCCACGGCGACGAGGTTCAGCCCGGCTCGAAGCCGCGTCAATCCCCGCACCTCGAACGCGACGCTCCGCGAGAGCCGCAGCGGCGGGCGCGATCAATCGTCGGGTCGGTCGTCGCGCTCGCCGCGCTTGATCTGTAGCGAGAGCCCCGCGCGCTCGGCCGGCTCGAGGCCGCCGCGCACGATCGCCCCGTCGCCGAAGCGCTCGTGGATCTCGTCGAGGGCGCGGTTCAGGCGACCGCGGCGCGCAACGGGCTCCGGCGCCTCGAACAGCCCGAGCTGCGCGCGCTGCGTCGCCGACAGGTTGGTCACGCCCACACCGAGCAGACGCACGGGCTCGCGCAAGCCGGCGCGCGCCAGCAGCCGCCGCGCCGCCCGGGCGATGGCCTCGCCGTCGTCGGTGGCCTCGGCGAGCGTCGTGCGCCGCGTGAGCAGCGGGTAGCCGCGCGGTCCGCGCGAGCGGCGACGCGCGAGCTTGAGCTTGAGCACGACCGTGCGGGCGCGCAACTCGCCCGCGCGCAGCCGCCGCGCCACCGCCTCGGCGTGCACCAGGATCGTCGACTCCAGCACGCCGCGATCCGACGCGTCGCTCGCGAAGGTGTTCTCTTCGCTGTACGAGACCGGGTCCCGATACGGATCGACCTCGCGCAGGTCTTCGCCGCGGGCCAGGCGCGCAATCTGCACGCCCCAGGCTCCCAGCGACGCCTCGAGCCGACGCGGGTCGGCGCGCGCCAGGTCTCCGATCGTGCGGAGCCCCGCCGCCTCCAGCCGCATCCGCGCCACCGGGCCCACGCCCCAGATGCGGCCCGCCGGCAGCGGCGCGAGGAACTCGCGCACCCGGTCCGCCGGAACCTCGAGCAGGCCGTCGGGCTTGGCCGCGTCGCTGGCGATCTTGGCCACCATCTTGACCGGCGCGATCCCCACGGAGACGGCCAGACCGGTCTCGGCGCGGACCGCTTCGCGCAGGCGACGGCCCACCTCGCGGGGACGACCCAGCAGCCGCTCGGTCCCGCTGAGGTCGAGGAAGGCCTCGTCGAGGGAGAGGCCCTCGACGAGGGGCGTGAAGCGGCGGAAGACCGCGAAGATGCGCTTCGACTCGCGCGCGTAACGGCGCATCGAGCCCCGCACGAAGATCCCGTCCGGGCACAGGCGGCGCGCCTCGGCGGTGGGCATGGCCGAGTGCACCCCGAAGCGTCGGGCCTCGTAGCTGGCGGCGGAGACCACGCCGCGGTCGCTGGTCCCGCCGACGATCACCGGCACACCGCGCAGCTCGGGCCGATCGCGCTGCTCGATGGACGCGTAGAAGGCGTCCATGTCCGCGTGCAGCACGCTGCGCGGCTCGACCGACATCGACGCCGAGTCTACCGCGGTATGCTCCGCCCGATGGGCGCAGCGCACGCGGCAGGCGAGCCCGGCGGACCCGCCGCCGGCGTGCGCTGGGACCTCTCCGACCTCTACGCGGGACCCGACGATCCCCGCATCGACGCGGACCTGGACCGGGCGCTCGAGCAGGCGCGCGCCTTCGAGAAGCGCCGACGCGGTGGGGTGGGAGAGCTGACGGCGGCGGAGCTGGCCCGGGCGGTGGACGAGCTCGAGGCGCTGAGCGAGCCCGTGGCACGCGTCGCCTCCTACGCCGAACTGCTCTTCGCGGCCGACACCGCCACCGCGCGCCACGGAGCCCTGCTCCAGCACGTCCGGGAACGCGCGAGCGAGATTCGCAACACGCTGGTCTTCTTCGAGCTCGAGTGGGTGGGCCTCGAGGCCGCGGTCGCCGACGCGCTGTTGGACGACCCGGCGCTGGGCCGCCGCCGGCACTTCCTCGCGACGCTGCGCCGCTACCGGCGTCACGTGCTCTCGGAGCCCGAGGAGCGGGTCGTGGAAGAGCTGGCCAATACGGGACGCCGCGCCTTCCAGCGCCTGTTCGACGAGCTGATGGCCTCGCTGCGCTTTCGGGTGGAGCGCGGTGGCGCCCCCAGCGAGCTCGGCGAGGAAGAGGTCCTGGCGCTGCTCTACGACCCGGCGCGGGAGGTGCGACGCGAGGCGGCCGGCGCCCTCACCCGGGGACTGCGCGAGAACGCCCGACCGTTGGCCTTCATCTTCAACACGCTCGTGCAGGACAAGAGCGTCGACGACCGGCTGCGGCGCTACACGGCGCCCATGGACTCGCGCCACCTCGCCAACGAGATCGACGGCGCCAGCGTGGACTCCCTGCTCTCCGCGTGTGTGGCTCGCTACGGGCTGGTCCAGCGCTACTACCGCCTCAAGGCGCGCCTGTTGGGACTCGAGCGCCTGGCAGACTACGACCGCTACGCACCGATCTCGGCCGGGGCGAGCGCGCGCGAGTTCGGCGAGGCGAAGCGCCTCGTGCTCGCCGCCTACGGCGACTTCGCTCCCGAAATGGCCGCGATCGCGCAGCGCTTCTTCGACCGGCGTTGGATCGATGCGGAGCTGAGGCCGGGCAAACGCGGGGGCGCCTTCTGCGCGTCCACGGTGCCCGGCGTCCACCCCTACGTGCTGCTCAACTACACGGGCAACCTGCGCGACGTGATGACGGTGGCCCACGAGCTCGGGCACGGCGTGCACCAGGTGCTGGCCGCGAAGCAGGGCCTGTTCGAGCAGGATACGCCCCTGGTCACTGCCGAGACGGCGAGCGTGTTCGGCGAGATGCTGGTCTTCCGCCGCCTGATGAAGGAGGAGAGCGACCCGGCCGTGCGGCTGGGGCTGCTGTGCGGGAAGCTCGAGGATGCGTTCGCCACGGTCTTCCGGCAGGTGGCGATGACGCGCTTCGAGCAGGCCCTCCACGCGGCGCGCCGCAGCGAGGGCGAGCTCCCCCTCGAGCGCGTCAACGAGCTGTGGCTCGAGGCGAACCGCCCGATGTTCGGCGACGCGGTGCAGCTCACGGATGACTACGCCTGGTGGTGGCTCTACATCCCCCACTTCGTGCACTCGCCCTTCTACTGCTACGCCTACGCCTTCGGCGAGCTGCTCGTCTTGGCGCTGCTGCGGCGCTACGACCGGGAGGGGCCGGACTTCGCCCGGCGCTACCTGGACCTGCTGCGGGCCGGCGGCTCCGACACGCCCCAGGCGCTGCTGGCGCGGCTCGACCTCGACGTCGGCGACCCGGGCTTCTGGGATGGAGGCCTCGCGTTGCTCGAGGACCTGGTCGGCGAGGCGGAAGCCCTGGCGCCCTGAGGCCACGCCGTTCCGCTCGCGAGCGGCCAGAGGAGATCCGATGCCTGCAAACGCGACCGCCTCGGCTGCACGAACCGCGCCCGACAAGAGCCTTCGCTACCGGGTCGGGATCACCCTGTTCGGCCTTTCCTTCGTCTTCCCCGTGCTGGCGCTGGCGACGCCCGCGCTGGGCCTGGAAAAGGCGATCACGGCCACCCTGGCCGGCGGCCTGCTCGTCCTCGCCGAAGCCGTGGGCCTTCTCGGCATCGCCCTGGCCGGCAAGCAGGCGCTCGAGACGATCAAGGGGAAGATCCGCGCACTTTTCAGGCGCCGGGCGCCCCCGAAGCCGGTGGGCCGGCGGCAGTACAACGTCGGGCTGCTCTTGTTCGTGCTGGGCAGCCTGGGCCTGTTCGGCATCCAATACGGCCCCTACCTCGTGGATCTCGAGATCCCCAAGGCGCAGCGCCTCTACCTCCAGCTCGCCTGCGACGCCACCATCGTCGCCAGCCTGTTCACAATGGGGGAGCAGTTCTGGGAGAAGCTCAAGAGGCTTGTCACCTGGGAGGCGGCCTGGGAGCGGTCCTGAGCCTCCCCCCTGTTTTCGTCTGACACATTCCGCCTCGCCGAACCACGGATACGGCACATAGAATCTCCTTCCCCAGAAGGAGGCCCGGGGCGACAGACTGTCGCCCCGGGCTACCACCTCCCGGGTGACCTCGGGTCGGCCCTGACCCCCATCCGGGAAAGTATTTCGCCAGATTGGGAAGTTCCCTTCCGTCGCCGCCGACACGCGATCCGGTAACTCCCCGAATTCCCTAGACCCGCCTCTTGGCACGGAGCTTGCTGGCTATGCAGGCGGGGAAGGAGACTGCCGAGTGGCAGTCCTCCTTCCCTTTTTTATTTCCGGCGCGCCTCGTGCCGGGCAGGTGGCTTGCGCCTGCGGCGCGCCGGCGGGAAGGGGTCACCCCAGGGAGGGGAGACTGTCATGCGCAGAATTCAGCTTCTGGCGATCACAGGGATTCTGGCGATCGGCGCCGCGGGGGCGGGCGGCGATGCGTCGGGCGCGACCATCACGCTCAGCAGTCACAGCGGCACTCCGACCCTCGATGCGGAG
>JAZFWH010000330.1:0-8425 GCA_036482635.1 Myxococcota bacterium
GAGCAGCTCTTCCGACAGCTCGCCCAGCCCCGCGCGCAGCGCGAAGGCGGGCACTGGCAGCAAGGCAGGTCGCCCCAGGGCGGCGGCCAGCGCGCGGGTGAGCTGCTTGTTTCGCACGGGCACCGGCGCGACCGCGTTCACGGGTCCGCGCAACGCGGCGTCGCTCACGGCGCGCCGGATCAGGGCCGCCACGTCGTCCGCGTGAACCCACGGGAACCACTGCTCGCCGTTGCCGAGCCGCCCGCCGAGGCCCAGGCGAAAGACGCGAGCCATCAGGCGCAACGCCCCCCCCTCCCGCGCCAGCACGATGCCGATGCGCAGGCAGACGGTGCGGACGCCGCACGCCTCCGCGGCCAGCGCGGCGGCCTCCCAGGCGCCACACAGATCGGCGAAGAAGCCGCGGCCTGCCGGCGACGTTTCGTCCAGCGGCTCTTCGCCGCGCGATCCGTAGAAGCCCACGGCGGAGGCGCAGACCAGGACCGCGGGCCGCTCGGCGCCGGGCGTGGCCTCCAGGGCCGCCGCGATGGCGCGCGTCGAGTCGATCCGGCTGGCGTAGATGCGGCGGCGCCGCGAGCGCGTGAGTGGGCCCGCGAACACCGGGGCACCCGCCAGGTGCACCACGGCCCGGGCGCCGGCCAGCGCCTCGGGCGGCGGGTGGACCCCGTCCCAGCCCATGAGCTGGATCTCCGGCGAGCAGCGGCGCCTCGCGCCCTCGGGGTCGCGCGTGAGGGCCCGCACGGCGAGGCCGTCGCGCTGCAGCGCGGCGCTGAGTCGGCCGCCGAGGAGTCCGGTGGCTCCGCTGACGAGTATGGGCCCCCCGGCCATCTCGCCTCAGTCCTCGGCCAGCGCTTGCGCCAGGCGTGCGGCCCAGGGTCCCGGTTGCGCAGTGCCCACCGGCTCACCGTCGAGCCTCGTGACCGGGCGCGCACCGCGCACGGCGTTCACCGCCACGAGCTCGCGCGCGGAGCGAAGCTCGGCGCGCGAGATGTCGCGGCTCTCGGCCTCGCCCACCCGTTCCAGCACGACCTCCCGGGCGATGCCGGCGACCCCGCCCCGCTCCAGGGGCGGCGTCGAGAGCCGACCGCTGCTCGAGACCACGAAGAGATTGGAGCGCGCGCCTTCGACCAGGCGCCCCTCGCCGTCGAAGAGCAGCGCCTCCTGCACGCCGGCGTCACGGGCGGCATCGGCCGCCAGGGCGAACAGCAGGTGGTTGGTCACCTTGCGCCCCGCGTACGGCCCGGGGCCGGCGTGCGGAAAGTCCGCGACGATGGCGGCCCACGCGGCGGGTTCGTCGCCGATCTCGCGGGGGACGCCGACCAGGTGCAGCCGACCGTCGCCGTCGCGGCTCGCCTGGAGTCGCACGACCCCGTCGCGGTTGGCGAACGCCGCCGCGCCCAGCGCCTCCAGCGCCCGGGTCGCCGCCCGCTCGTCGACCTCGCCCAGGCCCAGGGCCGCGGCGTCGCGGCCCAGGCGCTGGGCGTGCCGCTTCGCGAAGCGCGGTCTGCCGCCGCAGATGCGGGCGGTGGTGTAGCAGCCGCGACCCTCGCGGAAGGCGCTGTCGTCGCCGCGCACGACCGGCTGGTCGAGCGGTGCGATGCGGCCGTCGACCCAGCAGATGCGCGCAGCGTCGCCGGGGGCTTCGCGGTGGGGGGAGGGCTTCAGCGGTCTTCGAGGGTGACGTAGTGGGTCAACGGCGGGCCGGTGTACACCTGGCGCGGGCGGCCGATCTTGAAGTCCGGATCGCGGTGCATCTCCATCCACTGGGCGATCCAGCCCGGCAGCCGGCCCAGGGTGAAGAAGGCCGTGAACATGTTCGCCGGCGCGCCGATCGCGTGGTAGATGACCCCGGAGTAGAAGTCGACGTTCGGGTAGAGCTTGCGGTCGACGAAGTACTCGTCCTTCAGCGCGATCTCCTCGAGGGCCACGGCGATCTCGAGCAGCTTGCTGTGGACCCCCAGCTTCTCCAACACGTCGAAGCAGCCCTTCTTGATGATCTTCATGCGCGGATCGAAGTTCTTGTAGACGCGGTGACCGAAGCCCATCAATCGCACCCGGCCGTCGGCGCGCTTGGCGCGCTCCACGAACTCCTGGGCGGTCATGCCCTCGTCACGGATTTCGCTCAGCATCTCGATCACTCTCTGGTTGGCGCCGCCGTGGCTCGGCCCGCGCAGCGCGTTGATGCCGGCGGAGATCGAAGAGAAGAGGTTCACCATCGACGAACCGACCAGCCTCACCGAGCTGGTGGAGCAGTTCTGCTCGTGGTCGGCGTGGAGGATGAAGAGCAGATCGATCGCCTTCTCCACCACCGGATCGACCAGGTACTCCTCACAGGGCGTGGCGAACATCATGTGCAGCAGGTTGCCGATGTAGGAGAGCCGGTTCTCCGGGTAGATGAACGGCTGGCCGATCGAGTGCTTGTACGCGTAGGCGGCGATGGTCGGCAGCTTGGCGATCAGGCGGTGCACCGAGATCTCCACGTGGCGCGGGTCCCGCGGGTCGAGCGAATCCGGGTAGAACGTGGAAAGGGCGCCGACGGCCGCGGCACAGGCCGCCATGGGGTGAGCGTCCTTCGGAAGCGCGCCGAAGAAGCGCTTGAAGTCCTCATGGAGCATCGTGTGCCGCGTGATCGACGTGACGAAGCTCTCGAGCTGGTCCTGCTTGGGCAGCCGGCCGTCCATCAGCAGGTACGCCACCTCGAGGAAGGTGCTCTTTTCGGCCAGCTCCTCGATCGGCACGCCGCGGTAGCGCAGGATGCCCTTGTCGCCGTCGATGAAGGCGACCCCGCTCTGGCACGAGCCCGTATTGGCGTAGCCGGGATCGAGGGTAATCAGCCCCGTGGTTTCCCGCAGCTTGCGGATGTCGATCGCCCGTTCCCCTTCGACCCCGATCACGATCGGAAGCTCGACGACCCTGCCGTCGATGCGGAGTTCGGCCTTTTCCGCCATGGCTGGCTCCTCGCGTGGTGGGGTTCGCTTCGCAGGTATCGACCGAAGGGAAAGCTAGTTTAGCCGATGCAGCTGCGCATCGACAGACCGAAGCAAACTCGGGCACTTGCGAGACGCTCGGGGCGCGGGACCGTCCGGACGGCGCCTTCGCATCCCGGCCCACCGCCACGAGGCCGCGTTTGGCGCCCCGCGGGCCGCGCCGCCCTGTTGGGGCGCTGGGGCGGGCGTTACCCTGGGGTCGAGGAGGGCCGCCGATGAGCGCCGCGAGTGCCAACCCCGCAAGCGAGCTCCGGGCACGAATCGCGGAGAGCCCGGTCGCGCCGCCCGAGCTCGCGCGCTTTCTCGACGCACTGAGTCACAGCGAGCGCGTCCAGGCGGTTCGCGGTCTGGGCAGGCGGGAGCAGCGCCGGCTGTACGCCGCCGTCGAGGGCTTTCTCCCCGTGCGGCTCGAGGACCTGGTCCCCCCCGCCGTGGGCGACTTTGCCCCGGTCCGGCACTTCGGCCGTAACACGTTGCCACTCTTCACGATGTTCGAGAAGCGCTTCTGCCGACCGCGCGGGGCCGACCCGCGCAAGCCCGGCGAGCTGTACGGCTTCAACTTCCAGTCCCTCGCCCCGATCACCGGTCCCGGGTACTTCGTCGCGCGCGAGGACGCGAGTCGCCCCGAGGTACTGATCGACTACACCTGCGTGCCGAGCAGCCACCCGGAGACGTGGCCCGAAATCCGCAGCAACGAGCGCGGCCTGGGCCGGCTCGTGTACGGGTTCATGATCGACACGCTGCGTCGCGTGTCCGAGCACGTGACCATCGGCTCCGCCGCGCGCCGCGGCGTGGACCTGGGGAGCTGGTTCGCCCTCTGCCGCGAGAGCTAGGCCGGGCGGGGTGCGGGTCCAGGAGCTGTTCGACCTGACGGGAAGGAACGCGCTCGTCACCGGTGGCGGGCGCGGGATCGGTCGCCACATCGCCATCGGCCTGGCCGAGGCGGGCGCCGACGTCTGGGTCGCGTCGCGCAAGCTGGACAACTGCCGGGAGACGGCCCGCGCCATCGAGAAGCTCGGGCGTCGAGGTGTCGCCATCAAGACCGATTTGCTGCGCGCCGAGGAGATCGACGCGCTGGCCGACCGCGTCCTCTCCGAGGCCGAGCGCCTACACGTCCTGGTCAACAACGCGGGGGTGATCTGGGGCGCGCCCACCCTGGAGTTCCCGATGGACGCCTGGGATCGCGTCTTCCAGGTCAACGTGCGGGGGCTGTGGCAGCTCTCCCAGCGGATCGCCCGCCACATGGCGGACGCCGGGGGCGGCAGCATCGTGCACGTGACCTCGATCTCGGCCTTCCGCGGCCGGGAGGAGGAGGACGAGCCGGCGATCGCCTACAACGCGAGCAAGGGCGCGGTGACCACGTTGACCGTGGACATGGCCGTCAAGCTCGCGCCCCTGGGCATTCGCGTGAACGCCATCGCCCCCGGCCCGTTCTGGACGGACATGATGGATCACGTGCGCCACGACGAGGAGCGCCTGAAGCGCTTCTACCAGCAGGTGCCGATGCGCCGCGCGGGCAGGGAAGACGACGTCAAGGGGGCCGCCGTGTTCCTGGCCAGCGATGCGAGCGCCTTCGTCACCGGACACACCCTCGCGGTCGACGGAGGGACCCTGGCCCGGTAGCTCAGCCGCCGGCGAGCTTCACTCTGAAGCCGCGCGCCTCGAGCTCCCGCACCAGGACCTCGCGGTGGTCGCCTTGGATCTCGATCACCCCCGCCTTCGCCGAACCGCCGGTCCCGCAACGCCGCTTGAGCTCGCCGGCGAGCTCGAGCAGCCGCTCCTGGGGCAGCGGCACGCCCGAGATCGTCGTCACCGTCTTGCCGCGGCGCCCCTTCACCTCGCGGCGCACGCGCACGACCCCGTCTCCGGCGGCCGCGCGGGGGCTGCGCCGGCAGGCGCAGTCCGCCGCCGGCCGTCCGCAGCGGGGACACACACGGCCGCGGTCGCTGGAATAGATCAGCCGATCGCTCGCGCGCCGGGACATGCGGCGATACTGTACCGCGCCGTGCCCAGAGCTCCCCGATCTCCCCGGCGCCCAGTCCTGCTCGCCGTCGCCGCGCTGGCCTCATTCGCGGCCGGCTCCGTTGCGACCGGGTCGGACGTGGAGGACGTCGCCGAGCGCACCGTGGTGACCGTGCTCCCCAACGGGCTCACCGTGCTGACCCTCGAAGACCGCTCGACGCCGGTCGTGTCGTTCCAGATGTGGGTCAAGGTGGGCTCACGCGATGAGAGCTGGTACACGGGGCTCGCGCATCTCTTCGAGCACATGATGTTCAAGGGCTCGAAGCGGATCGCGCCCGAGCTGCACGCGCAGCTCGTGCAGGCCCGGGGCGGCCGGCTCAACGCCTTCACAAGTCGCGACTACACGGTCTACTTCGAGGACGTGACCTCCGAGACGCTTCCGCTGGTGATCGCGCTCGAGGCGGAGCGGGTCGCGAACCTGGACATCAGCGAGAAGACACTCGCCAGCGAACGACAGGTGGTGCTCGAGGAACGGCGCCTGCGCAGCGAAGACAACCCCAACGGCAGGGCCATGGAGGCGCTGATGGCCCTCACCTTCAAGGCCCACCCCTACCGCCGGCCCGTGATCGGCTGGCGCAGCGACATCGAGGCCGCGACGGTCGAAGCCTGCCGCCGCTTCTTCGACACCTACTACGCGCCCAACAACATCGTCATCTCGATCGTGGGCGATTTCGACGGCGGAGAGGCGCTGGCCCACGTCCGCCGCGAATTCGGGCGCCTCGAGCCGGCCGCCGAAATTCCGCGCAACCCCACCCGCGAGCCGGAGCAGCGGGGCGAGCGCCGCGTCAGCGTGCACTTTGACCTGCGAGGACCGATCCTGATGGCGGCCTGGCACGCGCCGCCCACCGGCCATCCCGACGCGGAGGCCCTCGACGTCGCCAGCCAGATCCTCTCCCACGGCCGGTCCAGCCGCCTGTACCGGCGCCTGGTCTACGAAGGCCAGCAGGCGCTCTACGCCGAGGCCAGCTACTGGGAACTCCTGGACGCGGGCGTGTTCTACGGCGTCGCGGGCGTGCGGCCCGACGCCTCGATCGAGCGCGTCGAAGCCCTGTTTTTTCGCGAGATCGCACGGCTTCGCGACGAGCCGGTCAGCGACGCCGAGCTCGAGAAGGGGAAGCGGCAGCTGGAGGTGATGCTCGTGAACGGACTGGTCAAGGCCCACGCCGTGGCGTCGCGCATCGCCCGCGACACGGCTGCCTTCGGTCGCATCCGGCCACTGGCTGAGCGGCTCGAGGCGATCCGCTCGGTCACGGTGGAGGACGTGCAGCGGGTGGCGCGCACCTACCTGGTCGACGAGAAGCGCAGCGTGGTGCAGCTGCTGCCGCCGCCCGGGGGCGAGAGATGAGCGCGGCCCGCCGGGCGCTGCTCGTCCTGGGTCCCTGCCTCGCACTGGCTTGTGCGGCGCCCTGGAGCCGCCCGATCTGGGAGCGGCCCCCGCCGCCCAGCCGCGACGGGCCGGTGGTGCAACCCGGGAGCCTTCACCGCACCGATCTGGACAACGGGTTGCGCGTGCTGGTGCTCGAGGACCGACGCCTGCCGCGGGTCTCGGTCGGTGTCACCTTCCGGCGCGGCGAGGCGATCGTCGAGCTGGCGAAGGCCGGCCTCGCTCCCTTCACCGCCGAGCTCATGAAGCGGGGCGCGGGGTCGCGGGACGCGCTGGCGCTCGCCCGGGCCGTGGACGAGATCGGCGCGTCCCTGTCGGTCGCGGCCGGTTGGGACTCGATGAGCGTTGGGGTCGCAGGGCTGTCGCGCGACCTCGACCGGCTGCTCGAGATCCTGGCGGACGTGGTGCTCCGGCCGCGCTTCGAGCGGGCCGAAGCGCGCAAGGCGCGCGGCGAGCAGCTCGCGCTGCTGGAGAAGCAGAAGGACGATCCCGGAACACTGGTCCGCTGGCAGGTGGCCCGGGTCTTGTACCCGGAGCATCGCTATGGGCTGCCCTTCGAGGGCACGCCGGCGTCCGTCGCGCGCCTCGACGCCCGGGCCGCGCGCGCCTTTCAGCGCAGGGTCATGCTGCCCAACGACGCCATCCTGTTTGCGTCGGGCGACGTGTCCGCGGCGGACCTGCTGGAGAGGGCGGGGCGCCTGTTCGGCGCGTGGAAGCCGGCGAACGTCCCGGAGGTGGGGCCCACAGTGCCGGACCCCACGCCCCCGGGCCGTCGCGTGGTGGTGGTCGATCGCCCGGACCTGGTCCAGGCGCACATCACGCTGGCTCACGAAGGGATCTCGCGCACCGACCCGGAGCGAATCGCGGCGGCTCTGATGAACTCGGTGCTCGGGGGAAGCGGCTTCTCCTCGCGTCTCATGGCGCGCGTGCGCGCCGACGCGGGGCTCACCTACGGCGTGTGGTCGGGCTTCGCACTGCGCCGGCAGCCGGGCCCCTTCGCGGTGGGAACCTTCACCCGGGTTTCGGAGGTGCGCCGCGTGGTCGATCTGCTGCTCGGGGAGCTGGAGCGCGCGCGGGAAGTTCCGCCGGACGCGGCGGAGCTGCGCGACGCCCAGACCCTGGCGACCGGCCGCTTTGCCCTGGGCCTCGAGACCCCCGACGCGGTGATCGCCTCCCTGGTGGATCTGGACGTCTACGGTCTGCCCGAGGACGCCCTGGACACCTACCGGCGTCGCGTCCGGGCCACCACCACCGCGGACACCGAGCGGGCGGCGCGGCGCCTGCTCCACCCGCAGCGGGCCGCCATCGTGGTGGTCGGGCCGGCGGAGCAGCTGACGCCGCAGCTCGAAGATCTGGGAGCGGTCTCGGTCGAGCAGCCCTAGGGCGCTCGGCGCCGGGCCGGGCCCGCGTTGACAACCGACCGACCGGTCGGTAGGTTTGGCTTCGACCCACCCGGGCCGGGCGGTACGAGCCGGAGGTGCACATTGACCGAGGAGCCGACCCGGAGCTCCCGCGGGAAGATCCTCGAGGTGGCCGAGGCGCTGTTCGCGCGCCGGGGCTTCGCCGGGGTGGGGCTGCGCGAGGTCGCGGACACCGCGGGCCTGAGCAAGTCCGCCCTCTTCCACCACTTCCGCAGCAAGACGCAGCTCTATTTCGAGGTTCTGGAGGGGGTGCTGGGGCGCATCCGCGAGCGCCTGGAGCCGGTGCTCGCCGGCGGTGGGCCACCGCTCGAGAAGCTCGATCGCTGGGTGGGGACGCTGGTGGACAGCCTGGCCGAACACCCGACCAGCGCGCGGCTGCTGCTGCGCGGGCTGGTGGAGGACGACGGCTTCGAGGAGCCGCCCGCCGAGGCCGAGGACACGGACCGCACGCTCTGGGCGATCCTGAGCGGCATCCAGCAGCTGCTGGCCGAGGGCGTCGAGCGGGGCGCGTTCCGCGCCGCCTCGGTCCCGCACACCGTCCAGACCCTGATCGGCGCCACCGTCTACCACTTCGCGTCGGGGGAGCTGGGGGAGCGCCTGCTGGGCCGGCCCCT
>JAZFWH010000331.1:0-10020 GCA_036482635.1 Myxococcota bacterium
CGAATACCAGCTGGAGCACCGCTACACCCGTGAGTCCGGGAGGATCTACATCACCGGCGTCCAGGCTCTGGTGCGCCTGCCCCTGATGCAACGGCGGCGCGACCTGGCCGCGGGCCTCGACACGGCCGGCTTCATCTCCGGCTACCGCGGCTCGCCGCTCGGGACCTACGACATGGCCCTCTGGCAGGCGCGGCCGCTGCTCGAGGAGCACCGCGTCCACTTCGAACCCGGCATCAACGAGGACCTGGCCGCCACCGCCGTCTGGGGCTCCCAGCAAGCCAACCTCCTGGAGGGCCCCCGCTACGACGGCGTGTTCGCCATCTGGTACGGCAAGGGGCCCGGGGTCGATCGCTCCTGCGACGCGCTCAAGCACGGCAACTACGCCGGGAGCGCTCCCCGGGGCGGCGTCCTGGTGCTGACGGGCGACGACCCCGCCGCCCGATCGTCGTCGATCGCGCACCAGAGCGAGCACGCGTTGATCCACTGCGGCATCCCGATCCTGAACCCTGCCAACGTCCAGGACTACCTGGATCTGGGACTCTACGGCTGGGCGCTCTCGCGCTACGCGGGATGCTGGGTGGGCTTCAAGTGCCTCACCGACACGGTTGACAGCGCCGCCTCGGTGGCGGTCGAGCCGGATCGCATCCGGATCGCGCAGCCCGATGACTTCGAGCTGCCCGAGGGGGGACTGAACATCGGCTGGTCCAACGTCCCCCTGGCCGTCGAGCAGCGCCTGTTCCAACAGCGGCTCCCCGCCGCCCAGGCGTTCGTGCGCGCCAACGGCCTGGACCGCGTGGTGCTGGGTGGGGCGAACAGGCGCTTCGGGATCGTCACGACGGGGAAGGCCTACCTGGACGTCCGGCAGGCGCTGGAGGAGCTGGGCCTGGACGAGTCGCGCGCGGCCGAGGCCGGCCTCGCGATCTACAAGGTGGCCATGAGCTGGCCGCTCGAGCCGGAGGGTGCGCGCCGCTTCGCCGAAGGGCTCGAGGACATCCTGGTCGTCGAGGAGAAACGCGCCCTGATCGAGGACCAGCTGGCGAAGCTGCTCTACCACGCGGAGCGGCGCCCGCGCCTGCTGGGCAAGTGCGACGAACGCGGCGCGCCGCTCATCCCGTCCGAGGGGGAGCTCGCCCCCTCCGTCGTCGCGCAGGCCATTCGCAGCTGGCTCGAGCGGCGCGACCCTGCGCTCGGCGCGACGCTCCGGCCGCCCGCCGCTCCGGGTGGCGTGGCGTCGGCCACCTCGCTGATGCGGCTGCCGGCCTTCTGCTCGGGTTGCCCGCACAATACGTCGACGATCGTGCCGGAGGGCAGCGTGGCGCTCGGCGGGATCGGCTGCCACGGCATGGCCGTCTGGCTGCCCGAGCGGCGCACGCTGGCCGTGACGCAGATGGGGGGTGAGGGGGCCAACTGGATCGGCTCCGCGCCCTTCACGGACACGCCGCACATCTTCCAGAACCTGGGCGACGGCACCTACTTCCACTCGGGCCTGCTGGCGATCCGCGCCGCCGTCGCCGCCGGCGTCGACATCACCTACAAGATCCTGGTGAACGGCGCGGTCGCGATGACCGGCGGCCAGCCCATCGAGGGTGAGCCGATCGAGGGCGAGATCACGGTGCCCGAGGTCGCGCGCCAGCTCGATGCGGAAGGCGTGGACCGGATCGCCGTCGTGAGCGACGCGCCGGACAAGTACCCCCGCAGCGCCCGGTTTCCCCGCGGAGTCAGCTTCCACCACCGCGACGAACTCGACCTCGTGCAGCGCGAGCTGCGCCAGGTCCCGGGTGTCTCGGCCATCGTCTACGACCAGATCTGCGCCGCCGAGGCGCGGCGCCTGCGCAAGCGCGGCGAACTCGCCGAGCCGGAGCGGCGGATCGTCATCAACGAACTGGTGTGCGAGGGCTGTGGGGATTGCAGCGTGCAGTCCAACTGCATCTCCATCGAGCCGGTCGAGACCGAGTTCGGCCGCAAGCGCCGGATCAACCAGTCGTCGTGCAACAAGGACTATTCCTGTCTCAAGGGCTACTGCCCGAGCTTCGCGATCGTCACCGGCGGCGCGCTGCGCAAGGCCGCTGCCGGCGCCGCGGTCAGCTACGAGGGCGAGCTGCTGGCGGATCTACCGCTGCCCGCCCGGGCCGACGCCTCGCAGCCGTTCAACATTCTGGTGACAGGCATCGGGGGCAGCGGCGTGGTGACCGTCGGCGCGATCCTCGCCGTGGCGGCGCACCTCGAGAGGAAGGGTTGCTCGGAGCTCGACGTCACGGGCCTGGCCCAGAAGAACGGCCCGGTGACCAGCCACGTGCGCATCGCCGACGACCCGGCTCAGCTCCACGCCACCCGCATCGCGGCCGGGGCCGCGGACCTGGTGCTCGGCTGCGACATCGTGGTGACGTCCGGGGCGGAGAGCCTTTCCAGGATGTCGAAGGGGCGCACCACCGCGGTGATCGACCGACACGTGGCCCCCACGCACGACTTCGCCACCAACCCGGATCTGGACCTCTCGGTCGAGGGCATGGCGGAGACGATCCGGCGCGCGGTCGGCGAGGAGAACACCCTCCTCGTCTCTGCGACGCAGCTGGCGACCGCCCTGCTGGGCGACGCGATCGCCACCAACCTGTTCCTGGTGGGTTGCGCCTTCCAGCGCGGCCGGCTCCCGCTGGGCCTTCGCGCCATCGAGCGCGCCATCGAGCTGAACGGGCGCGCTGTCGAGATGAACAAGCGCGCCCTGGCCTGGGGCCGCCTCGCCGCCCACGACCTCGTCGCCGTGGAGAAGGTGGTGGAACCGGCCCTGCGGGGGGGGGGAGCGCCGCAGCGGGCTGTTTCCCTGGAGCAGATCGTCGCGCAGCGGGCGGAGTTCTTGACGCAGTACCAGAACGCCGCCTACGCCCGGCGCTACAGCGACCTGGTCGAGCGCGTGGCGGCGCGCGAGCGCGAGCTGGGCGACGACCGCGCCGACCTGGGGCGGGCCGTGGCCCGCTACTACTTCAAGCTGCTCGCCTACAAGGACGAGTACGAGGTGGCGCGCCTGTACACGACCTCCGAGTTCGACTCGCAGCTCGAGCGCGAGTTCGAGGGCGACTACAAGGTCCAGCTCCACCTGGCCCCGCAGTTCTTCCCCCGCCGCCGCGCGACCGGCCGGCCGCGCAAGATCACCTTCGGCCGGTGGATCTTCGCGCTCTTCCGGATTCTCGCGGCGTTCCGGTTCCTGCGAGGCACGCCCTTCGACCCGCTCCAGCTGATGGCGCACCGCAAGCTCGAGCGGCGCCTGATCGCCCAGTACGAGGCCACGGTCGACGAGCTGCTGAGCGGCCTGACCGTCGAGACGCGAGATCTCGCGGTGGAGATCGCCTCGATTCCCGAGCACATCCGCGGCTTCGCGGACGTCAAGGAGCGGCACCTGCAGGAGGCCAGACAGAAGGAGGCCGACCTGCTGGCCGCCTTCCGGCTGCGCGCCCCGGCGACGCCCGACCGCGGAGACGCCCGAGCGGCGGCCGACCGGTCCGGCGGACCCGTCGCGCTACCCTGAGCGACGGCTCCGGCCGTCCCGGGGAGAAACGCTTCGTGTCACGCCGCGCGCTGCTCCTGCTGGCGACGCTGGCCGTGCTGGCGGGTATCGCGGTCGTCGCGGCTTCCGTGCTCCCCGAGCGGCTGCGGCTGCGGCCCTGGATCGAGGCCTTTGCCGAGCGGGAGCTCCACGCCGAGGTCGAGATCCGCGGCCCCCTGCGCTTCCGGCTCGCCTTCCCCCCCGCCCTCCTCGCCCGCGACCTCCACTTCGTGCGCCACACGCAGCGAGCCGGGCGCCTGCGGGGCCGGATCGACGAGTTCGCCGTGTGGGTCGACTGGTGGCGGCTGCTGTGGCGGCGCGAGCTCCACATCGCCCGCGTCGTTCTGGCGGGCGCCGATCTCGAAAGCGACCTCGATCCCCTCGAGCTTGCAACCGTCTTCGCGAGGGGGGAGACCTCGGCGGAACGCGCCGCCCGCGGTTCCCGAGTGCGCCCGGTGTCGCTGGCGGACATCCCGGACGTAGAACTCAAGGGCGTGAGCTTCGACCAGGTCCATTCCGATGGGAGGCGCGAACGGTTTCTCGTCGATCGGGCGACCCTGGTCGGCCTCGAACCCGTCTACTTCGACCTCGATTCCCGGCTGTGGGGCCAGAGGGTGCACGTGCAGGGCGCGCTCGACCTGCCCGAGGAGACGGCGCTGCGGGTTCGCGACCTGGAGATCGAGATCGGTTCGAGCGACCTCGCCGGCGAGCTGCGGATCGAGCTGGCGGGCCCGCGCCCGCGCGCAACGGGCTCGCTCAGCTCGCGCCGCCTCGCGCTCTCCGACTTCTGGGTGGAGCCGGAGGCCGAGGAGCTGGCTCCGGACGACGCGATGCCGCTGGGTGAACGCCCCGTGCTCGACGCCCCGCTTCCCTTCGACTCCCTCGAGGCGCTGGACGCCGACCTCGAGCTGAGCGTGGAGCGCCTCGAGCTACCCGATTTCGCGGCGGAGGACGTCCAGCTCCGCCTCGAGCTCGCGGACGGACGACTTCAGGCCACGATCGATCGCTCCCGCGCGTGGGGTGGCTCGCTGCGCGGCGAGCTGCGCGCCGATGCCAGCGCCGCGCCTCCGGAGCTGGCGCTCGACGCCGTGGCCGAGGGGCTGAGACTGCCCGCGCTGCTGGGCCCCAACGCACCCGACGGAGAGCTCGACATCTCGGTGGATCTCGCGGGCTCGGGCCACACGCTGCGCGAGCTCCTCGCCGCCTCCGACGGCGGGGTCCACCTGCGCCTGGGCCCCGTGGAGGGCCTCGACGAACGCATCGGGCTGCTCGGGCGCGGCCCGCTCGGAGTGGTGCTCAGCGTGGCAGGCCTCGAGAGGGGTGGCGTGCTCACCTGCGGCGCGATGAACGCGGTGGTAGAGGATGGGGTCGCAGCCATCGACGGGCTGGTCGACACCCCGAAGATGACCGGGCGCACCCACGGCAAGGCCGACCTGGCCCGGCTCGAGCTGGACGCCGTATTCAAGCCGAAGCCCAAGCAGCCCGGTGTCGGCGCCTTCAAGGTGCCGCTGCGCGTCTCGGGGCCGCTGAACCAGCTCGAGGTGAGCACCGACAAGTTCAGCGTGCTGAAGGAGACGGGCAAGATCGTCGCGTTCGGCGCGCTGAACCCCGCGCTCATCGTCGTGCCCTTCATCGACCTGGGGACGACCGGCAATCCCTGCGAGGCCGCCCTCGCCTCCTTGGAAGGCGAGCTCCCCGAAGAGCAGAACCGATCGCTGATGGGGACGACCCGCGGCGCCTTCCGCAAGGTGCGCGAGGCGATGCCCTAGCGTCATCGGCCCGGGGCGTCCCCGCCTAGGCTTCCGCGTGCTCCCGAGAGCAGCTGGGATCTTCGGGCGAGAGCCGGATCTCCTCGTCGAAGTGCCAGATGGTCAGCCCGTCGCCCTCTCGCAGCGTGTAGGTGATTCCCTCGCGGCCGAGCGCCACGTCCAGGATCTGTCCCCGCAGCGTCAGCGGGAAGCGGATCTCCTCCGCCCTGGCCGGAGGGATGGGCCCGAAGCGGAAGCGGCCGCCGTAGTCCCGGAAGCCGGCCAGCCCGTAGACCACGACCATCCACGTGCCCCCCATCGAGGCGATGTGGCAGCCGTCCGCGGCGTTGCCGCCGATGTCGGCCAGGTCCATCAGCAGGGCGTAGCGCGAGTACTCGAACGCCTTCTCGATGCGACGGACCTCGCAGGCCTCGATGCTCTGGATGCAGGCCGAGAGCGACGAGTCTCCGGTGGTGATCGGATCGTAGAAGTCGAAGTTGCGCTGCTTCTCCTCCATCGAGAACTCGTCGCCGAGCAGGAACATCGCCATCACCACGTCCGCCTGCTTGATGACCTGGTGGCGGTAGATCACCAGCGGGTGGTGGTGGAGGAGCAGCGGGTACTTGTCTGGGGGCGTGTTCTCGAAGTCCCAGGGCCGCCGGTCCAGGAAGTCGTCGTCCTGGGGGTGGATCCCCCTCTTCTCGTCGTAGGGGAGGTACATGCTGGCGGCGGCTTCCTTCCACTCGTCGACCTCGTGAGGCTCGAGCCCGGTCCTGTCGACCAGCGCCTGGTAGCGCACGCGCCGCTTGTCGCGAAGCGTCTCGATCGTCGCCGCGGCGTACCAGAGGTTCTCCCGCGCCATCAGGTTGGTGTACGTGTTGTTGTTCACCACCGTGTTGTACTCGTCCGGACCCGTGACCCCGGCGATGCAGAACTGGCCGTTCTTTCGCTCGGAGTAGAAGCCCAGGTCCCGCCACAGTCGCGCCGTCTCCACCAGCATGTCCGCTCCGACCTCGTACAGGAACTCGTTGTCGCCGGTGGCGTTGACGTATTTCCTCAGCGCGTAGACGATGTCGGCGTTGATGTGATACTGGGCGGTCCCCGCCGCGTAGTAGGCGGAAGCCTCCTCTCCGTTGATCGTACGCCAGGGGAAAAGAGCCCCTTTCTGGTTCACTTCCCGCGCGCGCTGTCTGGCCTTGTCCAGCATGCTGTGCCGGAATTTCAGCAGGTTTCTGGCGATGCGGGGCTCCGTGTACGTCAGGAAGGGAAGCACGTAGATCTCCGTGTCCCAGAAGTAGTGGCCCTCGTAGCCCTCGCCCGTCAGGCCCTTCGCGGGCACTCCCACGCCCTCCGCCCGGGCCGTCGCCTGAAGGATGTGGAACAGGTTGAAGCGGATTGCCTGCTGCAGCGACGTGTCGCCGCGGATCTCCACGTCGCTGCGCTTCCAGAAGGCATCCACGTAGCGCCTCTGACCCTGCCGAAGCTCCTCGAAACCCTGGCGCGCGGCGCGGTCCAGGGTTCGCTCCGTCCGCTCGCACAGCTCCGCCACCGGCGCACTCCGCGAGGTGTGATAGGCGATGAACTTCGTGATCCGGAATGATTCCCCCGGCTGCGCGGCCACCGAGAACACCACCTTGGCCTCGTCCTCGGAGCAGCGCGTCTCGACCGAGTAGGAGCACTCGGTGGCCACGCTGTGCTCGACGCCGCAGGCCAGGGTCATCTGGCTCCGCTTCGTCGCGTGGCTCAACACCACGCGCCGATCCTTGGAGTAGTTTTGCTGGGGGTGCAGGGCTCGCTCCGCGAAGCCGCGATGGCGGCGCGGGTCGCCGTCGTCGTTCTTCGCGCCGTGCCGGTAGACCATCTCGGACGAGATGGTGAGCGGCGCCCCGGCGTTGAGGACGGTCACCTCATAGGTGATCGCCGCCAGGTGACGATGTTCGAAGGAGACCAGTCGGCGCGACTTGATGGAGACCACCTTGCCGGCGGGCGTCTCCCAGAGCAGATCGCGGTGCAGCGTCCCGTGCTGCATGTCCAGCACGCGCTCGAAATCCACCAGGTTCGCGGTCGGGAGGTAAAAGGGTTCGTCGTCGACGTACAGCTTGATGATCGTCGCATCGGTCACGTTCACGATCGTCTGGCCGGTCCGCGCGAAGCCGTACGCCTCCTCCCCGTAGACGATCGGCCACGACTCGTAGAAGCCGTTCACGAAGGTTCCGTTCGAGAAGCAGGGCGTCCCCTCGTCGAAGCAGCCCCGCATGCCGAGGTAACCGTTGGCCGTGGAGAAGAAGGTCTCGTTCTGGGCCAGGAGCCGCGGGTAGAACCGCTTCTCCACCATCCGCCATTCGTCGGCGGGGTAGACGTAGTCGGGACGTTCCAGTTTCTCGCGGTGGAGCATCGACCCTCGACCTCTCGGATGGCGCCAATCTATCCGGCGGGGACCCGGGCTGCGCCGCCGGCTCAGCTGAGAAATTCGCTCAGGTCGCTCACCACCACGTCGGCGCCGTTCTCCCGGAGCTCGCTGGCATCGCCCTTGCGCGCGACGCCGATCACCAGCCCGAAGCCGCCGGCGCTTCCCGCCTGGACGCCCGAGATGGCGTCCTCGACGACCACGGCGCGCGCGGGCTCGACACCCAGGCGCTCGGCGGCCGACAGGAACGTGTCGGGTGCGGGCTTGCCCGGCAGGTGCTCCCGGGTCGCGACCTCCCCGTCCACGCGGGCGTCGAAGAGATCGGCGATCTTTGCGGCGCGCAGCACGGCGGCGCAGTTGCGGCTCGAAGACACGACCGCCGTCTTCATTCCCTCCTTGCGCAGCTGGCGGACCCACTCCACGGAGCCCGCGTACGCTTCGACTCCCTGCGAGTCCAGCGCCGACTTGACCATCGCGTCCTTGCGGTTGCCGAGCCCGGCCATCGTCTGCCCGTCCGGGGGGTCGTCCGGGCTGCCCTCGGGCAGCTCGATGGCGCGGGACGCGAGGAAGTCGCGAACGCCGTCGGAACGCGGCTTGCCGTCCACGTGCAGGCGGTAGTCGGTCTCGATCTCGAAAGGTCGGAAGGGCTCGCCGCTCGCCGCCGCCCGCTCGCGCAGGAAGTCGTCGAACAGCTCCTTCCAGCAGCCGGCGTGCACCTTCGCCGTGTCGGTCAGGACGCCGTCGAGGTCGAAGAGCACGGCGTCGAAGGCCTCTCTCGTAACCCTGTGCGGGGCGGTCATGCGGGGTCTCCCGGCGCTGTGTGGCGAATCCCGGTGCGGCGCCACGACCGACTGCACCGGATCTGCTCGGAGTCCGGTGATCCTACCACCTCGCCGCGCGGCCACGAGGGGCCCCGCCAACGGTTCACGGCGGGGGCATCGCGCGCCGCGACGACGGACGGCGTCCGGCCGGGCCGAGCGACCCGCCCTGCGGGGCAACCGAAAAACCCGAGCAGTCGTGCAGACCTAGGGGGCTCAACTTCAATCGAGCTGCCGCCGATAGATAGGTCTGCGGAGCCCGGCCGCAACCGGGCCCGCGCAGGGAGGTGTCGCAGATGGCCTTTTCAGACTTTCGCAAGAACGGAAACGGTTACGCGCAGCCGAGTGGCGGGGCCGCCTACATCGACACGGGCGCCGAGTTGTCCGGAAAGCTTCGCTTCGGAGAGGCCGTCCGGATCGACGGCCGCGTCGAGGGCGAGGTGGAGAGCCCGAAGACGGTGATCGTCGGAGACACCGGATACGTCCGGGCCGAAATCCGCGGCGAAGAGGTCGTGATCTACGGAACGGTCGAGGGCAACATCACGGCCAGCCGCAAGATCACGCTGCACGAGCACGCCCGCGTCAAGGGCAACATGCGGACGGTCGGCATCGTGATCCAGGAAGGGGCCCGGGTCGAGGGCCGAATCCACATCGGCGGGAAGGAATTGGCGGCCGAGAAGGCGGCGTCACAGACCGCGGCCAAGCGCCCGGCCCGCGATGCGGGGAAGCCCGCGCCGGTGCAGCCGAGCGCGAGTGCCTGAGGGGAGCAGCGCCCCCCCACCCCTCCCCTCCTCACCGCGCCCCCGAGACCCCGCGCCGGCGCGGCTCGAGAGGCGCTCGATTTCGCGCGGGGCTATGCTGCGGCCTCCTCTTCGGCGCCGGGAGCCATGCTGAAGGACGCCGCGGCGATCGTCGGGATCGGCGAGACTCGCTTTGCCAAGCAGCTCGAAGGCTCCGAGAAGCAGCTCGCCGTCCAGGCGATCCTGAGCGCCCTCGACGACGCCGGCATCGACCCGTCCGAGGTCGACGGCTTTGCCTCGTACACCATGGAGACGACCGACGAGGTCGAGATCGCCAAGAACATCGGGGCGGGCGACGTCACCTTCTTCAGCCAGGTGGGCTACGGGGGCGGCGCCGGACCGGCGACCGTCGGGCAGCTGGCCATGGCGATCGCGGCCGGGCAGTGCCGGGTGGGCGTGGCGTGGCGTTCGCGAAAGCGGGGCTCGGGCGGGCGGCCCTGGGCAGCTGGAGGCCACCAGCCGACGGCCCCGGCCACCTGGACGCGACCGTGGGGGCTGCTGCGTCCCGTCGACGAGATCGCCATGCTGACGCGCCGCTACATGCACGAGTTCGGCGCCACGCGCGACCACCTGGCCAACGTGGCCCTGGCCGTGCGCAAGATGGCCAATCGCAACCCGAGAGCGCTGATGCACCAGCGGAAGCTGACTCGGGACGAGTACATGACCGCGCGCTGGATCTCCGAGCCCCTCTGCCTGTTCGACAACTGCC
>JAZFWH010000332.1:0-2058 GCA_036482635.1 Myxococcota bacterium
TCGTAGACGTGGTACTGCGCGCAGCGGTGGGGCAGCGCCCGCGCGTCGCTGCCGGAGCGAACGCCCACCACGGGGATCGCACCGCGCGGCCCGGGCACGCGGGCGATCGAGGTGCGGTGTACGTGCCCGTGGAGCACGAGGTCCGCGCCCCAGCGTCGCAACAGCGCCAGCAGACGGTCCAGGTCGCGGAGTGCTCGGCGCGGCGGAACCGCGCCGGGTACGGGCGGGTGGTGGATCAGCACCACCCGACACAGGGAGGAGCCGGCCAGGGCCGCGAGCTCGCGCTCGAGGCGCTCGAGCTGGGCGTCACCCACCCGGCCCCCGGCGAGGAAGGGCGCGGTCGGCACCGCCGAGCACACCCCGATCAGCGCGACGGGGCCCCGCACACGGATCGCCGGAAACCCGGACGCCGGCGCGCCGGGCGCTTCCGCACGCTCCAGACCCTCGGGCTCGTCCAGCCCGGCGGCGTCGGGCGCGGGCGCGGGATCGGAACGCATGAACTCCGACCAGCGCTCCAAGGTGGCGACGCCGGGAGTCCGCACGTAGACGTCGCGGTTGCCCGGCACCACCGACACGTGCTTGGCGCCGCCAAGCCGCTGGAGCCACTCGCGGGCGGCTGGGAACTCGCCCTCGCCGGAGATGGTGGTGAGGTCGCCCGTCACGACCACGTGATCCGGGGCCGTGACCTTCAGGTCGTCGACCAGGGAATCGAGAACCTCCGGGCGGTAGATCCTGTGCCCCTTCAGCCGCCAGGAGAGCCAGCCGAGCAGTCGCTTGTTCAACAGTTCCGAAGCCCGCTGCACGCGCACCGGGGTGGCGTGCAGGTCGGACAGGTGGGCCAGGGAAAACATGGCAAGATCCCCCCCAACACCGAAGCTGGAGCCTCAACCCGCAACAGGCCGTGTGATACTTTCCATCGGCTGTTCGGCCAACCCGGGAGAGGGGGGAATGCCGGGTTCCCGCGCGAACGACGCACCGCCGGCCTGGGTCCTCGGGTCCGCGGACGCGCCCAGCGTCGAGATCTGGGGTCTCACCCCGGCGGAACGCCTGCGCCGTTCGCTGGGAAGGGCGGGCTGCCGTGCGGTGAAAGCTCTCGATTGGGGCGAGGCAAAAATCCCCCAGACCTCCGGCTCGGCGCTCCTGCTTCGCGGGGACGCCATCTTCGACGAGCGGCTGATTCACGCCCTGGTGGCCTCACCGAATACCGTGTTGACGGCGCCGCGGGCCGAGGGCGACGCCTGGGGCGGACCCGTCGCGGCCCACGTCGATGCGAAGCGGATCCCGGCGGCGCTGGCCCTGCTGCGCGACCCGGGCGGCGCGCCCACGCCCCGGGGCGTGCGGCTGCTGCTCCCCGGGCAGCTCGCACCGGCGGGCACGGCGGTGCTGCGCAAGTCCGAGCCGCCCTATCTGTTCCCGGCCCGCGCCGAAGACGCGAGCGCCATCGAGGCACACCTCTTCGCGGCGTCGGACAAGGGCGTCACCGACCTCGTCACCCGGTGGGTGTGGCCGCGGCCCGCCCGGGCCGTCACGCGTGGGCTGGCGCGGGCGGGCGTGCACCCCAACACGGTGACCGCCGCCAGCGGGATCCTCGCGATCGTCGCCACCGTGCTCTTCGCCGGCGGCGCCTTCGCGCTGGGACTCTGCGTGGCCTGGCTGATGACCTTGCTCGACACCGTCAACGGTAAGCTCGCGAGGGTGACGCTGACCTCCAGCCGCCTGGGAGGCGCCTTCGACCACGGTCTCGCGCTCGTGCACCCGCCGATCTGGTACCTGGCCTGGGGCCTGGGCCTCCCCTCCGGCTTCGGGATGGCCACCGCGGTCGTCGTGGCCGGGTACGTCGCGGGGCGCTCGCTGGAGGCGCTCTTCCTGCACGCGTTCAAATTCGAGACGCACTGCTGGCGGCCGGTCGACGCCCTGTTTCACACCATCAGCGCGGGCCGCAACCCCAACCTGATCCTGTTGAGCGTCGGCACGCTCGGCGGCCGCCCGGACCTGGGGATGGTGATGGTGGCCCTGTGGACGGTCGTCTCGCTGGCGTTTCAGGGCATCCGGCTGCTG